>JAZTYU010000035.1:0-4213 GCA_045637165.1 Candidatus Enterousia sp. | reverse complement strand
AAAGAAAGCGATTTCCAAATAGCGACCAGCGACTTTACATGCATTATCTGGCAAGGCAAGGAATTGAAATTCGGTGAAACCCAGGGCAAAGTCATAAGAATGCTGTGGGAGGCCAGAGAGAAAGGCGAGCTGTGGGTTTATGGTAAACGCATACTTAGCGGCATAGGTTCCGGATCGGCAAGAATACAGAGCATATTCAGGAACCACAAGACATGGCGTGAAATCATAACAACAGACAGCAAGGGAAGATACAGATTAAAACTGCCACCTAAACCTGGTTTATGCAGCAGGATTGACCTCGGTCAGTAAATCATCAAGAACGGCAACACGTTTGCGCTTTTTGCCATGAGTGCCAATTTGCTCAATCAAGCCATCAATCTTCTTGGCACGTAAATCGTAGGACAGGATAAAACACCGCTTTGGATCAATTGTAGGCAGAATAACACAGACATGCCGGTTGCCAGGATTGGCCGCAGCGGCAAGTTGAATTTGCTCACGAATAAAGCGTGTTGTATATTGCATGGCGGCACTATAACGAAAAAATCATTCTGATTCAACAACTTCCGCACCGGAAACATCAACGATATCATCAAACGGAATCTTGGTTTTCACGATGGTCAGATAACGATACTCCGGATCAACCCTCGTAACAATCCCCTCAACGGTTTCATAGGCATCAACACGATAGAACCGGACCCGAACCATCATACCCTTTTTCAACTGCCCCAGCTTTGCAGACAAGCGTTCCGCAGCATCACCGATAAGTTCCCGTCTAGGTTCAACAACACGGTTCTTGGACAGAATCATGGCATAATAACCACGCAAGGCAGCAAACGGCATAAACTGTTTAGCACGAGATACGTCAGCCATTGTGTCCCCCCACCAAAGTATTGCGCTTTTTGCCAGTGGACTTTTCATAGAAATTTATACCACGCAGGATGGAATTCTTACCGAACTTGCCCTTGATGTCCAACAAGGCATGCTGCAGTTTGTTTTCACGTTCCTCGGCCGCTGTATCAGCAAACAGATCCAGCTGCAGTTGGACAGTATCAGCATCCATCAGATTGCCAAGACCGATGGACAGTTTACGGATCGGAACACCTTTGACGGTCGTTTCCTGGTACAGGCGTATAAACTCACGAACCAGCGACTTATACGATGACGTGTGCGCTGGTAATTTCCTGCTGCCCCCTGTGGACCTATGAACGTCCTTAGAATAGCCAATCCCCAAAGACAACTCATTGGCCACCAAATTCTTTTCCACCAACTCCAGGACCAAATTATCCACCATTTCCTGCATTACAATCAAAGCATCATCATACGCATAATCTTCAAACAGAATCTGGCTGTTAGACAACGAATGGGACTTTGACTGGTAATTATGGATGTCGGCAATAGTACACGGCTCAACACCATGAGCATGGTCAATAAGATACTCGGCATTCGTTCCAAATTCCTTGTAAAGCACTTCTTCCGGCATTTCTGTTATTCCGTGCAGGTCGTGTACACCGTACTTTTCCAGCCTTTTTGCAATTCCATTTCCAATATTCCACACATCTGTCAGGGGCTTATGATGCCAAAGGTGTTTGCGGAACAAATCCTGGTCCAGATACCCGATATGGTCCGGAACCTTTTTAGCCGTGATATCCAGGGCAACTTTGGCCAGAAACAGATTGGTGCCGATGCCGGCAGTGGCACAGATGCCAGTTTCAGCTAGGACGGCATCCATCAGCATAATAGCCAATTCTTTGGGCGTTTTTTTATACAGTTTCAGGTACGGTGTCGCATCAATAAAGCACTCATCAATCGAATAAACGTGAATATCCTCAGCGGAAATATAGCGCAGGTAGATACTGTAAATCTGGGCAGAAACTTCCATGTACTTTTTCATGCGTGGAACTGCCGTGATGTATTCCACATTCTTGGGGATTTCAAAGACACGGCACCGATTACGAATACCCAGTTCCTTCATTGCCGGTGTAATAGCCAGGCAGACAGAACCGGAACCACGTGTAGGATCCGCAACAACCAGGTTCGTAGTAAAGGGATCCAGCCCCCGGTCAACAGCTTCAACCGAGGCAAAAAAGCTTTTTAAATCGATACAAAGATAGAACCTTTCCGCCATTTCAAAATCAGTATAAATGATAGCCCATAAAAATGCAAAAGGGATAATTCCGCACCAAAGTGTCACATCCAGCATACCAAAACACACCTGCATCACCCCCGTGAAACAACGGCCTATCGGATATCAAGCAGACCGACTTTTTAACCAACTCAAAATACACTGAAAGCATACCAAAACAACCAAAGAGTAATGCAAAATGACCAAAAAAGACCTGAAAAGAAAACGTTTCCTGACAGAAAGAGAATTGGCCTCATATTGGGATGTATCAGTAAAAACCCTACAGAGATGGCGAACGCAAGGAACAGGACCTATATACACAAAACTAGGCGGAAAAACCAAGTATTCCAAAAGAGCAATATTTGAATATGAAAGACAAAGACGTTTTATAAGTTCATCAGAAAGATATGAAGAAAATGGAGGGCGAAGATGAAAAACAACATTTCGTTTTGCCCAACATGTGGAAGAAAATCTGTAGATTATAAACACTCAATCAACAAAACGCTGATATCTGGATTAGCACGATTAAATGCTGTTGGTGGTAGAGCAAGATTGGATAGTCTTGGATTAGATAACACGGTATTTAACAATTTCCAGAAATTACAATATTTCAAACTGGCAATACCAACACACGATAATTGCGAGTGGCAAATCACCAATGAGGGCATATGGTTTCTGCAAGGACGTGTGCAGATACCAAGATATGTAATAACAAGAAATGCGACAGTCATAAGGGTAAGTCCAGATCTGATATTTATTACTCAAGTTAAAGACTGTGTGCAATACAAAATAGAATGGCAGGCTCAAGCAAAACAACCTGGTTTGTTTGACTAAGGGAGGAAAAATTGAAGATTTTAATAGATCCAAAATTAGCGGTGTTTGTGAAAGATATGACGGATGCCCAATGTGCAGAATTGCTTAGATGCATTTTTGAGTATCCCAATAGAGATTGCAAACTTGGCCTGTGGCAATATATGAAAGCACAAATTGAACAGGATGAGATCAAATATAGAGAAAAATGTGAAAGAGCTGCTATAGGCAGAGCCGTAAAATTAGGGTTAAAATCAAGGATAATATCAACAGTAAAGAAAGAAGAAATAGAAAATAAAAATAAAGAAAATGAAATAAAAAGAAGTGAAAGAAGAAATGCGTCTGAAACTGTTGAAAACGATGTTGAAAGTGATGTTGAAAAGCCCAGAGAGTTTTTTGTAGATGAATTCTTTTCATTCGGGGCAATTGCAAATAAAATACCAAAATTCCAAAAATATCTTGAATTATTTCCCCTATCTGTTGTTACAAAGGCAGAGCAAACATTCAAAAAAAAGAGAAGTCAGCAATGGGCGAATATGCAGCATATCTTGGATTGGCTTGAGAAAGAAAATGTATTTTATAAAAGGACACAGGAGGCACAATAATGCGTATAACAAAAAAAGAATGGACGAGAGATTTGGTAGAAGAATGGCTTCAAATTGCTGCGCTGGTAGATAACAGTTTGCCCCCTGTTTATCATAAGGGACCAACAAAACAACGGATTGAAATACAAAGAACATTAACGGAACTATTGTGGGATGTAGATGAAACAACAAAGAAATTCCCGAAATGGCAACCAACAAATGCCCAGGTTAGTATGTGGGAAGAAGTAATTCTGTATTGGTTTCCATTGGTAGAAGACGGAACAAATAGAAAGATAGTGTGGTTATACTCAACCGGAATGGAATTCAAGAAAATAGCCAAGGTAGTAAAATTTTCAAGGATTACAGTATCAAAAAGATATAATAAGACAGTTGAAAACCTTGTAATAGCTTTAAATACATTGTGTAGTAATTGAGAGGAAAATTGAGTAAGAATGAGAAAAAAATTGCCTTATTATCAACAAAAGTATATATAAAATACACAAACGAGGAAAATGTAAAAAAAATACCCCTTTACACGAAATCAAAAAAAATGCATGATTTTGGATATAATTGGGAAACCAATATACGAAACCGCAAAACAGCGGTTTTTTTATTACCAAAATGGCCATCATAAATCTTGAATTATCGACAACTGATACGAACAGACTAATGACATTGTGCGAACAGAATGTGCGCT
>JAZTYU010000034.1:0-2336 GCA_045637165.1 Candidatus Enterousia sp. | reverse complement strand
CATTGTGTTTTATCCAATGCACTGCCGACTTCATGTTCGGTTATGTATTCGGTTAATGTGCGATTTCCATATCCATCACCTGATGCAGTACCGCGTTTTATGTTTATTTTGCCGTGGTGCTTTTCAATGTATTTTTCACCGCGTACAAAATCGCCGGCTCTTGGGGAAATATAACCTTTTTCACGGCGTTTTTGTGGTGCTTTGGCTTCGGCAAAAATTGTTAAACAATATGGATAATCTGCCAAACCGTATTTAGTAAAAGTGTATCCTATATCCCCATTAAAACCAAATGTTGAAATTTGGACATCTTTGTCTGTGATAAATGCAGATGCAATATCGTAAATTTCCTGTTTCATTTTATGCTCCGTTTTTTCTGAATCTGTCCGCAGGGAACCGAAACATCCGTATCCCCCGTCTTACCCTTATAGATATAGCACAGAATTATGATTTGTCAATAGTTGTGAGAAAAATGTGGGGATTATTTCTTTGGTCTAGAGTTTATTAGGTTATTTAGGTCGCGTAAGAAATTTTCGCCTACGTGGTCACCGACCCCATATCCACCAGCTTCTAAAACATTTTTCTTGTATAAATCTTTATATTGCTCTGTTAAACTAGTGGCGGCTCCAAATTCTGCGTTTTGTCTTGTTGCAGAGCCATAACCAGGTAATTTTGTGTCTATGTCGTGCATGTGTTCGTGTGATAATGTGTTCATGAACTCATCTAATGAATAACTTTCTAGATAATCGTCACGAAATGTAATTATTCCGTTATCTGTTTCTGCTGCAAAATCATATTTAAACGAAGATTTTGGACCGTGTTCAATTCGTGATGTTGGTACACTGCCATATTCTGTGCCGATACCAATTCGTGCATCAAATTCTCTTACTAAATCCTGTGCAAATTCAGCTCGTTCATCTAGGGATAGGTCATTGAACCCTAATGCTTTTGCTTTTAATTTTTCATCTGATGCAATGATATCTAAATATTGTTGACGAGAAAATTTGGCAACTTCTTTTATTCGGTCATTATCAGCTAAATTCTGATATGCATCAACAAGAAGAGCTCTGTTGTTAAGGTGATCATCAATATCTGCTTGTGTATAATTTGGACCGCGTTTGGCATCCTCTCGTATAAATTCTATCATGTCATCTAACTCTGGGTCTCTTGCGTTGTAATCTACTGGACCCAAAATTTTACCATCTTCCATCATTGTATAACCATTGCCCAAATCAACCCCTTGGGTTGGTGCGGACATTTGCCCTTTTGGTACAACTATTGGGTCTTTGATACCTTGTGATGTTGTTGGTATTTCACGAATTATTGTGCCGTCATCTGCTACCCTAAATCCAGTACCTGTTGTTGCAATATTGTTGTTTGTTGTTAATTGTGATATATCAAATGAAGATGTTGTTTTTCCCGAGCGATATTTTGCTTTAAGTGCAGCTATTGAGCTACCACCCCCATTGCTTGGTCTGTCAATTTTCAAAACTCCGTAATCGTCCACATTTAGTGTTAAGTTATGTTCTGTTTTGAACCAAGATGTTAATGCGTCAAATTCTTCGTCAGATAGTGTATTTCTTGTCCAGTGGCCTGGGAATGGAGCATCTGCATGCACAACATTATTTATCAACCCATCAAAATCATCAATACCTCCACCCAATGCAACCAATTTTTGTTTGGCTCCATCAAGGGCAGATGTTGCAAAATTTCCTGCCGGTATTTTTAACACATCATCTGCATTGCTTACTTTCTTCCCATTTTTGGCCAGCTGTTTTAGTTCAAGACGTTTGGCGCGCAGTGTTGATTCTGGGGCATTGTCTATGGATTGTATGGCGCGTGCGAATTTTTGTTTAATGGCGGCGGTACTTTTTACCACACGACTGGATTTTGAAATCGCCCATTTGGTAATACCGGTTATCAACGATGTCAGTTGCAGGCCAATACCAACCGCACGCCAGACCTGTTCCGGTTCCCAAGAATCTGTGTCAAAGAACCCCAGTTTATTATCCGACATATCTGTACCATTTACCAACATTGTTGCCCAGATTTCGTCATCGTCTGGGATAAGGTTTGCCAGACGTGCCATTTCTGTATCAACTGCGTCCGCCTCGGCCGCGGTCATATCGTTGGCATAATTTGCCATGCGTTGCAGGTTTTGCGACAGCATTTTCTTGGCACACGTTGCGTTTTTACACTTATTACTTTCCACCAAGAAATCGTCTGCAATTCCGTTGATTTTTAATTGGCTGGTCAGTTCTATGCCGGCACCAACAGTTTCAATACCGGTCAGAACAATCGCCGTTACCGGTGCGCCGGCCGCGCCAGCGGTTACAACC
>JAZTYU010000033.1:0-8977 GCA_045637165.1 Candidatus Enterousia sp. | reverse complement strand
GAACATCAAATCCTACAAGATGCAAACGACGCAGATTCTGGCACTATCCAAATGGAAAATGGCGAACTTTACTGCCATATCACTTGCCGTGACGGTTTTAAAGTAACAGCAACATCCGACAAAAAAACATACAATCTTGATTCAACCAACACAATCACACTGAAACACACATGCGAACCAGTCCAGACAGAACAAAACGACACAATCAATGCCAAACTAACAATTCTGGACGCACAAACAAACGAACCTCTTATCGATGCAAACGTTGTTGCAATCGACAACTCTGGAAAAGCAATCCACCGCAATAGTGGTAGTGCGATTGGCGGTCAAACCGACAATAATGGAACCGTCACCATTTCCGATGTTCCCAAAAACGCAATGCTTAGAATTTCAGATCTGGGCTATGAAACACAACAAATCATCCCATCAGCATCTGAAACGGTAAAACTTACCCCCACCAACAAACTCGAAGTAAATGCAACTAACCCAATAAACAAACCATGCGATAAATCAACACTTTTATACGCAAGTGCAACATCTGGCACAATCAAACAAGACAGCAAGAAATCATTATATTGCAAAATCCAATGTCCTGCCGACCGCACGACAAAAAAATTACTTAAATCAATCACAGAAACCACATACCTCTATAATGAAGAAGGCAACACCTATACCCTTTACGACCATTGCATCTGCAAAGATGGGACGGTTGAAATAGATGGCAAATGCACATCTAAAACAAACTGTTCCACAGACAAAAACGCCATAGCCAGTGAATACGACAAAGAAAAAAAATGCATCATCAAAAAATGCAAGGACAAATATGAACCAAATGATGACGGCACTGCCTGTGTAAAAATCCCAACAAAATGCCCAGAAAACCAGACGGTTGAGAATGCCACAAAAACATCATACGACCAAGAAAAAAGACAGTGCATTGCCATGGAATGCAAGTGCGGATTCAAGGTTGAAAATGGCAAATGCGTCGCCTGGAACAAAGACACAAAGACAAACAAATACACTGAACCTTGCACCCAGGACACAAAACCATCACTGCCAAAAAATGCAAAGTCCGCAACCCTACAGTGCAACAACAAGGATAAAGCATTCTGTGAAATTACCGCCTGCAATGACACATACAAACACAATGAAAAAAAGAACACTTGCGACAGTTTGAACAAGACACCATGCACACCAACCGATAAAAACGCAACTGCTGGCGAATACAAAACAGTTGATGGAAAATTGGTTTGCATAATCACGGCCTGCACATCAAAATTTAACCCAAGTGATGACGGCACAAAATGCGTTGGCAAAAACATTTTATCCAAGGAAGATTCATTGGAAAAAATCGACAAATTACAAAAAAACGCTGACGAAATGCACAAAATCGAACAATCAACCGCCAACAAAGCCCTGGGGGCGGCGGGCATGGGTGCCGTTGGAATTGGCGGTATGCAGTTATTATCAGCGGCGGCAGAACAATCTGCCGACCAAGATGCCGAAGAAACCATGCGTGCATATCTGGCAACATTCCATTGCAACTATGGTGCCGGCAAAAACATTTCTGGCGGAACTAAAAACGTTGAATTACCTGGTGGCAATGAACTAATCGGCCTTTACAGCGAATACGTAAACCTGGCCAACGACCTAAAAATTCGCAAAAACGCCCTGGGCCTGCGTCCTGGGATTGAATCCGAAACCATTTTGGATTCTGCTACATCTGGCCTGTATGATGATGTATCCACGGGCAAAACATCTGGTGCATACGCATCACTGGCACGTGCCTTGGCCGACCCAAATGGTCCTGACGCAATCGCATGGGCCCAACAAAAGGCCGACACAGCCGACAAATTAAAGACTGGTGCAACAGTTGCCGGAATTGGCATCATTGGTTCAATTGTTGGCAATGCCATAATCAACCGCAACAACCCGGACGAAAACAGCCGTCAAATCATCGCTGAATATGACCTAAAACGTAAAATATTCCAAGACCTGGAAATCGAAATTGACACCCTGCCACCGGCACCTGTTCCAACAACAACAAAATGCCCAAATGATGCAAATGGCACCTACCCAAATTGCACCTGCAAAAACACAAAGCAAATTTATATCGAAAAATCTAATGTATGCGATACCTGTCCAGGCGATAAAATCAACGTCAACGGCAAATGTGACTGTCAATCACCGCTTGTTGCTGCCGAAAACGATACTTGCATAAACGCCACCCCATCTGCACAATGCACTGGCGATAATATAGCACTTAACGAACAAACCAAACAATGTATCTGTATAAACGGATACATAAAAAAAGACGACGGCAAATCTTGCCATTGTCCAAACGCAACACATCACGTCGAAGGCAGTCAATGCGTTAAAAACGCTGACCCTGCCCCCGTTGCACCGGCCCCTGTCACCCCAGAAGTCCCCCAGGAAATCACAATCAACCTGCCGGCTGACACACTGTTTGCCCACGGCAGTGCCGATTTAACCAACGACGCAAAAAATGCGCTTAACACCTTTATCAGCAATTTAAGCCAAAACGGTTTTGACAATTGCAAAATTGAAATTCGTGGCTATACCGACGGCACTGGCAGTGACGCCTTCAATCAAAGACTGTCACAACAACGTGCCGATGCGGTAAAAAATCATCTGACCTCCCAAGACAACAGTCCCATTTCATCCAGCAGCACTGCAACCGGAATGGGTGAAGGACATTGCAATTGTGGTGCCGGTCAAATCCCAACAGGAAAGGAAAAAGATAAAGAATACCAGCAATGCGTTGGAAAAAATCCAAACTATACAAACAACAACAACCTGCGATTTACCCCCTGTCGCAAGGTCACAATCACAGTGAATGCCAATGATTGCAAATCGTCATCAACCGCAAACATCAACCTATTGGACCCAAATTATCCGAACAATCCAACTGCGGTAAAAAAAAACTAACTAACACTACTGCTGACGATACCCCAGACCTATCGTTAAACAACCAATCATCAGATTGGCAAACACTGCTAAACGACCTAAGCACAAAATTAAATATCACACCGTCCGAAACGGCAAAATCACAATGGCAAACATTCGCCATCCAGTGCCAGAAATATAAAGGCCACCTTTATACAAAGTATGACCCTATCGGAAAATACACCATCAAATGCTATTTCCCAGACATGACAACAAGAACACAAAAAGAATATAATGAACGCCTTAATCAAATGAATGCCACCTGGTCAACTTCATACAACGTTGCTGAGGGTGAAGATACAACAAAATATGCTGCAATAAAATACATCAAAGAAGACACGCTAGAATTTTACAAATAAAATTTTATTGTCACGCCCCTATAAATCAACAAAACACACACCCTAGTCATTACTGCCGGGTTCAGGAACAGGGACAAAATCACAAATCCACCTATCTTGTTCTTGCACCACCCCCAACAAAAAAATCCCCCAAACGGGGGATTTTCAATCGAACAATATCAATTATTCGGCGTCTTTTTCTGCTACAACTTCTTCAACAACTTCTTTTGTTGCTTTTTCGTTTGCAACTGGTGCAACTGCCTTCTTGGCATTTACATCACGGTCAACCAATTCGATAATTGCCATTGGTGCCGCATCACCATAACGGAAACCAGCTTTCAAAACACGTGTATAACCACCTGGACGTTTTGCATAGCGTGGTCCCAAGACTTCGAACAACTTTTTAACTGTTGCTGCTGATGCATTACCCAATTCAGCCGCTCTCAAACGACGATATGCAACTGAATCAAGCTTTGCACGAGTAGTCAGTTTTTCAACGACACTACGCAAATCTTTTGCCTTTGGCAAAGTTGTTTTAATCTGTTCTTTTTCAATCAAATTTTTCGCCAAACCGATAAACAATGCCTTGCGTGCATTTGTATCACGATTAAATGTGCGACCTGCTTTCATATGTCTCATCGATTACTCCTTTGTGTTTCTGCCCTGCCCTTGCTGGACGGGATTTCTTTTTTTTGAGACACCCGCAACCTGACCCCATTGCCAGAACCACGGGAATTTAAATTCAACTTATTTTATACTATTTTCCGAATGTTGCAAGGAAATTCTTTATTTCCACAAAAACGCCCTTGCCAGCCCCAGAAATAAAATTATGTGAAACCATTAAACGGTGTTTGACGGTTTAAAGTGTAGATTCACCCACATAAAAACCGACAAACACAACAATCGTCCACAGAATTTAATTTATTTGTATGGGTCTTCGTATTTCTTGGCCAATTCTGCAATATTTTCTGGTGGCCAACCCGGAACTTCCATACCCAGCCCCAGGCCCATTGCTTCTAATTGAACTTTGATTTCATTCAAAGACTTGCGGCCAAAGTTTGGTGTTTTCAACATATCTGCTTCGGTCTTTTGAACCAATTCGCCCAACCAGTTGATTTTGTCGTTCTTCAAGCAATTGTTTGCACGAACAGACAATTCCAATTCATCAACATGCTTTAACAATTTTGGATCAAATGGCAATGCATCTTTTGCTTTTTCTTCTTCGCTTGGTGCATTCAACTGTGCTGGGTCTTCAAAGTTGATAAAGACAACCAACTGGTCTGTCAAAATACGTGCTGCAAATGCGATTGCATCTTCTGGGGAAACAGAACCATTTGTTTTAACAGTCAGTTCCAACTTATCAAAGTCTGTTGACTGGCCAACACGTGTTGGCAAAACTTCTGTTGCAACATTCAAAATTGGCGAGAAGATAGAATCCACAGGAATCACACCCAATGGCAAATCAGCCGCATGCTGTGACGCAGGCACATAACCACGACCTGTTCCCAATGTGATTTCCATATCCAGGCTTGCCCCCTTGTCCAAAGTGCAAATTTCTACATCTTTGTTCATAACTTCGACACTGCCAGATGTTTCAATCATACCTGCTGTAACAACGGCTGGACCTTTGACTTTCAAATATGCCTTGTGCTGTCCTTCGCTTAACGCCTTGAAATAAACACCCTTCAAGTTCAAGATAATATCAGTCACATCTTCACGCACACCCGAAATGCTAGAAAATTCGTGTTGAACACCATCAATTTTGATATAGATTGGTGCACATCCCTGCAACGAAGACAACAGAACACGACGCAACGCTGTTCCCAGTGTCAAACCGAAACCTTTTTCCAATGGTTCTGCGACCAAAGTTGCAATATTAGGATTATGTTCATCGACCACAACATCCAATTTTTTTGGCTTAATCAGGGTCATCCAGTTTTTTTCAATCATAAATATTTCCTTTTAGCTTAGTTTATCATTTTCGCCAAACGGCCGCACGCAAATACACGTGCGTTGAACATTCTATATAAAAAATATTGCAAAGTCAATTTTTTAATCAGATTTTCAGCAACAAAACAATCCCCCGCGAACGGGGGATTAAAATTATTCACAAATACCTTGCGATTTCACCACAGGATAGTTCTCTATACACGCACTGCCTGATGGCACACACGCCGAACGAATCAACGTGGTCGTTGTTGCCCCGGCAGGCTTGTAATTAAATTGTGCCGCCCTGCACTGATTCAAATCAGTATATGTTGCACATGTATTTTTCCAAGACTGACAATTATCAATTGTTGCTGTTGGTGCAATAACATCTGGCAAACGCAGATTCCATTTTACATAAAAATCTTTCAACGTTTCAATAGAATAAGATTTCTTGAATCCAACCTGGGCCAAACCATCACCCAGACGACAGTTGATATTATTACTTTCCACAAAGGCCGTGATTGCGGTTGCCAACCCACCAGCACCGGCACCAACAGCAGCACCAACAGCAATACTTTTACCCATATTCGACTTTTCGCCTTTGATTATCAATTCACTAACATCACGACCAAATACTTTGTCCAATCGTTCCAGTTCTATCAACGTATCTTCAACAGGCACACATTTACCCGTTGTCCAGCAATATATCTGACTATTCGGATTCATTTTGTCCAGGTTCAATGCTTTGAACACACAATCCCCCATCAGTTCAAATTCTTCAATCTGAATTTGCCCCAACCTATAAAGGTCTTTCAAGTGTTCAATACACTGTTGCGGATTAAAATTCTGCCCTTTACATCTTTCAAAGAAAGGATTTTCCTTTGCAGCCTCTTCGAAACACAATTCATATCTATCATCAGGACAATTCAGATAAGCCTCAAAATATTCTACTTCTTCCAGAACAGCCCCCTTGCACTCTGCTGTTGCTGTTTCATACCGATAATACTTATCAAACAGTTCGATGATTTCATCGCACGATTCTGGTTCCATCACAGATTGAGTTATGTCAATATCATAATCGATATACTCATTGACAATACCAACCGTGCGATTTTCTTTTAATAGTTCTGTCAACATTTCACGATGATTATTTCGATTACAATCGAATTCACGTTTACCATGCCCTGCGATTGCACCAACCCCTGCCCCAACGACTGTTCCACCACCAATACCAACGACTGCTGCGGTATGCGTATCATTCATCAATGAAAATCCAAACAAATCCTTATTACAGGTAAAAGTATCACCAGCGGCACGCCATACTTCGGCCGGTTGATCATCACCTAATGCACCAAACAACCAGTTATTTGTAATATGCTTATCCTTGTTATAGGCCGCAACACGAATAAGACACGTTGCACTTTCCGCATCCCAACGTGCATAATGCCCACGCTGACCATCAACCCCAAGATTTCCATTATTTACCTGAACGCCCTGTGGATTGGTCTTGACCAAAACATTGCCCTGCTGATTATTATACGCACCAACTTTCTTGTTATATTCTGCGGTTGTTGTTCCGTCATTTGCCACCGCATTAAAAGAAGAGCCATACGTATTTTTATCCAACAACCAACATGTATTTTCTGCCTGATTTGGTGTCAATCCTGTTTTACGCAAGACAAAATTATAGTATTCTGGCTGAACCTTGCGTGAATCAAAATCAATCCACACATCTGCCGCCGACCGATAAACATTTGCACAATCACGCCGAACATCAGAAACGCATTTTTCAACCTGAACAGAACACAATCCCATACCATTAACAATCGCATTACGCAATTCTTCGTTAAACAGACTGTTCAGCCCATTTGGCAACGCACCATTATTCACACAACGCAAAACATCATTCATACACATATCAACAGTGTATTCAGAATTTTTCACACCACCATCTGGACATTCTGGTTTTGGTTCATCAGGAATATCCGGTTCATCTGGAACGTCCGGGGCATCCGGAACATCTGGCACCACAACTGGATTTTCAACTGACACATCTGTTGAAATGTCCCCCACCGAATTCAACGGCAAAGTTGGCATAGTCGGCATACGTGCAACTCCTGCACCACCAGATGCCGACCGCACATTTTGATATGCATCACGTCCAGTCGCAGCATTGGCAACACTAACCATTGCACAGACCGCCATCGACACAGCCGACATTCCAAACAAATTCAACAATCCAGGCATAAAAATTCCCCCTAACTTTTATCTTTAACATTATGCCATAAAAAAGCCCCGAAAAAAAGCACTTTTTATACAAATAACATACCACAAAAACACATTGACAAACAACGTTTATTGTCTATAATTCAAACATGAACATTATTAAAAATCTTTTCACCACTCACAAATACGCCACAATATGGACACTGTGCTATGCGGTTATTATGTGGGTTATTTTGTATTTTATGTTCAATTTTGATATATTTTCTGCCCAACAATGGAATCATCTTATGCATGCTGAATTGCATGGCTTTGGCGGTTTTGTATTTGGACTATTACTATTGTCGGCACTGCCACTTTACATTGCAACAACGACATTGATTATTCGAAACAAAAAGCCACTAATAACAGCCCCAACCCCAAAACTTCCAAAAATCAAAATCCCAAGTTTTTTATGCAACACCCCAGCCCCAGCACCTGTTGCAGAAACAGAATCCCCAGCCCCAGAACAACCAGAACCCAAAATCGAATTATCGGACGAAATCCCCGCAGAAATCCGTATGGCATTTATCCGGGCCCGCAACAACATTGGACAAATGCAAACATCTGCATTTAACGCACCTGCACCAAAACAACCTGAACAAATTCTGGAAACAGTTGATACAACTAACGCATTTCCAATCCCAACAGATTTTGATATCGACACCGAAAGCGACAACAAAAACCCATCATTTGATGACACACCAATATTTTCAGACACGCCGCTATTTTCGGACATCAGTTTTGACACCCCCGCCCCAGAACAGGCAAGCGAATTAGCAGACACCCCAACACCAGATTTTTCTGAAAACGCCAGCAACACAAATCCATTAAAAGATTCTGAAATTATCAAACACCTGGAACAAACCAATCGTTCATTTACGATAATTGACGACATAATCTTAACAGACACACACGCAATATCTGTTCATGATGATGCTGACTTTTGGGTTGCAGATTCCGAAAATTGGTTTGCCGCTGGCAAAACCCGCCCATCACCAATTATTGCCGCCCAAACGGCTGGACAAACACACAATAAAAAACCGGCAATTTATATCGGCAGCCAAAACATTTTGGACATCGAAAAACTTATCACAGAATGGGAATCCAACGACATAACGGTCTTTACCAATTTAACCCAAATCTAACCCTACAAAAAATCCCCCTAGCGGGGTATTTTTTGTATTTTTTCCTTCAACTTTATCACCATATCAGCATCTACGTATGATACATTGATTGCTAAAAAACCACTATGTGATACTATTACTAAATCTTGTGTTAATGTCGCTGACAAAGTTTGGGATACTTTCCTTAAAGAAGTCGCACCACAAATCAAAAGTGCAGAATTGATTGCAGAAGATAATGCTAGACAAAATTGTATCGGTAATATTTCTCAATGTTTCCAAAAGGCCTGTAAAGATAATATTGACCCAAATGACCCAGATGGCTCTTATGATATGTGTTTAACACGCCCAGCTTCT
>JAZTYU010000032.1:0-13088 GCA_045637165.1 Candidatus Enterousia sp. | reverse complement strand
CGTGTTTGCATTGGTCACCTTGTTCGGACTGTCCACATATACCAGGGTGCTGCTATTGCGAATGTGTCCCAGGTTGGATGGCGCATCCGCCACATCAAACGGTAATGCGCCATACAACCCCATAACAACACGTGCCAGGTCGGACACACGGCGGAATTGTTTGTCGGACAGGAATGCCTCACGCGAATAATCACCAATACTGTGATACAAGAATGGCTTGCAATCCGGAATATCAATCAGACGTTTACGCATAATCATACATGACGGCTTGCCCAGGTCAGACGTTATCCAACGCCGTCCCAATTTTTCCGCAACCGCTGCGGTCGTTCCAGACCCGCCAAAGAAATCCGCCACAATAGAATTTTCATTGGTTGACGCTTTTATTATTCGTTCCAACAATTTTTCTGGTTTTTGTGTTGCATAATTTAGATTTTCATTAGAAGTACCTTGAACATTAGGAATATCACACCAAACATCATCTAGGGCAATTCCCTTCATGTCATCCAAATAAAATTTTATATTAACCACACCTGTTTTTGATACAACGACGCGTCCTTGTTTTTCAAATTCTGCCATTGATTCTGCAGACCTCGTGCCTTTGGGCTGTAACCTATACACCCCCCTTTCGTCTCGATATGTGAACATTGATTTTATATATTCTTCGGAATAAGGCACATATTGGCGATTAAAAACAAACTCTGGACTTTTACTGTAATACAATATCACATCATGATTACGACCATACTGATTGGCTACTGCTTTTGCTCCTCTCATAGTATCCCGTTTCCAAACAATTTCATTTTTGAAATTTTCTTTTCCAAAAATATCGTCTAAAATCACTTTCAAATAATGTCCTGCATGCCAGTCGCAATGAACATAAATTGAGCCCTGGTCGGATAACAATTCTTTCATCAACGCCAAACGTGGATACAGCATTTTCAGATACGATATTGTGCCATCTGACCATGTGTCCGAATATGCAAATTGTTCCAACACCGTTGGTTTTTGTTCCACATCCCCATTGGGCAGTGTTATTTTTGTCCGATAGTCCGCCTTACTATCAAACGGGGGGTCGATGTATATCAGGTCTATTTTACCACGCATACTGGGCAGCCCGGTTGCCGGGTCGCCGGTCAATAATGCCTGTATTGCAAACAGATTGTCACCATTTATCAATCGGTTAAACCAACCGTCTGTTTCACAGTATTCTGCGCTGGTATTATCGGGTGGACAGCATGCACGAATTGTGCCACGAAACAAACCACTTTCATCACGGGCGGGCAGAACATATTCATTTGTTTGCAACATCATTTTGTTATCAGATTGTGCACGTGCCAAAATCTGTTCAACCTCACGTCGTCCTTGTTTTACTACGTCTGGCAATGCCTCTATCAGCGATTTCATAACCCACCCCATTGTGTAAAAATTAAACCGCCAACGGGATGGCGGTCGGGGGGTTAGAAAAATCAGTTTTTATCATTTGATTCCTGCTGCTTTTGGCAATATGCCTGTTCTATGACAACAGCCCCCCGACATACAAGTCAGGGTCAAAAACGGTGCAGTCAACACCATGTTGGAAACGATGCATTCTGCACCGGATAAAAACTGGGCTTTCTACGGCCCCGGACACAACTTTCCCGATTGGTCCTGTCCGTCAGTTTAACATACTTTTTCGCAAAAAACAATTTCAATGTAAATTCCCTTGAAACAGCCACTTTTTGCGATACCATTACGCATTATGAAACACAAAACAGAAATCTTTGAAAACTGCACCCTGCAACAGGCATGTGAATGGATTGCATTTAAAATTCCGCCGATGGAACAAATTCGTGCAAATGCACTTGGATTCAAACGCCACGCACTGTTGCACCCAGATTTTGCAACCACACCAATATTTTCAGAAATCGCACTGCGTTTTACTACCCAGGCCGATAAAGATTATTCTAAACAAATATACGATGCCGCTGTTAAATTAAAATTGGCCCTTTATGACGGCGATATAAATGCCTATGGCATGGTTTCAACACCCGATAAACAGCCCCAACACCAACAAATAACCAATATTCCAAATACGGTTAAACTGGACATTGGTAAAAATACAATCCAAATAAACGACACAACATACACCGACATATACATACCATTTCAGGATTTGAAACATGAGTTTCATTCTAGACATTCTACAACCGCATTTAATGCCATTGAAAAACGATATTCCACACCATACATGGAAATAATGGTCGAGGTTATAAACGAGTTAAAAATCACCGACACCAACCAGCCATTAAAAAAGATTTTAACCGATGTTATTATACAAAAAATGACAGAACATGGCCTTAGACCATCACAATCTTTGGCGGAATATATGGCGACAATTATCCGTTTGCCAGAATCCCAAAAAGGCCACGCATAGCACGCCCCACGATTCGCAAAACACCGTTTTTATACCGTTTCCAGAAAAAGTTTTCTAATAAAAAAGCCCAGATTTTCGCATTTGTTTTGGGTCCGACCCAAAGGGTCCGACCCATTGACCCTTTGCTTTACACCTGTCGTGCCATTTACATTGTTGGTATGACAAACACGCAAGCGTTATCTTTGCAGTTAAAAACACTATATCCTGGACAATCCCTGTCTGACCAGGACGCATTAAACGCAAGTCAACGCCTGGTTAAATTTGTTGAAATCCTGATGCAGGTCAACGCACAACAGCCCAAGGGACACAAATATGATTGATACGGTCATCCTAAGCATACCATTTGAACAATTTCAAATCGTTGACTATGATAAATTCAGCCCCAGCGCACGTGGACTGTTCGAACCACCATATTACATTCTGGGGGCACGTGGACACTTTGAATGCTTTTTAAACCCCAGCAAACACGACAACGAATACAAACCACGCCTAACACTGTCCAAACGAATCCGACAAGGTGGCTTTTCAATCGCATTAAAAATCGAACTGTCGTTGCCCAAACTGATATTTGGGAATAATTTTGATGAAATGCTCCCCAGCGATTTTCAAACCGTCATACAGATGTTGCATTACCAACTGGCGACAATGGGAATCATGCTAACATACGATACATTGGTTAATGCCACCATCACAGGCATACATTATGGTAAAAATATCGTGCTGGAAAACAAATCAACCTGTGCGCTGGTCATAAACGCCATACACAAACTGAAAGTTTCAAAACGCTGGGACCTGGGCGACACAGATTTTCGCAATGACGGCCAAGCGGTCAGATTTCACACCAATCACTGCGAATTAACATTCTATGACAAGGTTAAAGATTTAGAACATGCACGCATCAGCGAAAACCGGGCAATCGAATCCGACAACGCAATTCAACTGGACCTATTCAACCAATTAAAACCCCAGGCACAAATTATGCGAATGGAATGCCGACTAAACAACAGACGACACATAAAAAACACATTGCAGGAATGCAATATCCCCGTCAACAACCTGACATTCAAAGAACTATTTTCTGCGACAACCGCCCAATCAGTTCTATTACATTTCTGGGACAAATTCATACGACCATCATTAAACATTGTCATCACAGCAAGCCAAAGCCCCCAGGCAATATTCACACAACTGCGTTCCTGCGGATTAAAAGAATCAGATACCATAAAATGTTGCGGTGCACTGGGCTATATCAAAGAACACGGAATACGTTCCCTGCACCAGGTATTATCCCCATCTGGACGCACATACAGGCATTTATCAAACTGCTTAAAACCGGTTGATTTAACTGGAAACTATTTATACAATATTTTCAAACAGATTGAAACCGAATTGGCAGAATTTAAAGCCGTTAAGTTGGCCGATTACCCGGAATTACAAAAGGAAACACGATGATTAAATCTTTTAATGACAAAGAAACCGAAAAGATTTTTAACGGCGAACGTTCAAAAAAACTGCCAACAAACATACAAGAACGGGCATTCCGCAAATTAACAATGCTGGATGCGGCCGAAAATATTGACGACCTGCGGATACCGCCGTCCAACATGCTGGAAACTCTTGGTGGCAAACGCAAAGGCCAATGGAGCATTCGTATAAATCAACAATACCGAATTTGCTTTGTCTGGAACGAAAACGAGGCGAATAATGTCGAAATTGTGGATTATCATTAAACACTTGACATTATCTATTACATAACGTATAATACAGTTAACAAAAAAGGACGTTTTTTATGACCAATTATATTGAAACCGGACACATTGGCGATATCTTACGTGAAGAATTTATGGAACCGCTGGGCTTATCTATGAATGCGCTGGCACGTGCAATCGACATGCCTGCGAACTGCATACACGGCATTGTCCACGGCACACGTGGCATTTCAGCCCAGGTAGATTTACGTTTAACGCGTTATTTCGGCCTATCCCAGGGATATTTCCTGCGTTTACAGAACCGTTTAGATATGGTCGCTGCAAGACGTGCCATTCCAGAAGACGAACTGATGAAAATCATTCCGTTCAAACAAACTGGCACAAAACCAATGATTAACGTGGCGGGCATGTAAAATGTATGCGGTCCTGCTGGCACGAGTATCATCCCGAGAACAAGCCGAGGGAATGTCTATTGATGCCCAGACAGAAAATTTACGCAATTACTGTGCCAGAAAAGACCTTGAAATATTAAAAACATTCCAACTTGTTGAAAGTTCCACAAAATCCGAACGCAAAAAATTCGAAGAAATGTTGCGTTATATCCAGGGATTGCCCCATAAGGTCGCACTTGTGGCAGATACCATTGACCGTGTGCAACGTGGATTCAAGGAATCCGTCGATTTAGACGAATTACGCAATGCAGATAAAATAGAAATCCATTTTGTTCGTGAAAACCTGGTTATACACAAGGATTCAAACAGTGCCGATATCGCCAGATGGGACTTAGGCGTTTTCACATCAAAGACCTATGTCGGAAACCTGCGTGATAATGTTAAACGCAGTATCAATTACAACACTGGCAAGGGAATATGGCAGAGTTTGGCACCCATTGGCTACAAAAATGCCCGTGATAACAACAATCATCCAACAATTATTATTGACCAAGAACGCGCATTCAAAGTCAAACGACTGTTCGAATTATACGCATCCGGACTTTACACACTTGGGGCAATGGTTCAACAAGCAAAAAATATTGGGCTAACCAGCAGACTGAAAAATGCACCACTAAACAAATCACTAATCCAGAAATTATTAACTAACCCATTTTATTATGGCGTTATGCGGGTCAAAGGCCACTTA
Source organism: Candidatus Enterousia sp. (assembly GCA_045637165.1). Lineage (GTDB taxonomy): Bacteria > Pseudomonadota > Alphaproteobacteria > Rs-D84 > Rs-D84 > Enterousia. Next base: position 7,826 of record JAZTYU010000032.1, on the reverse strand, counting down.
TATGCACACATATACGAACCCATAATAAGCAAAGAATTGTTTGACAAATGCCAGGCCATTATGACCCAAAAAGCCAGCAAACGACAGAAATATGCAAAAATTCCATTCGCATTTAGCGGTTTAATTCGTTGTGCAGATTGTGGCTGTGCAATATCCAGCGACTTGAAAACCAAACCCAGCGGAAAAACATATACATATTTGAAATGCTCTCATTACAAAGGCAACTGCCAACAACCGCCGGTCAACGAACAGAAAATATTTGAACAGATTCAAACAGAAGTATTCGACAGATTATCTATCCCACAAAACATAATGCAGGAAATAGTCGATGCTTTAAAAACATCCATTCAGGCAGAAAACGAGTTCCTGAATCAGTCGTTGAACGACTTGGCCAAACAATTAGAACGTGCCAACGATAAAAAGTCACGTCTGCTAGACTTACTTTTAAACCAAAGTATTACACAGACCGAATACGACACAAAACGCTCCGAACTGGAAAAAGAAATATTCGACATCCAAAACAGACAGCAGTCACACATCGCAGCGGACAAATCATTTATAACCACGATAGAATCGGTCTTTTTAGTTGTTTCAATGGCTGGCGAATTATTTAAAAGTTCGAAAGTCGAACAAAAACGTGCACTGCTGAACTTACTACTTTCGAACTGCACACTAAAAGACGGAAAACTGCTGTATTCCTTGAATAAACCGTTTGATATGCTGGTGAATTTGACCACAAATGAAAAGTGGTCGGGGCGAAAGGATTCGAACCTTCGACATCTTGGTCCCAAACCAAGCACTCTACCAGACTGAGCTACACCCCGAAACGAGTCTCATTATAACAACATTTTTTATAAATGCAAATTTTTCTTTTATTTTTCTTCTAAGTTTCCTATGATATAAAGCAGATGAGAAAAAGAATACTTTGTTTTATCGCATTTTTAGGCCTAACAACAGGTGCATTTTGTGCAACCCGTGACGCACAGCTGACGAACACAACCCCATACAATTACAATTATATGTATCCATATCTCAGCAACCAAATGCGAACAAATCTAAACCCTGGAACAACAACATCTCAATCACTTAGCCCTATAAACACAGTGGTCAAAACCACACCTATGGCTGCCCAACGTCGTGTTGTTGCACGCACAAACACGGGACGCAGTGCTACAACCACGGCCGCCCGTCGCACAATCCCAACAACAAATGCACGCAGTGCCACATCTGCCCAAACAACATATTCTGCCCCTACAACACAACGCCGTGTTGTTGCACGTTCTGGAACATCTGGAACAAAAATGGCTGCAACGAATCGTTCTTCACGCACGGAAAATTCTTATAATTACAAGACCAGTGCAAACGCTGCCGCAAATTTTGTTGAATCAGACAGTGCCCGTGTATCATCTGTTCGCTGTATGGCAGATTATACAGAATGTATGAACGACTATTGCGAACGTGACGACACAGAATACAACCGTTGTTATTGCAGTTCCAAACTGGCACAAATCGATTCGAAATATCGTCCTGCAATCGATTCGTTGATTCGCCAAATTCTGACGATACAGTCCACAAACGAATGGTCTGACGATGAAATGAACGAATATTGGATGAATACTGTCGGAAAATATTACGGCGACAATTCGTTTGAAAACATTGATAATGCCCTGAACATAAACTGGGCAGACACCGAAAGTCGTGTTCGTGGTCAAAACGCTTTTAACACAGGCCACGAATATTGCGTTCAACACCTGCGTGGTTGTTATTACATGGCGGCCAACCTGCACGACGCATATCGTTCTGAAATTTCACGTGATTGTGAAACCTATGAAAAATCGTTATTAAAACTTCAAAACGCCGCCGAGAGCATAGTAGAGGCATACAAATGAATCACATTTTTGGTATAGAATATGGACGTGGCTGCTTACGCACCGCCATAGCGGGCGGTCCTGCCCTGGCCCCATCAGCAGTAAAACAAATGTTTCCCGACGCAGATTGGATAACCGTCGTCGCCGACCCGTTTGATGCAAACGAATGTGCCAATGACCGCTTTGGCGAAAACTTTAAAATCCAGAAAAAAATATACACCACCACCCCCGATGATGCACACGTAATGATTGGTGGCGACCATTCTGTAAACTACGGACACTTTGTTGCATTACGCAACCGAATTCCAACCCAGGATTTATGCCTGGTGTATATCGATGCACACTTAGACATCCATACACCCGAATCCGCACAAGCCCAAGCATCTGGTGCACCACACGGAACAAATGTTCGTGCCCTGCTGGGCGACGGCGATGAACGCTGGCTTTCCCTACAAGACAAACGCCCTGCCCTAAAACCTGAAAATTTATTTTATTTGGCAACACGTTCATACGAACCTGCTGAAATAGAATACGCCACCCAGAAAAACATTTACATTCGTTCAGCAGACCAATTACAAACTAAATCTGATTGGCACGATGCTGTTAACGAGATTCGCAAAAAAATTGGCGACCGTCCATTTGTTGTTTCGTTCGACTTTGACGCAATTGACCCAAAATATTTCCGTGATGTCCTGGTTCCTGCTGGCGGCGGAATAACAGTCGAAGCCGCAGAATATTTAATTCGTGAATTTGATGATGCACACAGTTTTGAATTTGTCGAATACGCCCCATCTGGCGACGATGCCAGTGCAAGCATTGTAAAACGATTGTTAAACTTGATTATCGAATAAGAAAAGCCTTATCGCCCCAAAGAAATCTGTTTCAAGAACTGTTCAACTGGCTGGTTATCATCATAAAACGCTAACAAACCAGCCAATTCAACAGCATGTTCTAATTCCTTTTTAAGCAATCCATCAGACTTCTTATTCAACGTCTTTTGAACGGCTTTTACATCCATTGCCATAATTTGACGCAACAATTTACGTCCCCTATATGTCAACGAACCATAGTCTGTCCGATACGTTTCACCCCAGTCAATTCTGCGACCTGCCCTTAAATTTCTGGATTCACTTTCTTTTGGATTAGTGCAAAATATACTATTTTTATTTTCGCGTTCTTTGATACCATCCTCATCCCCAGCCCACGCAGACATCATATATTTTTCATATATCAACGACGCCATATACATTGGATTATTATCTTTTGGTTCCGCCTTGTTTGCAGCCAGTGCAGTTGCCACTTCAAACCAAACACCGTGGTCATAATCAATCCACTCTGGCCGGTCTTTATAAAATAATTTTATTGCATAATGTGCATTTATTTCCGGGAAAGACATTTTTAATACAAACCCCGACGCCCCCGACCACGGATTTACACCATATACATTCACACCTTTGGTTTCCAGAATGCATTGTGTTCCAAACAAATCCCCAATTTGTGGAATATTATAAACCCTGTCCTTGTCCATCGAATAAATTTCATAAGCGTTTTGAATCAAAAAATCTTCAAACATATTACGAAATTCTGATGTCACATGGGATAAATTCTTTTTATCTGCACGTTTCCGCAACTCTGGCGGCAAGGCCCCCAGATATGGCGAAACATCACAGTTATAAACAATATGTTGCAAATAAGTATGAAATCTGTGCCATTTTTTTGACAAATACCCAGTCAACGCCACGTGCTTTACCCGTGGTGCATTTATATCATAAATTAAATTAGTATCATACATAGCCATTCCACAGAATATATAAGACAAATTTACATCTTGTCAACTATTTGTTTATTATAAATCTCACACTGCCGATTATGCCGATAAATATTACGCACCAAATCATCACTAATTACTGCCCAATCTGTTGCCCGACCATATATCGGGCGGCAAACAATACTTGCACAAACATTATTCTGCAATTGTGTATTTCTGACGCAAGACGCCACGAATATCATCAGTGGCACGACTAAAAACCTCTGCATTTACTTCCTCTTGAATTTTTATAATTTCACTGATATTTTCCTGATACTGCACAGCACTATCACGCTTTCCGCGAACTGTTCCATATCGCACACCTGCAAAATACACACAAAAAAAGGCGACCAATATCGCCAACAAAAAATAAATCCGCATACCTTAGCTCCTAATTCATAGTATGATAAACCACACCATTATATTTAACATTTATTGCACCACTGGACTGCCCCGACTCTAAATCCGCATAGCACACCATACCATTGTATTTAACACATAACGACAGCACCGTTCCCCGTTCTGCCCACAGTGCCACACCAACCCCACCTGAACTTTTAAGATTATGTATCCCTGAATTACACAAACTACGAATTTGTTCAGCGACCCAACACACCCCAGCTGAATTTACACCACAAACAGAAACAGCATCCACCGACAACGAACCTGCCGAACAAGAATCCACAATTACTACATTTGGCTTTTCCACTATGATATAGCCAGCCGGACAAGTTCCCCCCATTGCCACACATGGCAACAATACAATAACAATACAGAAACACTCCCTTTCATCTATCAGGTGCCTATCTAGCCACACTTCCAAACATAATATTACGAAAATCAGATTCCTGAAACTCACCTGCACAATAGGCCGAACAGTTTTGTGCACAATCAACCCCATCACCCTCTGCAAAGCCCCACAACGACACCAACAATTCGCATCACCAAAACCAGACTGTTCCAAATTTTCTGCGACATCACCACGATTTCCTGCCATATCAGAACATACCGAAATCCCCTTAACCGTAATTTGCGAATCCGCATAAACCAACGACCAATCCAGCGTCCATGCACCAAAATTCTCTTCTGTCACGGGTTCATCAAAAACACTGGTATCAATACAAAGTTGTGCAGCATGCCCCCAACCAACAGAACAGACCACCATCACCATAAATAAAGAAAACTTTTTTAACATCCCCACCCCCAAGTTCAATAAAAAACCACCGAAAATTGGAGTGGTCAAGAGGTTGAGAACAATCAACAAGAATTGTACTGCTTATTCAATATATTCGCATGCCCTCCTGACACCATTGCATCAGGAGTTTTTTTTTCGCCCCAGAACAAAAACACACAAACAAAAGATGTTCCACAGACGCTTGTTGAAGGGGTTCTCACCCCCCACCATGGCAACACACCATGACATTGGTCATGTTAACAAAACAAACAAATGCAATTGCTTTGACAAACAGTTTCTATGGGGTGCCAACCTTTTATTTTACAAACAAAAAATCCCCCAAGACGGGGGACTTTCTTATTGATTCATCGAATTAAAGAAATCCGAATTAGTTTTCGTCATACGCAATTTATCCAACAAGAACTCCATTGCTTCCAATGTCCCCATTGGATTGATAATACGACGCAAGACATACATTTTGCTTAAAATATCCTTGCCCACCAACAAATCTTCTTTACGTGTTCCCGACTTTGTAATATCAATCGCAGGATAAACACGCTTATCAGACAATTTGCGGTCCAGAATAATTTCGCTATTACCAGTTCCCTTAAATTCTTCAAAGATAACTTCATCCATCTTGGACCCTGTATCAACCAATGCTGTTGCAATAATAGTCAGACTGCCACCACCTTCGATATTACGGGCTGCACCAAAGAAACGTTTTGGACGCTGCAACGCATATGCATCAACACCACCAGTTAAAACCTTGCCACTAGATGGCACACACGTATTATACGCACGCCCCAAACGTGTAATAGAATCCAGCAAGATAACAACATCTTGACCAGCTTCTACCAAACGTTTTGCCTTTTCTATAACCATTTCCGCAACCTGAATATGACGTGCTGCTGGTTCATCAAAAGTCGAAGAAATAACTTCGCCCTTTACACTGCGTTGCATATCTGTAACTTCTTCTGGACGTTCATCAATCAATAACACAATCAATTTTACATCTGGATAGTTTGTTGCGATGCTATGTGCAATATTCTGCAACATAACAGTTTTTCCAGTTCTTGGCGGTGCAACAATCAGCGAACGTTGTCCCTTGCCAGTTGGCGAAATCAAATCAATCACACGGGCAGACAAATTACGTCCCTTGTCCTTGTCGTTTTCGACCTCCATTTTTAACTGTTCATCTGGATACAATGGCGTCATATCATCAAACGAAACACGATGTTTTAACTTTTCTGGATTATCACCATTTACCCGTTCAATTGTTTCCAACGCAAAATAACGTTCTGTTTCTGCCGCAGGGGCCTGAATTTGACCCTCGACATAATCACCCGTCTTTAACCCATATTTCTTAATCAAATTTGGCGACACATACAAATCATCTGGTCCTGCCAAATAATTAGATTCCGGTGCACGCAAGAAACCAAAGCCATCTTGCATACGTTCCAAAACCCCATCACCAATCAAAGTAACCTTTTTATCCGCCGCAAACACACGCATAACCGCAAAGCGTAATTGTTGCACATTTAATTGTGACGGATTTTCAATACCCATATCTTCTGCCATTTTCAGCAGTTGCTGTGGCGTCTTCGCCTTTAATTCATTTATATGCATAAAATTTTCCTTTTGGAGATTTGGGGAACAGAACTGTTCCCACTTGACGAACATACTATACACAAAATTGACAAAAAAGTCAAGTTTTTACTTTTCTCCAAAAAAAATCCCCCAAACGGCGGATTTTTAACCTTTATACGAACAAGTTCCTACAACATTAAATGTCCCTGTATCATCCTTGGCACCATCTACATTTGCCCTGCACGCCGACACACCCGTCACACCAGCTGCACTGGCGGTTCTGGTCATCGAACCATTATTTTTAATCGTTGGACTAAACTCTGACGAATTATAGATACTTGTCATTGACGGACACTCTTTACAATTTTTAAAATAGCTGCCCTGATACGCATTGCCAGAATTACTCAACAAAAGGTCAGCAAAATCATCATCAGGTGGACACACATCATTTTGAGAATAGTTCATACTTCCGCCACCATATTTAAACTGCAGTGCCTGAAACACGATAACCGCACCTTCATCGACACCGCTACTTGGGTAATATCCAGCATCACACCCACTATAGAAATAGAATATATACGGTTCATAAAACGGCGAAGTTTCATCAGAAATCCATTGTCTAGTGTTTGTATTATAATACTTATAAGTATATGCCCTATCCGCCTTGGCAAAACTGCACCTACAATTCGTCCCCGTTGCACCACCAGAGCAGCACCCCATATTTAAAAACGGCTGACTAGATGGCAAATACACCGCTTGGTAATAAGTATCTCCGTTCATACTAGGTTTTGGTGCCTCAGCAAAATTCACAATACAATAATTCCGAAACGGTTGGGATTCCCAGTTATCACCCAAACCTGTTGACACCCCATATGGAATACCATACATACCAGTACATAAATCAACTTCAGTTGCTTCATCCAGCGGAACAAAATTCCCCGACATAGTATATTTTGCTGTTGAGCCAGAAAAACTAAAATCCACAGGCATAGGGCTAGAAGTATAATCACGCCTTTTCTGTGGCCAACCCGCACTAAAATTCGCCCCTGTATAATTATGATTCAACCATCCAACATACCATGTTGTCAAATAAACGTTATATTCAACATTAAGCCCACTAACATCACACCTTCCCGTTAGCCCATCAACCAAGAACTCCCCAACACCAAGAAGACTACCACCAGAACCAGAATCAGACCCACCACTGCCCGAATCACCACTTCCACTTGGTGCCCCAAACACCGCACCTGGGGCAGCATCTTCGCCCAACAAGACAGTCATTGTCGTATCATACGACACACTTAAACCAATGGCGGATAATATACAACCAAACAATCTGATAAATGCACGTTTCATCTGATTTTCCTCTCCTATTTCTGTTCCAACCGCC
>JAZTYU010000031.1:0-14291 GCA_045637165.1 Candidatus Enterousia sp. | reverse complement strand
AATAATGGACGCGGAATATGGCTTAACGGTGAATCCAGACATGTGTTAACGACCAGAAAAGACGGTAACATCGTTTTACGCATTGATCCGTTTGGGAATTACTCATTTGATTCTTGGCATCATGCCGCATAAGTGGGGGTGGTCATGAACAAGATACCTTTTTATCATTTGATAAACATGTTGTTTATTGGTCTGGTTTCTTTAATTGGGCTTGTGTTAATCGATCCCTTGTTCTTTGGCGCACAGTGGCGACTGCTACAAGGGGTAATAAACAGCCCAACTACGGAAACAGTGTGTTTTATTGCATTGGCTTATTTTGTAGGACTGGTTATGAACCGTATGGCATCCGTATCCTTGGAAGAAATTCTAATGACAGACGTGCCCCCAGAGCGCAGAACTTGGTTGTCGCGTAAAATCAAGATCCAATGGCATGATTATAAAGAATATGTTTCTGCTGAAAAAGAAGACGTGTTTTTAAAAACATTGAGTCGTGAATACGCACTGTCTCGTAATGTGTTGATGGCATCAATTGTTTTGATGATTTTTGCCTTGGCAGTTGGGAATAGTGTTGTTGGGATTACTTGTTTGGCGATTTCGTTCGTGTTCTACCTTTCCGTCAGGAAACACGCAAAGAAATTATCTGAGCGGATAAATATCGCCCTGCATAAATAAACATCCGCCCTGTGTGGGCGGGTTATTTTTTATATGTATTCCACAAATATTCAAACCGTTTGGTGTATTCTTGTGCTGGGGTGGTCAGGAAGATGCAGTTTTCACTGTTATACTTTGTGGCGGCGGTGGTCCAGTTATAGGAACCCGTCACCATACGCCGATTATCAAAGACTGCGAATTTGTTGTGTTCAATCTTGTGTCGGCGATTGACGCGGACGGGTATGCTGGCGGCCGCCAGTTCATCAATCATGGACGATTTATGCCCGGCCATAGTTCGGTCCGTGACGATGCGGACACGGGCGCCCCGGCGATGGGCGGCGATAATGGCATCGGCAATTTTCGGATTGGTTATGGAATAGACGGCAATGTCAATGGTCGTGGCCCGATTGATTTCTGCAATTATGCGGTCTTCGCATTCGGTGCCGGGGGTGAAAAAGGCCCCGATTGATATGGGTGCGCTGGCGGGCGGGGTGACCGTCCGTGTGGGCAATTGCACCCCAACGCCAACCCCAATGGCAAACGCAATCCCAATAACAAAAGTCCATTGTCTGACAACCATACAACCCCAAACAAAAGACCACTCAAACAAGAGTGGTCGGGAGTTCATCAGTTCAAGAACAGAACTCTGCGCCTTCAGGATAAACCTTATTATATAGCAACAGCATCCCGACCATTGTCGGGACATTAGAAGTTGTGGTTCTTGGGCGATGAAACCCGTTCGCACTTTTAATGTCGATCGTGCAATTACTTGCACACACATATTCTACACCATTTATTGAAAAAATCAATTGATAAACAAAGCCCCATTTTGGGGCGTTGTTTAATCGATTTCCATCAGGTTATCAGTCCATAATTCACACTGGGTCATAACAGTCTGAATAGCATCATCTTCGCCCTCTGGTGGATATCTATGCTTGCGTAACAGTCGCTTTATTGTCATTCGCATTGCTGCACGAGCATCATCTTTGCGTTGCCAGTCTACAGTCTTATTTTTCTGCAGTGCCTCTGTCAGTTCTTTTGTGATAGCGATAAGTTCATCATTTTCATAGAAGTCCTTAACGGCTCGTGGTTTTGTCAGAGCATCATAGAATGCCAATTCCTCAGGACTCAAACCAAGGTCCTCACCTTCCTGCTGTGCCGTCGTAATTTGCTTAGCCAGGTTCATCAATTCAGCGATAACTTCTTCATTGGTCAGCATGCCATTCAGGTACTTATTCATAACTGTTTGAATGATTTCGCTAAATTTTTCTGATTTTACAACATTGGTTCTGCGATATACCTTAATTTGCTCCGCAATCAGTTTTTTCAGCAATTCAACGGCGATATTGCGTTCTTTCATCTTGGAAATTTCATCCAGGAATTTTGGGTCAAATAAAGAGAAACCGTCTGACACATTTGTAGAGAAAAGGTTTATCACCCCATCGCTTTTAATGCTCTGTTTTAGCATTTCATTGATTTTCTCATTCAATTCCTTTAATGACATTTTCTTGCCACCAGAACCAGCAAACATCATACGCTGAATCAATACACGTATTGTTTCAAAGAATGCTGCTTCAAAGCGCATGTCTTTTTGGACCATAGAAGAACATAATGATAGAGCTTGGTTCAACATTAAAGCTTCCTTGCGGAATGCCTCCTTGGTGTCATTGCGTGACGGTTCCAGCAAGAAATTCAAACCACCACTAATTGTTGTGGCTTTTTCAAGCGGAGTGCCTGTAAAGAACAACCGATAATCATAACCATGCATCAGTGAACGGCAAACATCTAATTTTTCCAAAAACTTTGGATATGCTACTTTACTAATGTCGGGGTCGCCAAATTTCTTCTTATCACGGGTTGTATAGTCGTTCATCGCCTGTTTAAGAGCAGCCGCAATACCGATATAGTCGACCACCAAACCACCTTCCTTGTCCTTAAATACGCGATTAACACGTGCGATAGCCTGCATCAGATTATGGCCTGACATTGGTTTATATACATACATGGTCGCCAATGACGGAACATCAAATCCAGTTAGCCACATGTCAACCACAATAGCGATTTTTAGCGGACTGTTATTATCCTTGAACTTGGTGGCCAGTTCTTCACGATGGGCCTTGTTGCCGATGACCTTGCGCCATTCTTCAGGATCCTTGTTTTCATCCGTCATGACAACTGCGACTTTATCAGTCCAAGTCGGACGTAATTCCATGATACGATTATATATTTTCATAGCAATTGGACGAGAATAAGCCACAATCATAGCCTTGCCAGTGAGCAAATCAGCACGGTTATTTTCATAGTGAGCAAGAATATCTGTTACAAGGGAATCAATAGTGTTGTCATTACCCAAAACGGCTTCCATTTGACCAATTTGTTTCTTGCTCTGTTCCAAGACTACAGGATCAACGGCATCAGCTAAGGCGTCATACTGTTCGTCAATTTCTTTGATGACTTTTTCGTCTAATTTTAGTTTCACAACCCGACTTTCATAATATACAGGACGAGTCGCACCATCTTCAACAGCCTGTGTCATATCATAAACATCAATATAATTACCAAAGACCTCACGTGTGTTACGATCCTTGATAGAAACAGGTGTGCCAGTAAAGCCAATATAGGTAGCATTAGGTAGGTTGTTACGGATAATGCGTGCAGCACCGACAACCCGTTTTGTAATATCGTTACCATCGGCATCCTTGGTCATCTTAAATTTCTCGGTCAAGCCATATTGACTACGATGAGCTTCATCGGCCATTACAATAATATTGGTCCGTTCTGACAGTGGCTCATCTGATTCCTCGAACTTTTGCATGGTTGTGAAGATAATACCATTGGCAACACGGCCGTCTAACCAATCTTTTAAGCCTTTTCTGCTAGTGGCTTGGACAGGTTCCTGGCGCAAGAAGTCCTTACACTTGGCGAATTGCCCATACAACTGATCGTCCAGGTCGTTTCGATCAGTGATAACGACAACAGTCGGACTAGTCAGGGTAGATTGCAATAACTTGGCGTAAAATACCATTGAAAGTGATTTGCCACTTCCCTGGGTGTGCCAAAAGACCCCGGCCTTACCATCATTGCCGACAGCGTTTTCTGTTGATGTGATTGCCTTGCGAACAGCAAAATATTGATGATATCCAGCAAGGATCTTGACATCCTGCTTACTTTCTTTAGAGAAACAAATAAAATTCTTTAAGATATCCAGAAAGCGTGTTTGCTCAAACATGCCGATAAAGAATGTATCAAACTGAGCAGCCTTTGTATTTTCGTAAGAGCCATCAGTGGTCTTCCACTCCATGTAACGGTCTTCGCCAGCAGTGATAGTGCCTGCCTTAGATGTCAACTGGTCACTCATGACACAGAAAGCATTATAAATGAACATCGATGGAATTTCCTGCATATAATTACGCAGCTGACGATACGCCTCGGAAACCTCCGTTTCTTCTCTAGATGGTGATTTTAACTCCATTAAGACAACCGGAATACCATTAAGGAACACTATCAGATCAGGTCTTTTTTCGCTGTTTTCAATAAATGTCCACTGATTAGCGATAATGAAAGAGTTGTTTCCTAGATCAGAGTAATCAACAATGCGAACCAATTCAGTCCTAGATTCCCCATTTTCAACGAATGGAACCTCGATTCCATTCTGAAGATAATTAGTAAATGCCTCATTGCGCTGGACCAGGTCACCATTATCAAAATATTTGATCTTGTTAAAAGCCCCCTCAAGAATCTTTTCAGAGGTAAACGGATTGAGTCTCTTAAGCTGGGATTTAAGAATATCTTCATACAATGGACTGGTGTAGTCACGGACAACATCGGGGCCATAAACATGCTGATATCCTAGTTGCTGGAACAGTTCTATAATAGATACTTCATAACTATTTTCGTTAAATATAGTGCTCATCTGTTTTCTCGTTTTTACTTTTTTTTTCTTAAAATGTTTGACAAGCTATTTTTATTATGTCATCATAATATCAGAGGTTCGGCTGAGGGGTTGCTAATGGTGGCTCCAACTGCATTACCTCTTTTTTCTTGTCTGATACGGGCTCTTATGCAGCTTTATGCTCTCTAATACTTTTCGCTGTCCCTTTATGGTCTTATAGCCTTTATATTGCAGGCGTGCAATTTTGTTTTCATACCGTTCTTGTATTTCTGAACGTGCGGGCGCATGCATACCCTGAGATCTTCTGTACCCTGTATTTATGATATAAATACAAACATCTGCTACCTGTATCAAATAATTTATATCTGATTCTATAAATAAAGGCTCAGGAACAATCCAATTGGCGTGTTGTTGTCCTGAAATAGTTTTCGAAAAATAGTTCGTTAGCTGTCTTTTAAACTTTTTATCGTATTCTTTTTCACATTGATCCATTATCAATAGACCGTCTTCTCGCTGTCTTGCCAAGAAATTTGCGAAAATTTCCATCAAAAACACATGGTCCTTACGTAGATAATCATCAAATTCAAAATTTAGAGGTTTCTTAACACCTTTTTCGATTAGGCATGCAAAGACTTTCGCCTTGTATTTTTTTAGCAGACCAAGAATAGTGTCTGCCATCTCTAATGATGCTTGACCAAATGCGGTAAAGTCTTGTCTGGTGGGACTTCTTTTTTCTAGGCATGCGGTTAAAAAACGCCTACACCCCTTTTGGCGATCTTCTTTGGAGAGCTTTTTATCCTGAGCGGCCCATTTAAAGCGCTCTTTTTCCAACAGTTTAGATCCTTTAATTTCTGTTTTAAATTCTGATAACCTACAGCCAAAAATTTTTTCTTCTGAACATTGAATATCTTTTAGAAAGTTGAAAACATTAACAGAAGCAATAGAGATCCCACCACGAACTTCGTAATTCATGTTTTTATGGTCATGTCCACTTTCATCCATAAATAATAAATAACTCATTTTTGCTCCTTTTTAGGCCTATTATATTTGATGATGCAGCTAAATCAAAGAAAATAACCCCATTTTTACTCCGTTTCTTCGCTAAACAATAATTTATCTAAGTAACTTGGGTCAGAAATATCGACCTTTGACACGTCAATTTCGCCACTCATCAGCTTAGGCAGAAGTGTATCACGTAACAATGACAATCTAAGATTTTCTAAACGATTTTGTATAATGAGGTCATAAATAGGTTTTAATACTTTGCCAATTTTACGATAATCTTTTTCTGATGGTATAACTATCTCGGCTTTTTTTAATTCGTCCCTTTTTATATGCCCCATGGTTGTAGCTTTGTCTGCTGCGATAGCAACGAAACGTTCAAGATAATATTTTGTCCAGGAGTAATAAAACCATTTATCATATTTCTTCGAGGTTACTTTAAATAAATGTTGATTTAATCCGCATTGACCACCACACCAAAAATCAACAAGTAAACTACCAGACCAGGAGAAAATTACATCCCCGTCATTAACCAGATATTCGGTTTTTATGTTCGGTGAACATAACTCAGAATCAGAATCGTAAAAACCTTGTCTAAGCTCTTTTATTTTGAGCACAGGAACACCTTTTTCTTCATCTGTAGGCCTAAAGTTTTGCATTGCTAATCCATTTAAGTAATTTGCAATATCAAGCAAATTACCTTTTTCCCAATCAGTAGGCATACCCCCACCAAATGGTTCGAAGTCAATAAACCATGACTTAAACAACGCCTGTGCCTGTTGCTCTAAATTATTATTTATCTTAGTATTTAACTAATGTACTTCCGGTGAGCTATTTTGACATTGCTTTGTTTTACCATTGCGTATCGCAGCGTGGTGTCAATTCTTGAATGTCCAAGCAATCTTTGCACCTGTTCAATAGGCATTCCTTTATCGATCGCCATTGTCGCAAGGGTTCGGCGGAACTTATGTGGATGTACCTTGTTTAAATTTAATTTTCGTCCCATTTGACGTACTATGAATTCAATTCCCCCAATACCCAGTCTATTGTATGGATATTTTGTTCTAACAAATAATGCTGGATTGTCATCCTTTCTTTCTTTTAGATACCTCTTCAGGTGTAACTTTGTGCGTGCATCAAAGTAAACAGTCCTTTCTTTGTCCCCCTTACCAAATACAATACATTCCCTTTCTTGAAAATTGATGTCTTCTCTATTTAGCAATACCATTTCGCCAACACGCATTCCAGTTGAAGCCAGCATATCAATCATTGCCAGATCTCGCATCTTTTTACAGTTGTCACGCATAAGTTCTAGAGCCTCGTCTGTATATGTTTCCTGAACCACCGTACCGGTCTTTACTTTATGTATTCTTCTAACTGGACTTTTCAGGATATAATTCTCATCTTCTAGCCATGTGAAGAATGTAGATAGTATTCGTCTAATATTATCCACGGTGACACGACTGGCATTATTTATTGTCTGGTAATGGGTCATATATGTTCTCAAATCATCAGTGATTATATGTTTTAGACTTTTATTCAAGTAAGCAAGCATGCTTTCTATGGTACTACGGTAATACTTAAGAGATTTTTCGGAGCACCCCTCAACATGTTTAGCCGCTAAGAATAAATCTACCAGCTCAGAATTCTTGTTATCCTGTTCCATAGTATTGTCCATCTTATCAGTCTGAATCAGCTCATACTCGAATAAGTTGTATTCCAATACTTGTTTCAGTTTTTCCATTTGTCTGTTATCTAAACCATCAATCATGGCCTGCAAGATATCGTTAATAAAAATTGTTTTCATAAAAAATCCTCTTCGTTGCCTCGTTTCCTCCCTTGCTTTTCTGTGAATATCTTGATAATCTTATTGAAAGAATTCAGAAAAAACAGGGGATTTTTATGGCAAAAACAAACAACACTAACATTGGGTTTGAAAAACAGATATGGGATGCTGCCTGTGTTTTATGGGGACATATCCCTGCGGCAGATTATCGTAAGGTTATTATTGGATTGATTTTCTTACGTTATATTTCCAGCGCATTCGATAAACGTTACAAGGAATTGGTCGCTGAAGGTGCTGGATTTGAAAATGATAAGGATGCATATAAGGAAGTTAATGTTTTTTACGTTCCGGAAAGCGCACGTTGGGACAAAATCGCTGCTGCTGCTCATACCCCTGAAATCGGCATTGTCTTAGACGAAGCAATGAGAGCCATTGAAGCAGAAAACAAAGCCCTGAAAAATGTTTTGCCAAAAATCTATTCCAATCAGGATTTGGACAAACGTGTCCTTGGCGAGGTTGTCGACCTTTTTACAAATGAAATCAATATGGATGACATTGAAGAAAGCAAGGATTTGCTTGGCCGAACTTATGAATACTGCATTGCCCAGTTTGCTGCATACGAAGGTGCCAAAGGTGGTGAATTCTATACCCCAGCCAGCATCGTCAAAACTCTTGTTTCTATTCTGAAACCCTATGCTGGGTGTCGTGTGTATGACCCTGCCTGTGGTTCTGGCGGTATGTTCGTTCAATCGGTTAAATTCTTGGCAGAACATAGTCAAAACCGTAATAACATCAGTGTTTATGGTCAGGAATCAAATCCAGACACTTGGAAAATGGCAAAAATCAATATGGCAATTCGAGGTATAAACGCCAACTTGGGTGAGTATCATGCAGATACGTTTATTAACGATTTGCACAAGCAATTGCGTGCGGATATCATTATGGCTAACCCACCATTTAACTTATCAAACTGGGGTCAAGAAAAGCTACTTGATGACGTGCGTTGGAAATATGGAATTCCGCCATCCGGTAACGCCAATTATGGTTGGATACAACACATGATTCATCATCTGGCCCCCAATGGTAAAATTGGCTTGGTGTTGGCCAATGGTGCGTTATCAACCCAAAGTGGTGGCGAAGGCGACATTCGCAGGAAGATCATTGAGGACGATCTAATTGAGGGAATTATCGCTATGCCAACCCAGTTGTTCTATAGTGTTACCATTCCTGTTACTCTATGGTTCTTTAACAAAAACAAATCCCAGAAGGGCAAAACTGTATTTATTGATGCTCGCAAAATGGGATACATGGTTGATCGCAAGCATCGTGACTTTACTGATGAGGACATCCAAAAATTAACATCTACTTTTGAGGCATTTCAAAATGGTACCCTGCAGGATGAAAAAGGGTATTGTGCAGTTGCATCAATAGCGGATATTGCCGCCCAAGATTACATTTTAACACCTGGACGCTATGTTGGTATAGAGGAGCAGGAGGACGATGGCGAGCCATTCGAAGAAAAAATGAAACGCTTGACCACTGAGCTGGGAGCAATGTTTAAAAAATCGGATGATTTACAATGTGAAATTATAAATCAGTTAGCAAACATTGGATACACTATATCGGATGAGTAAGTTTAACAAAATTTTTGTTTTTCTTGATACAAACGTCCTTGAGACAAGGCTGCCTGGCGGTACAATGTTTTTATCTGATTTTGTACCATCAAGGGAGTTTAATCTGTTTAAAACATTTATTACAGAAAACAATCTTCAAGAGAAAGTGTATGTTGCCGTACCAGAGCTTGTGATATCTGAAATACAACAACACATGGTTGAGTGTTTTAGGTCAAAAGTCTCTTCTCTTAACGACCAAATTGAGAATCATAAAAAACATTTTGGAGATCTACTAGACATTGAATATACATTAAGAGTGCAAGACATAAATGAATACGATAGGTTAACACGATCTTTTCTAAACAATTTTTGCTCGAACATACAAATAATACCCACTCCTATTGATGAGGCGACCATCAAAAGGGTTATAGACAAAGCGATACATACAAGCACCCCATTTGTTAAACCAAAGACCCCCAACGGCCAAAAAGAATACAGCGACGCAGGATTTAAAGACGCTCTGATTTATGAAACTTTTGTTTCAAATATTGGTAACGCTGATTTAAACTTGTTTGTCTCTAATGACTCTGATTTTATTCCCTTGTTTTCTACAGAAATAGAAAACATTAAATTATGCAGTAATTTTGAGGAAGCTATTTCAGTTATAAAGCAAAATTTTGACATAACAATCGAACAGGATATCGTTACCAAAATAAAAAATGACGATTATCTAAAACAAACAGTAGCAACAGAATCAGGGCTATCAGTCAACACAGACGAAAGACTTGCTTTCGATCAGTTGTTGGAAATACAGAAAAATTCAAGTCCGGACAATGATGAAAACGATCCTTTTGTGTTTAAAATTAAATTTTATATGTATGTCGGTATGAATAAATATCTATTTATGGTAGAATATGATCCTGAGGCAAACGAGGTCATATCTGCAAGCATAGACGATGAAGAGGTAACAAATGAATGATTGTTGGTCATCTTGTACAATTTCTGATTTAGGAACTGTGGTTGGCGGCTCTACCCCATCAACAAAAAAAGCAGAAAACTATGCAAATGGGAATATCCCCTGGATCACCCCAAAGGATCTTGCAGGTTATAATCATCGTTTCATATCTCGTGGTGAGAGAAATATTACAGAAACTGGATTTAAAAGCTGTTCATTGCAAATGCTGCCTAAGCATTCTGTGCTTTTTACTTCCAGGGCTCCTATCGGATACATTGCCATTGCGGAAAATGAACTATGTACTAACCAGGGTTTTAAAAGCATTGTCCCTAACTCTGAGACAAACTTTATGTTTTTATACTATTTGTTAAAGTACAATAAAAACAATATTGAGAACATGGGTAGCGGAACGACTTTCAAAGAGGTTTCAGGGGCAACTATGCGAAATATATCCGTTTTAGTTCCATCTGATAAAAAACACCAGCAAAAAATTGCTGCTGTTTTGTCTGCTCTGGACTCAAAAATCGAGTTAAATACTAAGATAAATAATAATTTAGAGCAACAGGCCCAGGCTTTATTTAAGTCCTGGTTTATTGACTTTGAACCGTTTGGCGGCACAAGGCCAAAAGATTGGGAAGAGTATAATTTATCTGATATTGCTGATTTTGTTAGTGGGTATTCTTACAAGGGCGCAGAATTGCAAAAATCAAATGTAGCCATGGTCACAATAAAAAACTTTGATCGACCTAACGGTTTTAAACTAGACGGATTTAAGGAAATAGTTCCATCGGCAAAATTAAAAGACACTCAAAAGGCCGATTTGTTTGATATCTTGGTAGCACACACAGATTTAACACAAAATGCTGAGATTATAGGTAATGCGGAACTTCTGCTAAATAAAGCTAATTATTCTAAGCTTGTATTCTCTATGGATTTGATCAAAGTTTCACCAAAGCAAAATGTAGTATCCAAATTCCTATTAGCCCTGTTGTTAAAAAATGCCGTGTTTAAGCAGCATTGTTTAGGTTATATAAATGGTACGACCGTTTTACATTTAAGCAAAAAAGCTTTGCCGGAATACAAATTGTTTCTGCCACATGATTTAAAAATATTGGATGCAGTTGCTTCCTTGGCAGAAAGTTTATATAGGACTATGGCCAACAATTTAGCAGAATCCTCAGTGTTATCAGAAATCCGGGATGCGTTGTTGCCTAAGCTGATGAGTGGCGAAATTGACGTGTCAAAGGTCGATATTTCTGACCCAAGTTACTTAGATAAATTATTGTTTAGCGAAGTGTTCAAAAAAGACGCCAATGGGCGTTTTTTTATTGCATATATTAGCAAGTATATTATATGTACATTTGATAAAAATCTGAGTATAATCATATATCGATAACTGGTATCAAAATAGCGATATAATTAGCGATAAATTAAACAAATGAAAGTTACTGCTGCGATTTTTAGGGATGGCGACAAAGTCTTGTTGATGCGACGGGCGGCTGACCAGCCATTGGCTGGTGAATGGGAATATCCCGGCGGTAAATTTGAAGATGGCGAAGACGGCCCAACATGCCTGCATCGTGAACTGGCCGAAGAATTGAGGATAGATGCACAAATCGGCAACCTGATTACTATCGCAAAACACACAACAGATTCTGGCAAGATTATCGAACTTCATACATACGAAATCACATCCTATACCGGCGAAATCCAATTGCGCGTCCATGACGATATGCACTGGGTGCCAATCCCAGACCTGCCAGCGCATCCACAATTACCAGTAGACTTAATCGTGTCGAACGAACTTATGCAACTTAGTCTTGAATAATTTCTTTTATTTTTACCATCGTATTCACAAATGATTTGCGATTTGTAGTCATAATGTTGGTGTTCAATTTATAGAATTTTCTCATTTCGACATATGGGGTTTGGCCTGAAGTTAAGAATGGTTTCATGGATTCCAAGAAATATGACAGTTTGGCAGATTTGTTCGTGCCTTTTAGTCGTTTGCTGATTGCGGATGGGACGAACCATATGTTGTCGTCCGAAATTTCAAATAACGAAATAACTTTTGGGATGCCAACGCCAACATGCTTTGTTGCTGTCGTAACTGACATACCTATATTACGCAGGTCGTTAAAGAAATCGTAGACAGATGCTTCGGGTATATTAGAGTTTTTGGCAACAAATTTATTTACAAACTCTTCCTCGGAAATGTAATCGGTTGTACGTTTGGCACTTGGTTCGGTATCAGCACCAGGGGCTGAGCAAACTATATTGTCATTTTTGATAGTAATAACAGCTCGTTCAATATGCTTGGTGTTCATGGTAAGCTGTGGAATAACCAAGAATTTGTCACCTAGTGCATATGTTTTTATTTCGCACAGCGCCAATTTATACTTCATGTCTATGGGGCTGTTTACAAACGCGGCTATGTTTTCAACTGTTGGGCGGATAGTGTCGCCAACAATCAGCATCAAAAATTCTGCATGACGAATGTGGCGATGTACGGCATCTATGAAGGTTTCTTTGTCTGGCAAATCTTTGAATTTCTTTTTCATGTCTGTGTATAAATCAGATTTGCCATATAAGTCATTTAATGTTGAATAATCCCAGCCAGATGCACGGATATTGGCTGCATAGTCTAATATTTGTCCCAAAACCTCACGACAAGACTCAGGATTGCGATGCAGTTTTGTTTCTACTAACACCAATCGACCCGATTTGCTGATAAATATGATATCAACATGTCCAGTTCCTTTTTTGCTGGTTTTCGTGGACGCTTCGCTACACACGTACATTAAATCCGCATAATTTGGGTCAATGTCAGATACAGGTAGTATATCAGGACAGGTTGGCAAAAATTTTTGTAACCATTTTTCTGATTCAATTCGTTTAATTTCTGGGCTGGTTGTCTTACCATGCTTATCTACAAAGACTGGTGATTTTACAGCACGTTCTGACATGACTCTCTCCATAGTTTTTATTACTTGTATTGTATATTAAAATTGGCATGTTTTCAAGATGTCGCTTAATTCATTTTGTATCGAATGTGTCAACAGAAGATGCATTAATGCATAGAAAACTTATTGATTTTACATGTTTTCGCACTATCTATATAGTGTGAGCATGGTGCTTGCACGGAACCAAAAGGATGTGAAATGAAGAAGGTAATAAGTTGTTTAGTTGTGGTGTTGTCGCTGTGTGTGTTTAATGTACCTGCTCAGGCCAGTTATTATGGTGGCTCAGGGTATGTGCATGTGAACGGTTATACAAAAAGCAATGGCACATATGTGCAGTCGCATTACAGAACACGCCCAGACGGTATCAAATCTAATAATTTGAGCTATCGTTTTTAATAAGAATTCCCGCCCCATGTGGGCGGGTTTCTTTATCAATACAATCCTTTTTGACATCCTGTGAATTCGGTTTATACTGATTCCCGGAATGGCGGAAAGGTTTTATCTTTGCATTGATTTAAAGAGTTTCTTTGCCTCGGTCGAAGCGGTTGACCGTGGACTGGACCCATTTACAACAAACCTGGTGGTGGCGGACCCGTCACGTGGGCGGGGGTCGGTTTGTCTGGCGATAACGCCGGCGATGAAGGCCCTGGGGATTCGTAATCGTTGCCGGGTCTTTGAAATCCCCAAAAACGTTGAATACATCACCGCAATGCCCCGCATGAAAAAGTATATGGAGGTATCCGCCCAGATTTACGGGATTTATTTGCGCTATATCTCACCCGAAGACATACATGTCTATTCCATTGACGAATGCTTTATCGATATCACGCCTTATTTGAAAATGTATAAGCGGTCGCCCAAAGAAATGGCGATAATGCTGATGGATGCGGTGCGGGCCGAGACGGGCATATGCGCCACCGCCGGCATTGGTACGAACCTGTTCCTGGCCAAGGTTGCGCTGGATATCACAGCCAAGAAAGTCCCCGACCATATCGGATACCTGGATGCGGAATCGTTCCGGGAACACCTGTGGCACCATCGGCCGATAACAGACATCTGGAACATCGGGGCGGGCATTGCACGACGACTGGAAAAGTACGGTGTTTATGACCTGTATGGGGTGACACAAATGCCGGCCGAAACCCTGTACCGTGAATTCGGCACAAATGCAGAATACCTGATTGACCATGCGAACGGTATCGAGCCATGCACGATTGCCGACATTCATAACTATCAGGCGAAATCCCACTACCTATCCAACGGCCAGATTCTGTTCAAAGACTATAACTTTGAAGATGCGATGATTGTGATGCAGGAAATGGTGGATAATCTGGTCTTGGAATTGGTGGAAAAGAACCTGGTGGCGGATGAAATATCGCTGGCCGTGGGGTATTCACGTGATGTTCGTCGCCCAACCGGGGGCAGTCGT
>JAZTYU010000030.1:0-18483 GCA_045637165.1 Candidatus Enterousia sp. | reverse complement strand
ATCAAGATTGTATGTTTTTTTGTCGGATGTTGCTGTTACTTTAAAACCGTCACGGCAAGTGATATGGCAGTAAAGTTCGCCATTTTCCATTTGGATAGTGCCAGAATCTGCGTCGTTTGCATCTTGTAGGATTTGATGTTCGCAATTTTGTCCAATGTATGACAACACTGGTTTAGTGGGGGTTAGTTTGATAGTAAGAACATCGTTTGCGCCAATTTGGCGTGTTTGTTTTTGATAGCCATTTGCAGTTATGGTTATTTGGGTTGATCGGTCGATTCCTATTTCTGAAATATTAAATTTGCCGTTTAGATCTGATAAGGCATCCGGTAGTGTATGGTCTTTGATATATATTTCTGCGCCACGAATAGGGGTGCCCGATTGGTCAAGAATTGTCCCAGTATATTTTTTTGGGCAGTTCTCTTTTATATAATCCTGGATATATATTTCTTCGACTTGCGTAGATGCTAAAAATTCAGCACAAGGGCAACACTTTTCAAATATGGCGTCGACTTTGCAATCGTAGGGCCCTGTGCCGGTGCAATAACCACTGCTGGCAGTGGTTACAGGGGTGCTTTTTATGCGTTCTATTTCGTCTTTGTATTTTTGTGGAATTTTTTCAGGATTTAGTAGGCTCCACTTGAGCCAGTTGTCAGAGGCATCGCTTCTGGCTTTGTCTTCACAACTGATTGCACACATGGCGGGGGTGGCGCACAGTGTAAAAATGGATAAAAATACTAATAATAACTTCTTCATAACTGAACCCTGTGTTTGTTTTTTATTTTATTGTTGTTCCGCAAGAACACGATCAACCGTTTCTATAACGTGGCTTGAGACTGGTTGTGGTTCACCCCATATCGGAAGCACAAGCCATTCTTTGCCATTGGTGCATTCAGAGTTTGATACGTCAGGTAATTCGGATGTTGGTTTAGAATTAAAGTCCTGTTTCATTGTGTTTAGATATGTTGATATTATGTTCAATAGGCATTGTTTTTCATTTTCAGCGGCTTGCATAGAACATGTTTTTATTTCATTGCCACATTCGATTGCAATGTTTTTTGGGGTTGAACATTGTGTTCCGTGATATAATTTTTCCGCTCCAGAAACAAGGGTGCATACAGTTATTGCTTGTTGTGCTTGGGTAATACAATCAAATTCTAATTCACCCCATCCTTTTTCGTCATCTGGCCCTTCTTTTTGATTTACTATACAGGCTTGTTTGTTTGTTTGTTTGTTTAATTCAGTTTCAGGTGTGTCGTCAGATGTGTCGTCGCCATAGATTTCGTCGTGTTCATCTTGGGCGTTCTTTAATGCTTTGTCTGCACGGGCACGGTCAACGGCACGGTCAATCGCACCAGATGTGACAGCACCAACCGCAGTCCCAAGTCCTGCACCCAAAAATGCAGATGACGCAGATTTCTGTTCCCGTGTCAGGCGGTATGCGTTTTCACGGAATGTGGTTATGTCAACGCCAAACCAATTCTGGTCGCAGTTAAATGATGAACCGGCATACGCCTTTTTAGATGCATAAAGTGTGTTGTCGTCGCCTGCATAGAAATTGACAGTATAAACGCAGTCCAGGGTGCGTTCGTCAAACATTGCACCCAGGCGTTTGCAGGTCGATGCCATTAAATCACGCAATTCATACAAACGCTTTTCATCGGCGGCGACTTGCTTTTCAGCGTCTTGGCGAAGTGTGCCAAATACACTCATTGCACGTGCGGCCAGGCCGCTGTCCATTTCGTTGCAGGAACGGGCGATTTTCTGGCATTTGGAAATCGCAGTGTCGCCCGCAGTTTTGCCCAGGCAGTTTGTAAATGTTTTGCCACATTCGGTTATGATGCAGTCGTTATAGCGATTGCCACAGTCGATAATTGCATTGTATGATGATATCTGGGCATTTGCGTCACGGTCTGCCTTGATTTCAGATGCAAACAGGCGATATTCATTGCCAGTGCAGGGTAAATCACGACGGCATGCGTCCATTTTTGTTCCCCACATGGTGTCTGTGTCGCCGGCACATTTCGAATAATCGTTGCCACATTTTGATTGCATACATGCACGCAGGTTGGCATCGCATGTGTTGGCGTTTCCTGATTTTGCACGTTGCGTTTTTTGTTCAACGGATAAAGTTGCGTCGGCTGCATCCAGGGCGGCACGTTGGGATCGAATTTGTTCCGCCAATGATTCAGAATAACTGTCGTTGTCGTTTGTGACATTCAATATTTCATCAAATGTTGTTGATTTATTTTCAATCGGTTCGACGGTTTCGGTTTCTGTGATGACTTCTGTGTCGATTTCATCTGTTATAACAGGTTCTGATTCAGGTGTTTCGGATTCTGGTTCTGTTGCGGTTGTTTTTGTAGTTTCAGACTGAATACGGGCGGTCATTGTTGGAATACGTGATGCCGCCGCAGATGGACGCTGGTTTCGGGAAACAACAGATGCTGCATCGGCAGATGCAATTATGCAAAATGCAAGGACCAATGATTGGATTCCAATGCTGAAAAGTGGTATTGCAATGTTGTTTCTGTTTTTCGTCATTTGTTTGTCTTTTTATGTCTATTTTAGTGTGTTGCACGCTGTTTCATAGAACTTGCACAATTGTAATGCCATTGCACGTTCGGATTCATTGCCGTTGGCACATTTTTTTGGCATGTTGTTTTCGCATACTGTTTCAACACACGCATCACGTGCAGAATTGTCTGCACAGCCAGATTTTATGCTGTTTATCCGTTTTTCACGAGCGTTTTGATATGATTCAATGATTTGTGCCAGAATTGATTCAGAATTTTTGACCGCAGAATCACGGGCAGATATTAAATCAGAACGGATTGACGATATGTAATCGTCGCAACCCGATGCAGAAACGCCACAGCCAGCAAAGAATTTATCAAAATCGGCGTCGCTGGTGCAGTTCCTGTAATCGGCAGTGCAGTGATTGTCGGCAATCATGCATGACTTGATTTCAGAAGAACATACTGTCTTTGATTTCTTTTTTGACATTTTGTCCAGTGTTTGGGACATCTGAATCGATATGCCAGCAGCACGGCACGATTGTTCAATTAGTTTGTCGTATGCCCCAGAAACGTCGTCCGCAGTGCAGCCGGCAACCTTATTCATACATTTGGTTGCAGCCCACGCATAGCGTTCCCCAGGGTCAGATGGGGCAGATTTTAATTCCTTGTCAGAAATGTTGTATTTTGCCGATGTGCCGACCGAAATGCTGTTCATCTTTTTTGCATTTGATGGTGTGCCTGCGTTTGCAGTGCCACAATATTGACACCGGGCCGCAGGATTTGATGATACGTTGATTGCACACACTGAATCCAGGCAACGGGTCAGATTTGCACGGGAACATGTTGTTGCAGCATTGGCCGCAGGTGCCGCCAATATCGCAGTTAGTAAAAATATTCTGTATGTTTTCATTTCTCTCTTGGGTTTTATTATAACAAAAATCAATATTGGTCGCAAAAGAAAAAAGAAAATAAAAAATATTTTGAATACAGTCTTGACAAAATGACGCTCTTTGTCTATATTTTGTGCATAAATAACAATAAAAAAGGATTTTATTATGGCACGAACAAAAAAATGGTGGTGGATACATGCGTCTGCTGGGGTTGTTTCGGTTCTGTTGTTGGCGGGACTGTGTGGAACATGTAGTTCTGCAAATGAAAAGGATGCAGAATTGGAAAAGAAAAATGCAGACTTTACAGAGGCAATCAATACACTGAAAAAAGCGAATAAAGCAATCGAGGGTTTGAAGTCTGAAAATGCTGTAAAGGATTCTATTATTGAAACACAGAGTGGTTTGTGGGCGGTGGCCGAAACCGAAAAAGGTGTTTTGCGTGATTCTATCGTTGTGCTGAATGATTCTATTGATGGGTTAAACGAGGAATTAAAGCAGGTAAATGCTGATTTGGAAGATTGCAGAAATTCAAAGAAACCTGCACCTAAAAAGAAACCAGAACAGAAGAAACCGGCCCTAAAAAAGCCAGCTCCAAAAAAGCCTGAACAGAAAAAGCCAGAGGAAACAAAGCCTGTGGTTGTGCCTGTTCGGCCAGTCAAGGTGGTTCAACCTGATACTGTTTATGTCGTTGTTGAACAGCAGGTCAGAAATTGTGATGCTGGTAAAACTAAAATCAATCTGGATAATTCAGAAAACAATGGTGCGGTTGTTGTTGGAAAAAAATGTGTTCAGGATACTGAAATTACATTGCAGAACGGTTCTGTGAATAATGGTGCAATTGTTGTGGGTAGCAATAATCACGTTGTTATCGGTGGGACTCAACAACAGGTGACGGATACTTTGCGTCGCATTGAAAATGCCAAGACAGCATACGGCTATTACAAGGTAAAGTGTGTTGTTCGTCGTGTAAGATAATATGATTGTTGTTTGTTAGGTTGGTCGGTTCGCATTAGCGGACCGATTTTTTATGTGTTTTTTTGTCTGGACAGGTAAAATAATCTTGTGCTAAGATTTAGTTGTATATAGAGAGAATATAAATGAAGTTTATCAGAATTTTGGTGTTTTCTTTGTTTTTTGCCCCGTTCGCAGCAGGGGCAGCAAGCAGCGATTTTATGATGGCGGCACAATTGTTGGCAGCGGCCAAGGCAGCTGATATTCAACAGGTGCAAAGCCTGGTAAATGCGGGGGCTGATATAAACTTTGTTGATTCAACAGGTGTTTCAATTGTTTGCACTGCGTTAATGAATAATGATGTGCGTGCGGCACAAATCTTGCAGATGTATGGTGCAGATGCGTCAAAATGTGATAGGCAGATAAAGCAATTTAATAATCGTAATAAACCCAGGGCCAGTGGGGGGCTGTTTAGCGGACTGTCGTCTGCCCAGGGGATTACGTTAGCGGGGGCGGGGGCCGCCGTTGTTGTAGGGGGCTTGTTGTTGTTGACAGATGTGTTCGACCCAGGTAATGATAATGATGTGTCTTCGTCAAGCGGTAATCGGCCGGATAATAATCCTGATGATGGTTCTGGTGAAAGTGCGGTGGCATACATGGCGGTGCCATACAGTCCTGCTTATTTGGGGCTGGACGGAAAAATTACAACCAGTGATGAAACATATCGTGCGAATTTGACCTTGTGGGACCCAACCGCTGGTAATGCATTGCGTCAGGCGGATTTTAATTATTTTAGACCACTTGTTCAGACGGAAAATAACTATCTTGTCGATGGATTGTATTTGCCAATGCAAAACTATCTGTTGATGATGCATGGCTATTCGGCATTTGCAAATGAATATATGGGGCAGGGAATCTTTCGTGATACGGCAACACGTAACCCGGTATTGGTTGGAAATAGTGCAGGGGGCGGTCGTCCCGTGATTGTAGGGTTGGTGGCAGATAATGGCGTTAGTGCCACAGGTGCGTTGGATAGAGCTGGGGGGATAAACTATGCGACCAGTGCGGCGGCAGATTCAACGACGTATTTGGTGGATAAATTTACCAATTTTAATAATCCAACAACAGATGGCTTGGGGGCAGAAATTGACGGATTTGATTTTTCTGGAAGTGGAACGGCAATAAATCCGTTTGCCGATTCGTATGATGATGCACTGGGTAAAATCGTAGCCGGATGGGAGGCAGGTGGCCGCACGGATGGTGATTTGATTGGTTTTGTGCCAAATGGACGTTTAGGGATTTTTAGAACAGGTGGTGGACAATATTGGCAGGATTTGGTTAGCCCGACAGAGGGTGAAGTCCTGGGGACGGTCGTAAATGGTGATGGTGCAGATGAAAATACGATTGATGTTGGCGATACAATAATATTTGGTGGCAAAACTTATTCGATTTCATTGGCAGTTGCAGATTCGACTATTTTAAATCCAACAATTACGATAAATGGAACAACTTATAAATTGTCAAGCAACAGCACGCTGTTAAAGGGTGTTTGTTCGTCCGGTGTTGAAGGGGACTGCGATGGTGTGTCTGATATCGCAATTTATGTTGGGGCAGATGGTGCTTATTATGTGAATACAACAGGTGGTGATTCTGTTGATAATGTTTTGATGTTGGATAACGGTAATATTTATGCAAAAAAAGAATTGGTTGATGCAGACTATAAAAACTTTCAGGCGTTATACACTGCACGCACAGTTAGTGATGTCTTGGCAAATGTATCCGTGATTGATGCGGCGCGTGGAAATGATTATTTAACGATTGCAGACGTGCCGGGCAAGTTCGATTTTACTTCGGCATCCAAGGAAGAAGTTTTTGCCGCACTGATAAATTCTGCATATGACAGAAACGGGTCTGATATTAACAGCCAGGGTATGTATGCACACAGAATGTTTAATAATTATACGTCTGGGTCGCCAATTCTGCTTATGCCAGCAGGTGAATTTCAATGGACAGGTGGGGCAGCCGAATATGCAACATTTGAAAATTATGCTCCGTTGTTATATGACGGTAATTTGGAACATATGTTTATGACAATTGTTGCAGTTCAGCATACAGGTGGAACCGCAGGGGCTGGGTCTATTGCAGGTTATGGTAATGGCACAGGGGATAGCTATGGCCCGTTGCGTTTGTCGGTATGGCAGGACTATAACGGCACGTTGGAGGATGATTCTGATGATATTGTTTATATGTCCAGAAAATGTGGGGTTGCTGGTGTCGGATTAAATGGAATTGACCCTTGGTGCTTTGCAGCAGCAGGGCCAACAGCAGAAATGGCGACGGCTGCGGCGGCAGGGGCGGTTGCTTCATTGAAGGGGGCTTTTGATTATATGTCAAACCCACAGATATTTATTCTGATGGCGTTGACAGCGGACGGGTATTTGTTAGGAACAGATTCAGCAGGTGGTGTTTTCACCAAGGATGCACTGGTAGGATATTTGAAAAATATGTATTCGTTGCCATCGGAATCTTATGAAGATACTTTGACGGGTGATGCTTATTTACAGGCCTTTGCAGATACATTTGGTTATGGTTTGATAAATCTGGAACGGGCAATGACACCGAATAAGAAAATTTACTTCTTTGACGGGACAAATATTGTTTCAGGTAGCGGCAATGCGTATTGGCGTGCAGCACAAAATACAACGTTTAGACCGTCGTCTGTCCTGAATATACGTGGGGCAACAATTCGGGCACCTTTCTATGATGTTTTGGAAAGTGTTGACGGCAGTATAAGTTTGCCACGTGTCTGGGAAAATGAGTATTCATTTGGCACAACTGATGAACGTGGGTTGTATATGGGGGATGTGTTGGGTGAATTGAAAACGCGTCGTGATACAGAGCAACGCACACAAATTGGGGCGTTTGGTGTTTCGATGCAGTTTTCAGAACGGGCATACAATGATAATTTGAATGGGTTGGATAATTTAAAATTGGATTACAAAAACGGGAATTGGAGTTTTGCCGCATCTTATCAGCATTATTTGACCGATGGTTTGTCCAGATTTGATGGAATGGCAAATCCAATCTTGGGACTTGCATCAAATGCGGTTGTTTCAGATGTTGTGTATAAATCGGGAAATTGGTCGTTTGGTGGACGTGCGTTTTCAGGGGCAATCACAGATGAAGGATTGCTGGAAAATGACCCGACGATTTCTGCCCAGTATATGCCAGCAAAGTTGGGTTTGATGAATGGTGGGCAGTCAACCGTTTCTTGGGAAAAAGAAGGTTTGAGTTTTGCGACAAGTTTTGGTGCCGCTTGTGAAACAAATACGCTGTTGGGGGCGTGGACAGATGGTTTGTTGAATCTGGGTAATGGTCAGACGATGTATTTGGATTTTGTTGGGCAGTATAAATTTGCTGATGATGGCGAATTTGTTGCACGTGCAACGTTAGCCAAGACAGTGTCAGATGTTTCAGGGGATTTTGTTCTGGGGATGTCAGATGTCTATTCAAATGCTTTTGCATTGGGTGTAAACTTTGGTGATTTTGAGTTTACTGTGTCGCAACCGTTGGCAATTTCGCAGGGGAATTTACAGTATGCATATGCAGACTATGAATTGGTCGAGGTGGATAAAAATAATTATGAATTAAATGTTGTTGATACATATATTGCGGATTTGAATTTGCAGCCTGAAAAGCGAGAAGTGCGTTTTTCTGGGACATATCGTCATAACTTGGGTGAATTTACAGATGGGGCGTTTGGGTTTATTTACAGGGTGAATCCAAATCATACGGATGATTTTGGAAATGAATCAATATTTATGATGAAGTTTACGCATCGGTTAGGAATATAAAAAAATCCCCGGTTTGGGGATTTTTTTATTGTGTTCTGTCTTTTTTTCTTTATTATTGCAAAGCAATAAAAAGGATAATAATAATGGATATTAGTTTTAAGACAGTTGTAGAATATGTGAAAAATTTGTTCCCTGGTGCAGCCCCTGTTCAAATTAGCACGAATCCAGAGTTGGATGCGGCTGCGTTATTAAGAATTTCATCAAATAATTTGTATTTAAAGGCCAGAAATGGCAAGCATTATTGGTATTGTTTTGTCTATGATGGAAATATACCATTGGCACGTTATTTATTGAAAATAAACGGGGTAAATGCTTCGGTGCATAACAGTCGTTATAATCGTTCGTTTTATTGTAAGTCGCAACCTGTATTGCGTGTTTTGGTTTCTTCATTAAATAAGAATCCACGTGCTAAGGATTTTGTAGATTCTGTGATGAAGAAAAAAAATACTGCGGTTCCATATACTGCTGTTGAAGAACATATTTCAGTGTTGCGTCAAAAGGTAAAATAAAAAAAATCCCCAAACTGGGGATTTTTTATGGTTATTCAGATTTGAAATATTTTTCTTTTTGTTGTTGCGACAGGCGGAACATTTCATCAAATACTTTGTCGGCATCTGCCATTGTGGTGGGGATGTCTTGTGTGACATCTTGGATGTCTGTGCCGTTCAGGACAATTATGCGTGATGGTAATAAATCACGTCCGCCGTTGCAATCAATAAAATATTCACTTGGGTTGTAATATTTTCCATAACAGCGATTATTTTCAACGGCGACAAATCCGTCAGTTGCCAGTTCGTCACACGTTGGCTGGGTGCCATATGTTATTTCACCGTTTGCCAATGTTTCGTCAGGTTTTGTCAAAATACCGTCGCACCATACTGGGACGTATGTGCCATTGACGGATGCCATTGCACCACCTTCGGCGGTTTTGCGGCGACCAAAGCAGTCGCCATCTGCACCCAGTAAATCGGTGTCAAAGTCAGTGTTTATACCTGTTCCCTTGGCGATTTCGGCACGCCCTATTGGAGTAGCGGTATTACCGCCAGATGTTAATGCGTCGGGGCATATCAGTTTCATTCCACGACAGCTGCTGGTGGCGTCCCACAGTTTGGTATCAAAACCAATGCCCATTGTTGAATAGCAGTTTGTTGGACTGAGCCGGCAAATGGTTGGTTGCAGCCACCATGGTGTTGTGGCAGCATCGGCAGAAACAATGCTGAATATTGATAATAATGAAAGTGCCAATATTTTTTTCATAGTTCTCTCTTTTGATTCTATTTTATCAGATATTTCTGTTTTCTGCAAGTTGTGTGTCCCTTTGTTATTCGTCCAATGACCATACAGATATAATAGTTGTTGCATCGGGGTCTGTGAATGTTTGGCTGGAAGAACCGTCTTCTTGGTCAAATAAATTTCGCCAGTCACCATTTGTGTAATAAGAGACATAACGCATTTTGCAATTTGTTTCGGTAGTGCATTTGGGTTTGTTCACATTTTGAGGCCACGTTGGTTTTTCGCCACAGACAAGTTCTATGGTTTGTTCTTTGGGGTCAGTTCCATCTGGACAGCAATGGTTTTTTTCGTTTGTGCCGTGACTTATTGTTACGTTGTATTTTTGGCCTTCTTTACAGTTGAGTGTGGTGGTTGTTGTGTTGTCAGTTGTTTTGGTATCAACGGCACAGAAACCCCATTTGGTGTTTGCAGATGTTTCGTCATAGAATTTTTTGAATAATTCTTGTTCGGTGGTGTCATGTAGGTTGTCGCCGTCGTCGTCTGTCCAGATGGAATCAATCCACAGACCGCCCAGGCGTTCACATTCGGCAGATAGGGCGTTTGCCATTTCTGTGCGGATTTTGTCCATTGTGATGTTGATGTCTTGTAAAACGCTGGTTGGTAAGGTGTTTTTTGATTCTGATGGGCGAACGCATGCCTGCATCGCATAGCGGGCGATTTTGTGATATAGACTGCCGACGTAGTCGGTTCCACATAGAGAAGAGGAATCTGGAGCGTCTTGTTTGTCTGATGTACCGCCTTCGCAATAAGAATTGTCAGGGCATTTAGTGCAGTTGTTGCCTGACTTTGGTGTGCCGTCATATGTGGGCGGGTTCCCGGATGTCATGTAGTAGCCCGGATTACAAGAGGTGTATTTTATCTTGGTAGGACAATCGTATGTCGACAGAATATCGTCGTTGGTTGTGTCGTTAGTTGTGTCGTTAGTTGAAGAAGCGTTATTTATGTTTTGTGTTTTTAAGTTGCATTCGTGGATTGAGGCATATCTTTTTTCCCCAGGTGTATACGTGCGACATGCGTAAGGGTATGCGTGTAGTGTGTCGTTGCTGGGGACAGCACACAGGTCACGTGCGTAATCTTGTAATGTGGTCAGACATTCGTTGGCGATGCGTTGACTGGTTATGTCGTGCATTGCGGTCAGCAGTTCGTTCATTCCGTGTGAGCCGCCCCCGTATAAATTGCTGCAAGCATCCAATTTTTCTTGGCACATTTCTTCGGATAGTTCCAAGCGTTGACCCAATAATAATTGGTCTTTGACATTGCTAAAATCTTTTAATGATTTTGTTTGTTCATCATAACATTTTGTTACGACTTCGAAACAGTCGTTTTTTACCTGGCGAACACGCTCTTGTTGGTTTTGATATATTTCGGCGATGGCTTGACGCATGAATTCGTCCCAGACTTCGTCGGATAAATCACGGCAAGTGTCAAGTGATTGGTCTGCAAATTTGCGTTTGGAATTTAAAGTTGCAACCAACAGGCGATTTGTTTGGTTGGTTAAAACATCGCCAGATAAAGATATCTGGGTTTCAAGTTTGTAAAAGTCGGGACCGTATATCGGTTCACCCGTTGTGTAATTTAGATAGCGACCTGTTACGTCAAGACAATGAACGTAATCGCTGCCACATGCCTGTTCAGATGTTATGTCAGAACGGACCTTGGCCACGCAATCGTTAATTGATGTCGAGTTGTGGTCGTTGTAATTTTCCAGGCGTGCCAGGTTCATTTCACGTTCTGCAGCACGAATGGTGCTGTTGGCGTTGGTTAGCTGGTCGTCAAGGTTGTTTAATAACAGTGAACAATCGTTTTCAATATACATCCCATATGCCGTCATAACCATTGTTTGGGTTGCAGTGTCAGGACATTTGTCGATTGTCATTTCTGCACATTGGGCGTGGACGGCGTTGTATAGTGCTTCGCCGGTAAGGTTGCTGATGTTTGCACCGCCCATCAGGTCGGTTGTTGCCCAGATTGAATTTATGTCGCCTGCGATATCTAGTTTTCCCTGGGTGGATAATGATTGCGATTTTGTTTTTGATAAAACATCCCTGATGCCTGATAGTTGCGATGCACTGCCAGAGGTGTCCTTGCTAATCGATTGGGTGAATTCGCCAGTTGATGCAGAAAGCATTGCTTTGACTTCTGCCTTGGTTTTATCGATTACTTCTAGATTCAGGTCTTTGAAATCTTGTAATTGTTCGGCTGCCTGGGATAGGGCACGTTCACGTGATTGGATTTCGGGTAATTTTGTTGAACAGATACAGCGGCGATATGTGTCGTCGGCAGTGCCGCAAAACTGGTCCATACAGGTAAAGTATGCGTCACGGCATGTGTTATAGCCAGTGCCAAATGTGTTTGATTGTGCTGTGTTCATTGTAATTGTTGCACGGGCAGGACGAATTGCACTGCGTGCAGAATTCGTTCGGATTGCGGTCGTTCGTGCCGTAGTTCCACTGATGGCACTGCGTGCGGTTGATACCGTCTTGGCCGTGCGTGCGGTTGTTGCCGTGCGGGCATTGTTGCGATTTGTTGAAACGGTGCGGTCTAATGTAGTGCGAGCTGTTGTTGTCTTGGGAGATTTTGTTGTTTGTGTCTGGGGACGTGTTGTTGTGTTTGTGTTGCGGATGGTGTTTTTTTCACTGCGAACAGCGGCGTTGGCAAGACCAACACCCAGCAATAGTGCCAGAATAGAAATTTGTATCTTTTTCATCCGTAATATTCAAAGATTATTTTATCAAAAATATGTGCTGATAACAAGTAAAATGAAAGCGTTTTGTTAAAACAAAAACCGCCAAAAGGCGGTTCGTTTTTACTGATTGGTTGTTTCGCCAGCAGGTCGATTGCGTTCGACAAATGTTATGCGGCCCTTGTCCAGGTCGTATGGTGTCATTTCAACACGAACACGTTCGCCAACGTTTACCCAAATGCGAGCCTTGCGCATTTTGCCACAGACTGTTGCTAAAATTTCATGCCCGTTTTCCAGTTTTACACGAAACATTGTGTTTGGTAATTTGTCTTCGACAGTGCCGGTGAAAACGATTACGTCATCTTTTGCCATTGTGTTTTATTCCTTGGTTTTTTATGGGGTATATCTTATTGTTTTTTATGGAAAATTGCAAGGGGTTTTTATTTGCTTGTGAATGTGGGTAAGTTTTGATAAAATAAATACAAATTATGTAGGGTGGAGAAAAGATGAAAATTAGAGTCTTGACTGCGTTGTTGGCGTTGGTTCCAGGTGTTGCGATGGCTGCAACACGTGATGAAACGGCACGTGTTGGGGTGAATCGTATTGCTGCCGCAGGTGTGCGTGCACCAACAATGGCTGTGAATATGTCGCCAAATATGAGTGTTGATGTTTCTGTGTCCGCAAAGAAAGAAGATAATAATTCTGTTGTTGTGCAGCCAGGTGGCGATAAACCAGGCGGTGGTGGGGATTCTGGTGACGATTCTGGTGATGACGAAGTGGCTGTGCCAAGTATAAATTGTCGTGATGCTTATCGGGCGTGTATGGATGAATTTTGTTTGTTGGATGAATCCGAAGGGTATCGTTGTGCTTGTTCATCAAATATCAATAAGTCAAAAGATTTAATAAAAGAAATTCAAAAAATCCAGGAAGAGGCAGATAAATTATA
Source organism: Candidatus Enterousia sp. (assembly GCA_045637165.1). Taxonomy (GTDB): domain Bacteria; phylum Pseudomonadota; class Alphaproteobacteria; order Rs-D84; family Rs-D84; genus Enterousia. Next base: position 5,350 of record JAZTYU010000030.1, on the reverse strand, counting down.
TACCGAAGGCGTTGAACGTGAAAATCTGGGGGCAAAGGCCAGGTTGGTGTTTGGTGAAAGTGAAGCGGCCAAGAAGAGTTCACGTGTGTCGGGGCTTAGTTTTTCAGAATGGTTAAATTCAGGCTCGATAGAAGAAGATGCCTTGGATGCGGATGATGATATTGGAGACGGTTTGTATGCGATGGCGTCTGAATTTTGTTCTGTTGAATTAGATGCGTGTGCAGATAAGGCAGAAATGGAAGAAATGTTGTATTCGCGTCAGATTGTTGCCGACTGTAAATCGTTTAATTCGTATTTGTCAGAACAGAAAATAAATGCCCAGGCAAATAAACGGACGGCAGAGGCCGCAGTTCGTCAGGCTCGTTTGGAAATGTTAGATACAACAAATAAATACAATCGTGGTGAATGTTTGTTGGCATATCGGTCTTGTATTGCTGATAAGGGCGGATGTGGGGCGAATTTTGAAAATTGTCTTGATGCGGATTTGTTAGGGCGTCGTGCAAATGCGTGCGAAAATGTCCTGGACCAGTGTATGTCTGTTAAGGACTATGTTTTGCAGGACTGGGAGGCGGAATCAGAAGCAATCTTGGTTGATGCTGCAAAGTATGCTGATAAATATCGTCGTCAAACGTGTTTGGCACAAATTCAGGTGTGTTTGGAAGATGGGTGTTCAACGGCAACAAATTCTGCGTGTTTGACTGATGTTAATGTTGCGGCAGGTGTTTGCCCAATTATTGATGAATGTAATGCAATTATTCCGGGGTTAAAGACAGTTGTTAATGACAAGTTGGGCTATTTGCGGACGCAGTTCTGTCAGAATGATGTTGATGCGTGCCTGCGTGATAAGTGCGGTGAAAACTTTACTGCACCAGAATGTGTGGGCAAGAAAACGTCTGAAATAATTGCGATGTGTCCACAAACAATGTTCCCATCGTGCAGAAATGAAACGCAGTTTGATATTATTGTGTCTGCGGCTGTTTTGCAGATGGATTATCAAATGTTGCAGGGGTGTGTAAATTATTTCGGTGAACAATTGGGCAAGGTTTGTGGCACTGATATGGCGTGCCTGCCATCTGATGATGTTGTTGTGGGACTGATGGAAATTCCAGATTCAGAACAAGAATTCGCTGATTTGCGTGTCCAGGTTCGTGATAATTCCAAAGCAGCTGTTGATGAGTTCTTTAAGCAGTTTGAAAAGGATATCACTGTTTCTGCCTGTATGGATTCGAAAAAGCCAGCAGGTCGCAAGAGTCTGGGGGATAGTGTGTTTAACACAGCGAAATTGATTGCAGAAATTGGTGCCGAAAATCGTGCAATGCGTGAACTGGAATCAAAAATTGCAGAGTTGTCACGGCAGCAAGATTTAGAAGAGGCAGAAGCCAATTGTTATGCAACATACAAGGTGGAAACACCAGACAAGTCTGATAAAAATTACAGTTATATTCGTAGCGTTTCGTTTGAACCAAGTTTACGAAACTGTCATGTTTGTCGTATGCAGCAGGTTTGTGAAAAGGGTGGCGAATCTAAGGGAACGGCTGGTCTGAAAGGGGCAGCAGGTGGTTTGTCGGCTGGGGCTGCTGCTGGAACAATGGTTATGCCAGGCTGGGGAACAGCAATCGGTGGTGTGGTCGGTGCAGTCGGAGGATTGTTTGCAGGACGTAGTGGTGCAGGTGAACAAGAGTTCTGTCAGGAAATCGAAAGTTGCGAAGATATAAATATGTAATTTCTTTTTACGGAGAGAGTTTATGAAAAGAAATATGACTGTTTTGTGTTCTGTGTTGTGTGCCCTGGCAATGTTGCCAGGGTATGAGGCATTAGGGGCGACCGTTAAAAAAACGACTAAGCAGTCGGCAATTCAAAAAGGGACAACGGTTCGAACAAAAACAACAGCGACCGGTTTGTATGACCAAGCGTGTTATGATGCTTATTATGGATGTATGGACCAGTTTTGTATTTCAGAAAACGAATCGGGCGGTAGTTGTGCGTGCAGTGATTTGAATCAGGGATATAATGAGCAGTTGCTAGAAATTCAGAAGACTTTGGCTGAGGCAGAACGTATCTCGACCGAAGAAGTAGAAAAGGTAAAGTTGGGAGCAAATGCAGATATTGTCTTTACTGGAACACGTCAATATGATGAAAATGGTAATTTGCTGGAAGTTGATGAAATTGGAAGTGTAACCCAGGACAAGGAAAAAAAACGTGCTGATTTAATGGCGTTGTGGGATGCCAATCTGGGCGAAGATGATGAAGATGTTTTCGGTGGTGGCGATGTGACAAGTATTGCAGATTTAACAGGTGATGCGTTGTATGCAGCAGCTGATGAACTGTGTTTGGCCCAGGTTCCGGATGATTGTGCAGATGATATTGCTTTGTTGCAGAATATGTATTCTCGTCAGATTGTTTCGGATTGCAAGGGATTTGAAAATAGTGTTGCACAAAAACAGGCTGAGGCTGATACTGCATTAGTCCAGGCAAATGCTGATGTGCGTGCGGCATTAAAGGAATCGCTGGATGCATCAAACAAGTATGATTTGGGACAGTGTATGATTCAGTTCAAAAATTGTATGCAGACCAATGATGCGTGTGGTGAAAACTGGGAAAATTGTGTCTTTACAATCGCCACCGAAAATATGCAGAATAATGTTGCAAAAAGCACCGCGGGAACAACTGTTTCGACTGTGAATAAATATGATATCACAGAATCAACAATGGAAATTTTAAGTTCAAAACGCACGATTTGTGAAAATGTTTTGGGGCAGTGTGTTAAGGTGCGTGATATGGTTTGGCCCGCATTCCTGCGTGAGGCTGCACCAACAATCAAGGTTGCAGAAAGTGCCGCAGAATCGAAATTTCGTCAGTCTTGTTTAACAAATATTTCAGGCTGTATTCAAAAAGCCTGTCGTGATGATATTGTTGGGCGTGGGGTTGATACGATGGATGCCTGTCTGTCACGACCAGATATGGTGCGTAGTTTCTGTAAGGTGGAAATTGACCCTTGTGAACGTATGGAACCGTTGATTTGGGGATATGTAAAGGATAAATTGGCGGCTATGCGTGTTGATGCCTGCACACAGGAAGTTAAAGAATGCTTTACAGCAGAAACACGTTGTGGTGAAAATTTCCAAAACTGTATCGGTATGGATTATGACTATATCCACGATATTTGCCCAATTGATAGTTTGGTTGTCTGCAAGGCTAATAATCCAGAGTTTTCAATGGATGATTTGGATTCTCTGTTGATGGGACTGTATTTGAATATTGATAATTCTGCATTGGACCAATGTCAGGAACTGGTCGATCGTAAAATGGCAGAGGTTTGTGGCAGCACGACCGACTGTAATCGATTCGCAGCGGATGATACAATTGGAACGGGCAGTCTGCGTTCACAAAAAGACGGAACAATATATCGTGTGACAGGTATGATTTCGTTTGGTTCGATAAAGATGGGTGATGCATCAGGACGAACACTTGATGAAGGAAAGGATGAGACCATAAAATTGGGCCCGGGTGAGATTGGTGTTGCCGAATATTTGCAGCAGATTCGTGAACGTAATGCAAGTGTTCAAAACGCAGAGGCTATTATTTCAAGTATCGAAGAAGAATTGAATAATATAGCAGGAACAATCAATCGGACAATTGAAATGGTTGAATCTGACCCAGAGATTCAGTTCTGTGTAAGTGGGCGTGATTTATCGCAAATTACAGGTAAAAAGGGGAAAACGACGGCACGTTTCCCGAATCTGTTGAATCAGGTAAAAATGCAGATTGCGGTTTCTGCACTGCGTCAGGCCCAGGATAATTATAACAAGAAGTTTAATGATGCGGTTACGGCAGCGAGCAAGGATGCGTCGGCTGATATTGCACAATATATGTGTCAGCGTTTGGCGGCAACTAATGGTGAATTAGCAGGGAAAGCAAATTCTTCGGCAGATACAGCGTTGGCACCACCGTATGCAATTTCGTATGATGTTGGTTTGGGATTGCAGAATAGCGATTTGTTGACTGGTGGGCATTCAAGTGCCGAAGGGTTGCAGACGAGTTCTGATTTTGGTCAGTCAGGGGCGGACTTTGCGTCTTTGACTTTTGGAACAAAACGTCATAAGTTTGAAGGGGCTGGATATAGTCGTGAAGTTTGGTCAACGTTTAATCGTGATACCAGGGTTTGTCATTTCTGTACCAGCACTGTGACGCAAAGTTGCACAACGAAAAAGAAAAACGGTTTCTTGGGCATTGGGGGCAGTAATTCAACATCTTGCACCACGTCGGAGCCGGTTGAAAAATGTGAAGACATTCCTATGTAAATAAAAGCAGGTCCGTTTGGGCCTGTTTTTTTTTATGTATTTTTTCCTGGACATTTTTGACAGATGTTATGTTATAATTATCTTACAAAAACAATTTAACCAAAGGGGGCGGTTATGAAAAAACTTTCAATGGTGGCATTGGTTGGCGTTATGTCTGTTGGTGCGGCGTTTGCTGAATTTGAAGGACCAGCGGCACCTGATGCGGTTGCAACAAATGCCAAGGGTGGTTTTGTTGGTGGTGCAGAAACAATTGTAACAGTAAAGCAGGTAAATGAAATGCGTGATGATGTTCCTGTAATTGTCAAGGGGCACATTGTTCAGCGTATGGGTGATGAAAAGTATTTGTTTGAAGATGCAACTGGTTCAATCGCAGTGGAAATTGATGAAGACAACTGGCGTGGTCAAACGGTAACACCTGCTGATACAGTTAAATTGTATGGCGAGGTTGACCGTGGATTATTCAAGACAGAAATCGATATCGATTATGTTGAAAAGTTATAAAAAAATCCCCCAAAAAATGGGGGATTTTTCGTTTCTCTGTATGTGGTGTTTTTTCTTTTGATTTCTATCCCAATCCCCGTGCGGGGGGCGTTTTGTTCTTTTGGAACGATTTGGTTGTATATAAAAAGAAGTGTAATGTCAAAGAATAAATTTAATTGACTGTGATTTTGGGCAAAATTGCCCATTGTGATAATCTTTGAAAAAATTCTAAATGGGGCTACTATGTGGGGGAATGAGGGCGGTTGCAAATATGATTCCCTGTTTCTGGATTCGGCAGGAATGACAAAAAGCGGGGTGTGTTTTTTTTGTGTAAAAAAATAAATAAAAAAACGCCGTGTGGCGTGGAATCTGTGGAGTGTAGAAGTTTTTTGTATGCCGAATATAAACGGTGGTTAAAATTCGACTTATTTTCAATGTATTTTATCTGATAAATCCGGGGTGTGTCAATCTTAAATTGTGCCGATTTCAAAGGACCGTTTTCCTAAGGCGGTTGGAACAGAAATAGGAGAGGAAAATCAGATGAAACGTGCATTTATCAGATTGTTTGG
>JAZTYU010000029.1:0-20491 GCA_045637165.1 Candidatus Enterousia sp. | reverse complement strand
ACTGGTTTTGCAACTACTTTTTTTGCAACTGGTTTTGCAACTACTTTTTTTGCAACTGGTTTTGCTGCTACTTTTTTTGCAACTGGTTTTGCTGCTACTTTTTTTGCAACTGGTTTTGCTGCTACTTTTTTTGCAACTGGTTTTGCTGCTACTTTTTTTGCAACTGGTTTCTTTGTTGCTGCTTTTTTTGCAACTGGTTTCTTTGCTGCTGGTTTAACAACAGGTTTTACTTCTTCTACTTTTTTAGACTTTCTAAAGAAAAATCCCATCCCTTCTCTCCTTCTAACGTTTTGGATAGAACAAATCCGTTTTGTTCTTGATTTATATTTTATCTGAAATCAAAAAATTAGTAAAGAAGAAAAGTTTATTTTTGCGTTTATGAATATAATTTTTTAAATCCGTTTTCTATTTTGCGAATATATTCTGTATCATTATCACGCCAATATTTTGGGTCTTGCATCATGCGACGCAAATCGGAATCTGATAAATTTTCATTTGAATTTTTATCAGTGTGAACACTGGGTTCCATTGTTTGCATCATCTTATAAATGCTTTGGATTCCTTGGGCTGTGGCCGATAATTCAACAAACGCATCGTGTGGTAAAAAACGTGTTCCAAATGATTCAATCGCAGTTAGGGCATCAAGCATTTTTTGTTCTGTGCCAAAAAAATTTTTCAATTCATTTATTGCACTGGTTTGATTTTGAACAGAAAAAAAATTCTGAAACAATCGGTGTTAAAAATTCATTCGCAATGTCATAAATTTTTTCAACTTGCGTTGATGTCAAACCAATATCAAAAAATTTCTGACGCAAATTTTCATCATCGTATAAATCATCCGTCGGATATTGCGATGGCGTTTCAGGAACACCAATTGCACGATTAAATTTTTGACGAACATCTGGTGTATCATCTGATGTTGGTATCGATATCATTGTGTTTAATTTCTTTTCCAATTCTGTATATGATTTTACCAACATTTCACTGTTTAATGTTCCATCAGAATTTAAAAATTTTTCAGGTATTTTATCCATTATTTTTTCCTTTGTTTTCATTAGAGCGTCGTAAAAAATATATTCCCGCCAATGTAAATATTGTTTGCAACATTGTAAACAAATCTGCATCACCAACTAGATATGCCGCAACCGCCGATATAATCCCACTTGCAGAAATTATATAGGTGCGATATCCAGATAAATATCCACCTTTGAAAAAATTTCTCATGTAATATCTTTTTATAATTATGTGTAAAATAAAATGCCGTCAATGTCGGCAATATAACCACGTGATAATGCCCAATCGGGTATTGTATCTGCATAGTGATATTTTGTCGCACCATAACAACAATCACACAAACAACCTGACATAATTCGACCTGCTGTTCGTAGGCACATTTGAAACCCTGGATTAGATGCAGAAACAAATAAACGGTCATTATTTATATCTGATTTGCGTAATGACGGAAATAAATTTGAATCCTGAATCACAATCGAAATATCAGTGCCTGATTTATCAGCAATATTTTTTATCATTGATGTAAAGGCTTCGACCAAGGGTAATGATGCCGCACCTGTTTGAGCATAAACAATTCTTGCAATTTTATATAACAATGCCAACCGGCCTGTTGTGTCCGGATTATTTATTAGGGTCATTTGCATTATTTTACCTTTTGGGATTATAAACAAAAAACCACGTCCGTGGACGTGGGGTAATAAAAAAGCCACAACTAACGCTGTGGGCAAAATCTGTGCTGTTTATGTGTTATATGGTATCATATTTTTGACAAAAAGTCAAGAAAAAAATTTTTCAAACGACAATCTCGTCCCCCCAGACCAGTAAATAGCGGGTATCACGACGCAAAACCAGTGCACCATTTTCGTTAATTCCAACCAATACCGCAGGTTCACCCTGGTATTTAACAGGCCTATTTAGACATGCCGCCATTTCCATCCACCTGGCACGGACAGAACGAAAATCAGCACGACGCCATTTATCCAGATTACGCATCAAGCGATTTAGTAATTCGTTCATTGGGATTTCTGAATAATTATCCATCTTGGTCGTTTTATAGCGGTCAACAGTCGGGTTTGAATTTACATTGATTCCAATACCAACAACAACAAACGAACCAGAATATTCAATCAAAGTTCCAGAAATCTTTTTATTATCAACCAATATATCGTTTGGCCACTTTATGGTTGGATGAACACCAAACGATGCAATTGTTTCAGCCACTGACACCGCAACACAATATGACAAGCGGGCATCACGTTCGGGTGATGAAAATATAAAACTGACATATAAATTTCCATGATGCGAAACCCACGAGCGACGAAAACGACCACGCCCTGCGGACTGGGCCGCCGCCAATATTGCAGTATGGTCCGATGCACGACCAGATGCAATCAATTCCAGTGCGTAATCCTGGGTGCTGGGGATTTTATCAAAAGACAATAATTTATAATTCGCCAAGCCTGTAAACCCCATTTGTATTTTTTATAAATGAACGACCATAAGTTTTTCGCAGCAGGTAAATTGCATTGTCGATTGAGTGCGTGGCAACATCAGGAGCATACCCCAGTGCATTTTTTAATTCAGATATTGTCATACCACCAGACTGATATAAAAAAGCAACTATTTGTGCCTGAATTTGTGGCAAGGAAACATCATGACCAAATACAAGCCGCAAAACATTACCCGTATCTGTTGCGTTTAACAGCAAAGACTTTAATTCCAGCACGGAAACGGTGGCATTTGGGGTAATTTCATCAAAATTTATGCAACCAGTTGTTGGGGCGTCCATAACCATCGCACCAAAATCAGTCAGTATCTGGTGCCATATAGGGTCAGATGTATAAATACGAACGCCTGATAACATAATTAAAGTTTAGCGAAAGGATTTCAGATTGTCCAATAAAAAACCACAGTGCATTAACACTGCGGTTTGGTGGGTCATAAAATGTTTTTATCGTGCTGGTTCTGCAGAATCAATAAACTTGGTAAAGTCTTGAATCTTGGCACCTGTTGATGATAAAATCTTGGATATGCTGTTTGTTGATGGCCAGCGTGGTTGACCTTCTTTGGACCAACGCTTGCTTCTGTTAAACGTTGTTGGGTCCAAACCACTACATTTTGCCAATCCAGAACAAGACATCCCGTGTTCCATAGCAAAACGTTCGATTGCACGCCATACATCTTCGTGTGTCATTTTTCTCTCCCTGGTTTAATTTTTACTAGAACAAAATCCTGTTCGTCTAGTTTACGTTGATTTTATTCCAGATTTTCCGCCAAAACAATAAGGGGCTTTTCCTAGGTAGCAATCCACAAAATACGAACAAAAACAAATACTAAATTTTTTTTTGACAAACCACTTGACAAATCGTTTTTTGTATACTATATTCGAATCGTCAAAGGAAGAAATCCGATGACCAGGTGTGAAAACATCTGTGGGGCCAGAGGTTCAGACTCCCTCCTACATTCTCTCTCCTCTGGACTCTGGACCCCAAGAATAAGTTTAGAGTGTCCAATTTCTTTTTCTCCTTTCCTTCCTTTCGGGGCACTCGGAAATACCGCCGGCAACGGCGGTGTTTTTTATTCTTGGTTATGATTGTTTTTTAGCGACTATTCGTCCAGGGCCAATATAAAGACGCCCAATTCATTTGCAAGTTTTATAACCGCAGGTTTATCAACAACAAAACATGTCTTGGTATTCACAACAATCCCACGCAGTCGTGCCGCAGCAACCGCACGAACAGTGTCAACACCAATGGCAGGTATATCAATGCGTAAATCCTGGCCAGGTTTGGTCATCTTGGCAAAAACACCGCTGGATTTACGCTTGTTTGAACGCATATCAACAACACGTTCTAGCATACGGGCGGTGCCTTCAGCTGCCTCTACCGCAATGACCTGGGTGTCAACAACCACGGATGCCCCAATGTCTGCCGCACCAATGGTGTGCGAAACCTCAATCGCACGGGCAATGTTTTTTTCATCTGTGCGGCTTGGTTTAACCTTGGTCTGAACACCTGATGTTTCAAACGCTAATTCTGGTGCAATATCCTGGGCAGCAACAATTTCAAAACCCTGGGATTCTAGAACTTTGTTTAATGCAACAGCCATTGAATCATACCCCCGTTGATGTTTCATAATCTTTAACAGTGTAATAAATGTCCATAAATCAGGTCGCAAATCCGATAAATTCGGATGCCCCAATGACCCCACGAACGTCAGTTTCGTTATGCCACGACGACGAAATTCACGTATCGCACGACCACCACCGCCCAAACGCACAACCATATCGGGTTTCAAGTTCATATCAACAAACCCCTGAAGACCGACAATGAAAACGTCCCACCCTGCACGAACCAAAGCATCACGGGTAAAAAATGGCAGTTCTAATGCCCCGGCGACTAATGCGATTTTTTTATCTGATTTTTTGTTATTCATACCTATTACTTTACGAATAAAACAGACTGGAATCAAGTTTGATTTTATGTTAAAATTGCAAAAGAAAATATAATTACATAGGTTTTACATCATGAAAAAGATATCTTGCTTTGCGGTTTTGATGGTGCTTGCCAGTACGTTTGGTGCCAATGCAAACTATGATGCTGGGAAATTTAGGGCCGAAGTTCTGGAAGGACTGGACCTGATTGGGGCACGTGATACGATTGACACAACGCCTGTTGATGCACCAGGCGAATTGGGCCGTGAAGTCTATGAAATCGCAGGTGCCGTTCAGCCTGATGATGTCCAAATGTTTATCCCAACATCAATGTATGTTCGTTTAGGTGGTGGATTAAACCTGGGATTTGCAACTGACAAGGCACAGTTCGGTGGAATCGAATACGAAAGTTCGGGCAGTTATACAACACAAATTGGTCTGGGATGGAATCTGTCTTCATACGTGCGGACAGAAATTGACTTTCAGGAATCCGTGTTCAAATTTTCTGATTTAGAAAATCATCAGGCAACATATCAGACACTTGGTGGAATGCTTTACTTTGATTTTGCACGCCGATATGTTCAATCAGGCGATATCACACGTCGCAGAACATTTGTTCCATATATGGGAATTGGGGTCGGACTGGGGGTCTATGATTTCGAAGGTAAAAATGGTGCAGACGGCTTTGTCATCGCAGCACCACGGGCAACACTGGGATTCAATATTATGTTGTCTGATTTGATTGGTATTGATATCGCATATCAGTATCAGATGATGATTGGAAATGGTTTTGGCTGGGATGTTCGCAAGGGTGGTGTTGATAACATCAGCAATATTATGGCATCTGTTCGTGCAAACTTTTAATGGACAAACGATATAAAATATAGGGGTGTAAAGTTATGAAAATTAAATTCTGGTTGCCAATTTTGTGTGCTTTGCCAATGACTGTAAACGCAGCAATTCCATATCGTGTCGAACAGATAAAAATGCCTGTGCCAGAAACCCCAAGTGGTTTGGACAGCGAAGCATACGCACGTCAGCATCGTTTCTATGTCGGGGGAATGTATGACTTTTCAATGTGGCAGAACTTTACAGACGATAATGACGTGTCCATAAATGGCAAAAATACATCGGGATTTGAGGCGATGGTTGGACTGCGTATTTATGACACTTTCAGAATCGAAGGAAACTATGTTCGCACAGACGCAAAATGGAATACCATGTCGTTGACGGGCGATGTATTTATGGTGAACGCTATTTGGGATGCCAGAATTGATAATATATATCGTATCTTTCGCAGCCAGATGATTGTGCCATACGTTGGTATTGGTGCTGGATTATCCTGGAATTCAACAGATGATGGCGTGAAACTGGATAAAAAGATTTCGCCTGTGGCAGCCGCAATGGCAGGAATTAGCGTTGAATTTAGTTCTATATTCGCACTGGATTTTGGATATAGGTATTTTTATATGTTTAACCCTGGGACAGATGTTGTTGCAGACTTAAACCCAACAGCACAACAATTTAGAGTTGGTGCAAGGGTTAGTTTCTGATGTTAAAAAAATGTCCTTTTTTTGGCAGGTGCGGTGGTTGCAAGTTTGATTTTACTGCACCTGATTATCGTGAACAAAAAATGGGCAGTTTGCCAAAAAAATTACCCCTGGGCGATGCAATATGGATTCAGCCGGGCGTTCGCAGACGAGCAGAATTTGCTGTTTCTTTTGGTGAATTTGGGCTGTTTGAAAAGGGAACAAAAAATATTATTCCCGTTGATAACTGCCCAAATGTCGCCCCGGAAATAAACAATATCATACCTGATTTAGCAAAATTACCCTGGACAGGTAGTGCACAGTGCCTGGTTACAAAATGCAACAATGGAATTGACGTTGCAATAAGTTCAAATATTCCATACGTGCCGGCAGATTTCCGCAATGCGGCAATAAAATTACCAGCAATTCGTGTATCTTGGAATCAAAAAATCCTGAAATTAGAACAACAACCCATAGTTTCTTTTGATGACGCACAGGTCGAATACCCTGTTGGTGCTTTCTTGCAACCCAGTATCGAGGGGGCAAATGCACTGCGAAATATGGTGGCGGAATATGCCAAGGATTCAAAATCTGTAGCTGATTTGTTTTGTGGCCTGGGGAACTTTACATTTGCATTAAACGCAGATGGTTTTGACATTGTTGGCACAGGTGCAAAGCGTGATTTATTCAAAAATCCATTGACGGTTGGAATGCTAAAAAAATACGACTGCGTTGTGATGGACCCACCACGTGCTGGTGCAGAAAAACAATGCAAAGAACTGGCAAAAAGTGACGTAAAACGAATTATTTACGTTTCTTGCAATCCAATTACTTTTCGGACGGATGCGGAAATCCTGAAAAATGCAGGTTATGAAATCAAGACCCTGATTCCTGTTGACCAATTTGCTGGCAGTAGCCATTGGGAATTATTCTGTGTATTTGACAGACAATAAAAATCTATTTACATATCGCAACATACGGCGGCAGTGAACGTTCGGTGTCAATCGTCCCCATTCCACAATCCAGACAATTAAACCGTCGATTTTGCGAGTGCGTTTGTCCAATTGGAACTGTTATACCAGAAACAGCATCAACACTTTCAACATAGGCACGATTTGGAAAGCCAAAATAAAATGCACGATTTGGACCACTGCATTCAGATACAGCACCACCATAACAACGTGGGTCGGATACACGTGCAGGGTCAGGCACACAATAACTGGTGCAACTGTCGGTGTCTGTTATCATACGTTCACAATCTGTGCAAGAAGTCTGGGGAACATGCAAGGTTGTTCCCATAAGTCCATAATTCGCACCACTGACAATATTACTGCACTTTTTTACCGTGGTATTCGACGCAGGGTCAACAACACATTCCCATTCCAGTGTATTATAATTTAACCGGGCAATCATATTTTTAGGACAGTTTTTTTCAGGAAACGGGTCGATACATTCCCAAACACTGTCAACTATAACGGCGGTTTGTGAACTGGCACACAAGGGACGACGTGTTTCATCGGGGACACATTCATACAAATCGGAATCCCATATCATATCACCGCCACAATTAGTTTTTGTATTATACCCAATACATTGCCAGCGACCAAAACGATATGTCTTGGCAGTGCCAGCAGGACACGCAATATCAGCCGTTCCAACCCCACCAGATACCCCCCCCGAATCTGGTATTTCATACTGGGTAAAATACACCAGTTGCCCATCAGTCAATTCCATTTGTGATATTATTTCCCCAGGAATAACACGTTTAGAAGATGTGCCACCAGACATTACGGATTTGTCCTGAAATATCCCAAATGTTCCAGCATCTGAATAATACCGTTCCAATATTTCCATCATATCGTTGTATTTATCTGAATCAATTGGTGCAGTTGCGGTAATAATATAACTGAACGCAGGCTTCTTATTTCGGACAATTTCGCACCCTGTCTTCTTTAATTTCTTGTCCAGACAGATAAATTCACTGATAATGCCATTATTTTCAACACAAATATCAACAAATTCTGTGCCGTTTATCTGGGCGTTATGCAAGGCGGCGGCACACTGGGCCACTGTTCGTAAATCAGAACGTGTAATCGCAATTTCTGTATCATGCTGGGCAACCTGTTGACTGGGACTGTCCATCAGGTAATAGCCGACCATAAATAAAGAAATAAGAATCATAATAAAAATATTCATCATTCCCCCTTGCGATTTATAAAAAGTCTAGGTAATATACAAATAAATTGCAACAGGAAATCGGGCGTGAGTATGAAAAAAGTTTTATTCTTTATTATCCCCTGGATATTGGTTGGCTGTGGATTCAAGCCTATGTTTTCGGGTCAAGACACTGATATTTACGTCGAACCAATCAGCGGAATCGACGGAATCGAATTACGTAATGCCTTGTGGGCAAAATTTGGCGGTCAACGTGAACCAGGTGCAAAATGCACATTGAACGTGGATTTAAGCACACCAAATACACAATACAAGGCAATCGAACGAACAGGTGATGCGGCCTGGCAAGAAGTTTCGTTGACCGCAAAATACACGCTGACGTGCGACGACAAACAAATCGCAACTGGAACAGAAATGGCGGCAGAATCATATACTTTTGTGCGATACCTGGTGGCTTCGAATGCATCATATAATAACGCTGTAAAAAATACGATTGGGGTATTGGCTGAAAAAATTAGCACACGAACAATCGCAGAAACTTATAAGTATTTGTCTGATACCGAAGGCACTGTTGTAAAATAATGAAATGGAAAGACGCTGATTTTAAGAGTGGTATTGATAAAATTCGTGCCGTGTTGATATATGGTCCTGATGCAGGCCAGGTTGATGAATATTGTGATTTAGCAATAAAAAAACTGGGAATCGAAAAAGATAATTTGTTCGCACTGGATTCTGATGAACTGCGTGAAAAGCAAGACGCCTTGTTTGCCGAGGCATGCAGCCCGTCTATGTTTGGTGGCCGCAAGATGGTGATTATTTCAAACGCAGGCGATAGCGACGCAAAGCAAATTGCAGAATTAGTTAATCATTCTGGATTATATGCAACGGTTATCGTATCAGGCGGCGACCTGCGTTCAGGCGGTGGTTTACGCAGCCTGTTCGAAGGGGGAACAGATATTGCCGCCCTGCCCTGTTATACAGATGACGCAAAAACATTGGCGACCATTATACGCAGTGAACTGTCCGCTGCCGCAGGAATTCAACAAATTACCCCAGATGCAATGACATATATGACAACACATTTGGGTGGCGACCGTGGAATTACACGTGGTTTCTTGGCAAAAATTGCGTTGTATGTGAACGATAAAAAAATTGTCGAATTGGACGATGTTGAAAAGTGTCTGCCAGATACAGGGGCGGCAGATATGGATGATTTCTTGTATTCTTTATCCGCAGGTCATATCCCACAAACAATGACGGCACTGGACCGACTGTTATACGACAACAAAGACCCAAATATGTTAGTGCGTCTGCTGGGGGCACATTTCAAAAAACTGCAAAACGCAGTTGTCAACGGACAATTGCCACGACTGTTTTGGAAGGTCGAAGAAAAATTCAAACAAGCAATCAGAATTTGGCCAGAAAGTGAAATATCGGCTGTATTGATTCGACTGAACGAATTGGAACGACAATTACGAACCAAGGGTATGCCCGACGAAATACTGTTGCGAGATTTTGCATTGAAACTGTCTATGCGGGCGGCAAAAATGGCGATTAAACGAAGAAACTAAGGATAAATTATGCTGGCATCTGTTTATGCACCAAAAGATTTTAAAAGACTGCGTGCCGCAGGCGATGTTGTTGCACGTTGTTTTGATTTCATTTCACCATACATCAAGGCAGGTATTTCAACCGGTGAAATCGACCGCATGGTTGCACAGTTCTTGAAAGAAAATGGGGCACGCTCGTCAGATTTAGGATACCACGGATATCCAAAGCATATTTGCACATCTGTCAACGATGTTATTGTTCACGGAATCCCCAGCGATGAAGTTATCTTGAAAGATGGCGATATCGTTAATGTTGATTTGACCGCAGAATACAAAGGATTTCACGGCGATGCATCACGTATGTTTATGATTGGTAATGTAAAGCCACAGGCACGTAAACTGGTGCAGGTGTGCCAGGATGCATTAAATGCCGCTATTTCAATTTGTGCACCTGGTGTGCCACTGTCTGAGATTGGCAAAACAATCGAGGCGGTTGTCGAACCACATGGATTTTCAATTTCACGGGATTTTGTCGGACATGGTATCGGCAAGGTAATGCACGACGAACCACAGATATATCATTTCTATGATAAACGCTGGGACAAGGTAAAGATGGTTCCAGGATTGGTCTTTACAATCGAGCCGATGATAAACACTGGTCGCCCAGAATGCAAAATTGATGATGATGGATGGACGGCACGCACGGTTGATGGTGGATTGTCTGCACAATGGGAACACACAATCGGCATCACAGAAGATGGTGCAATTATATTCACAGAAAAAATGATATAAAATTATGCCAAAGACCGATGAATTATTTCATGTCGGACATCGTGAACGCCTGAAAGATAAATTACTGGATGGAAAGCTGACCAAGTATGAAAAATTGGAACTGCTGTTGGCATACGCAATTCCTAGGCGTGATGTTCGGCCACTGGCACGTAAATTATTAGAGGTCTTTGGTGGCGTGTATTTTGTTCTGCACGCCCCAATTGATGATTTAATGGCCGTGCCTGGTGTTGGTCGCAATACTGCGATTTTAATTAAATTATTTGCAGAATTAAATTTAGTATCACATACAGAACGGGCAATGAGTGGGAAATTTCTGGCAGATGAAAAATTCAGACATGATTATTGCAGAACCATTGTCGCAGGCTCAAAAGTTGAAGAATTTCATATCTTGTATCTGGACGGCGATTGCAAGTTATTATTTGAAGAAACACATACACGTGGAACAATAAATGAGACAGCTGTCTATATTCGTGAAATTACCAGAAATGCAATCAGACTGAATGCAGCAGGGATTATTTTAGTTCATAATCACCCCGTGTCGAATAACAATTTTTCAAGTGCAGATATAGAAATTACTGTCGCAATAGAACAAGTTTTGAAACCACTGGACGTTTCGTTGATTGACCACCTGTTGATTACTGCGTATGGGACAGTGTTTTCATATCGTGCTTCACCTTGGTTGAGCAAGGGAAACTTCCAGACAAATGTTTAATACATGGCACCGGAATCATAAATATCAATTTTTTCAGTCAAGTTATCATCTGCCCCTGAAATCTTAGAATTGCGTGATTCCAGGACATCAGCAACCTGGGACATAGGAATTGAAAAAGTCTTGCAACCACGTGCAAATAAATCATCACCATAAATAAAGTTTATAATTGGATGGGCAATTGATAAAATACCAAAAATCAAAATTAAATTTCGCAGATTCATAAAAAAATCATTCTTGGCACCACGTATCATTGAAATTGCCCAGCCAAACAACATCATTCCTGTTATTGCCACAATCGCAACCCAGACATAATCAATAAATGTTTCAAAACTGCGTAAAATGCACGACGGGTCTTCGACGTAAATAAAATCAGGGTCCACGGAAACACCGTAAAACCCAGAATTTTTTAGCAAACGTGCAATTGTGTCTGTGTTCATTTTTATGTGTTATGCACCTGTTTTCTTGGATAATGGCGAAAAGAATCCAGAAAATGAATATTCATCATCATTGGCCGCCATTCCAGCCCAATTAAACAAATCCCCCATTAAACTGCTATCTTCACGATGTTGTTTTTTGAACGGAATCATACTTTTTAATTTGCTGATTTTTCCGTGGTTTGTCCCCTTGGGCGATGGGGTAATTGTGTCTTGTTTTTCTGCAAATTCAGATGCTAATTTCGCCAGGGTTGCGTCTGTATCATTATCATCTTCGTCAAATGTTGACATTTCTGCCATCTGTTCGGCAACATTGCTGTCCAGGTGTGCTTCGACATCTTCACGCAGCGGGGTCATGCTTTCCAACAACTGTTCCAGTGTTTTTTCAACAGGAACGACAGGCATTTCTTCGTCAATCATATCGTCAATTGCAAAATTTTCGATATCTTCTGTTTCGTCTAAATCGGCGTTTTTAGCCACAACATCTTCGCCCGACGCAACACTAACTGCTTCTACAACCGCAATAGTTTCAGGTGCAATATCTGGTTCAATATCTGATTCCAAAACACTATCAACCAATGCTTCAACAACCGGTTCTGGTTCAACCACAGGTGCGTCATCCGATACAGGTTCGTTGTCTGGGATTGGTTCAACGGTGGTTTCCAGTTGGGCCATTGCTGCTGGGCTGGCAGAATCCTTGACAGACAAGACAGACAAGATTGGAATCACTGTGTCTGATTCTTCTGCGACGTTGGGTTCAGCGACTGGTTCTGCGACAACAGGTTCGATGTTTTCAACCGTTTCAACGACTTCTTGGGTGGTTTCAGCTGTTAGAATTTCAGATTCTGGTTCGACTGTGTCAGAAATGAGTTCTAAAACAGTTTCTTCTGGGGTTATTTCATCCACAATTTCTGGGACATTATCAACCAAGGCATCACAAACACTGGCACCGACGACAACAGGTTCTGATTCAACTGCATCCAAATTTGTATTCTGCACTGTTTCGATAGCGTTGTCTGATTCGACAGCAGGCAATGCATTTTCTGCATCAACTGGCACACCAAACAAAACCGTTTCTGAATCCAGCCCCAAGGCGGCACGCACCTGGTCAAAGGCAGCACGGATTTCAGACATTTCAAACACTTCACTTCCAGAAATATAGATAATTTTGGTCTTCATATAAAACTTCCCCCACGATAGACGGTGATATTATATCACATTTTAGGGTTGAACGCATATAAAAAATATCTTAAACTGCAAGTATGGCAGATTTAAAACAGCAAATTTTTCAAGAACTAACCAAATTAGAAGATGCAGCCGCACGTTTACGTGGCACTGCAATTCATGCTGGCAAGCAAACCGACCTGGAAGTGGCGATTCTTACCGAACAAGTGCGTGGTTTGCGTGAAAAAAACGCACGGGCCAACGAAATGATAGACCAATCACTGTCAATATTAAAGAAGTTGAAAAAATGAGTGTAGTTTCAATTCCAATTGTCAACAAAAATTATCCAATGGGTTGCGAAGACGGCCAAGAGGCTCGATTGATTGAACTGGGACGACTGGTCGATGCACGGGCACGGGATATTTTGGATAAAATTGGACCGTTACCTGAAAATTCTTTGTTGGCGACATTATGTATCGTTCTGGCCGATGAGATTCATAATCGCCCCACCCCAG
Organism: Candidatus Enterousia sp.; assembly: GCA_045637165.1. Lineage (GTDB taxonomy): Bacteria > Pseudomonadota > Alphaproteobacteria > Rs-D84 > Rs-D84 > Enterousia. The sequence continues at coordinate 7,173 of JAZTYU010000029.1, read as the reverse complement.
TAGCGACCGAGGCAGACTTGAAAGAAATCTTGGCACGGATTCGTGAAATCAAAAACAAAATTGCACAATAAAAAAAATCCCATTTTTTGGGATTTTTTTAATAAACTGGGTAATCACGTGGAAATGATGCATCAGGGCGAACCAAGTCGGATTTTACACCGCACCCAGATACAACCAATACAGACATCAACAAAACCGCAATAACTAAAAATCCAGTGAATATCTTTCTCATGCTGGGTATTATATCTGAAAAAAGCAGCAAAAGTCAATTTTTTCGTATTGTGATTTATTTCCATGATTTTTTATGATAAAATTCACACCAAGAGAGAGATTGTATATAAATGGCACGGCAAAAATTATCAGCAGATTTACGGTTATTGGCGGCATTTGCGGGATTGCGAAATATTTCAGATTTGTTTTTCGGAACATTCTTGGTTTCTTTTATTATGCAATTGTCTGCAAATGAAATCGTTTCTGTATCTATGTATAAATTGTTCGAATATGCCGCAACATGTGCCGGTTTCTTTGTCTTTGCCCACTGGTGCAAGCGATATGATAAAACAACTGTTTTTAGGCTAAATCTTATCCCAAAGGCCGTATTATTATTTCTGATTATTGGGCTGGGCGACAATGTTGCAGAATATGTAATTCCACTGGGGCTGTTGTTCGGGATTGGGGCTGCGATGTATCATTTGCCAATGAATGCAATGATTGGCGAAAAAGCCACGCCAAATATTATGAATCAATTTATTGGTGTAAAAAATACAGTTGTATATATCGTAAAAATCTTGGCACCGGTTGTGTTGGGATTTTTTATCGATACTGGTTCATACACAGAAATGGCGTATGCAATTTTGGTCCTAGCGGTGATTGAATTTATCCTTAGTTTATTCTTGTCGCCGTCGCACCACCGAAGTCGAATCCCAGTAGATTTCACCGGGTTCTTTCGGTGCATGATGCGTTTTCCAGTTATTCGTAAAATGTTCACAATGGAAATTATGCGTGGTTTCGGCCTGGGTCTGTTGGGGACAGTCATAACAATGTGGACAGTATATATGTTCAAGACCGATTTGAATCTGGGGATTTTTACAACACTGTTTGCAATATTTTCAATCGCTACATCCTGGGCGTTTGGACGCTGGGGACGCAAAAAATCGTATCCATATGTGCTTAGCCTGGCAATGCTGGCAACAATTATAGCAATGACGATATTCTTGTTCAAAACAATTCCTGCGACATTCTTGGTGTATAATTTCATTTATTCAACCGCAATCATACTGATTGATTTGATAAATGGAGTTTGCATTTACAGTTTATCAAATACCAAGTGCGTGACTAAAAACCATAAAATTGAATACTTTGTTTTTCGTGATTTTGCATTGTTTATTGGTCGCTGGATTGGTTTTACAGGCCTGATGTATATCGGTGTTTTTGGTGGATTTGAAACCTTGCGTTGGTATTTGGTCTTGATTACACTTTCTGTGCTGGGCGTTGGGGCAATGGCTGGCAAACTTAGCAAGCATATTCATTGTCGATAAAAAAAACGCCGAACTGGCGTTTTTTTTACGAACCAAAACAACGTTCTAACATTTTTCTACGCAGTAAATTACCGATTTGATGGGCACAAACCTCGGTCGGGTTATCATAATAAACGCCTTCACTGAAATCATAATAACGTTTGGCAACAGAACTTTTCTGGGCACCAAGTGCACCCAGATTTGGAATTTTATCGTCCAGGTAATGTGAAAATTCATGCAAAAATGCAGAACACACTTCGACAAACAATTGAAAGCGTGTAAAAAAGTCATCATAACCGTAACGAGCCGCCACCCTGGACAGATTAGCAATGTTTAATATTATCATTGAAAGTTCCTGACTCGTGCATTTTTTTGCACACAAATAATTCCCCAAACAATCATGCGACCGACCAGACGACGGCCCCCAATCATTAACGCAGCCAACCAATACTTCATGTTTAATACCAAGACGTTTTGATATGTCGTCTGCGATTCCTTGCAGAAATTGCCCCCACTGAAAAAGCTCTGGTTGATGACTGCCAATCAAGCGTTTTCGAAATTCTGTTCGAGAATCTAGTGCCTTTAAAAATTCTTTGGTTAAAATTTCTGAAACCTCGGTCATATTGGATATCTTCGAGACTATCAAATTACGAATTTCATCTGGGGTCTTGTCCTGGATTCTTTTTTCTGTCAATTCAGGAACAAATGTTGAAAACGCCCCATGAATATGAAACAAATCAGGATAAACAACCATATCCAACAAAGACAGGTCTTTTGGTCTAAATTTGTTTAATTCAATTGCACGATTACACCGCCGAATAAATAATTCAGGACCATACAGTTCGATAACAAATTGGATTATCGGGGGCAATTCATTTACAGCCATAAGATACAAGAATTCTTTCCTGGGTTCCGGAATTTTAAGCTGCCTCTGAACAAAATTCAGATACCCCTGCAATTTATAGACTATCGATTTCAAATCATCAACAGTTGCATAAACGTTTTCAAGTTGAAGATTACACTTGCAATGCTGATAACTTGCATATTTTTCAATATCCGTCCCCCGTTTTAAGCTGGCACCTATAACTTGCGACATAATTAACGCTGCTTTTGATTTTTCTGTTTTGAGATATAGTCAGATATAATGCTGCCTGCCCCAAAAATGGCCAACCATACACCAACCCAAAATACAGTATCTGAATTTGGCTTGTCTGTTAACAACGCCAATGTTGACATTGCCACACCACCCGTCAGCACTGCACCGGGCAATACGCCTTCGATGCGTTTTTGTATTTTTGATTTTTCTTGGTCTTGGTATTTCATTATAATTTGCTTTTTTTATTTACACATTTTATTGTAATACACAAATACATTTTGTCAACAAAACAAATGTTTACTTGTAACGATTCCCGATTCACATTGCCAAAATCAAGGATATATAATATCTGTAATACACGTCTATTTCGAGCCAGATGGAATATTTGCATAATCAGACAACTGCGTACAGCCAGAATAAGTTTTGGACATCTGGTAATACCCAGAACCCTTGGTAAAATAATTATATAAATACGTACCATCCGGCATTCGGGCAGATGGCCCCGTAAGACCAGAACAATTATAAAAAGTATAACCAAACATAGAAGTGCGATAATAATTGTCCAAATCACCAAATAACCCCAATGGAATTTCGCCTGTTAACCCGGTACAATTATAAAACGTTCCATAAAACATATACATTGCAGGCTGACCATAAATATTACCAAACAGCTTATCTGGTATTTTGGTTAGACTGCTACAATTATAAAATGTTTGATAGAACATACTGCTGGCTGGTGCACCATCCAGCCAACCAAACAACCCTTCGGGAACACTGGTTAAGCCATCACAATTATAAAATGTCTGATAAAACATATAGCTGACGGGCGCACCCTTTACACCATAAAACAAACGTCTGGGGATTATCCCACCCAGATTAAAGTTATAATAAAAAGTTCGATAAAATCGAGGCTGAGCACCATCAGCAAGCGTTGGAAAAACCAAACCCAAACTGCCGAATATTTCAGATATTACTGAACGAGAAGCAAAACTGATCGATGCAATATCTGTAGCTGAATTATAACCAGTCGCCTGACCACCAATTCGTATTGTTTGGGCTTTGTTTTCTGCATAAGTATGAGAATACGTTGTGCTGTTTGTTGATGGTTGATCATACGTGTCCACTGTACCATCACCCCAGTCAACTATGAACGTACCCGTGGCCGCAACATCAAAAGAAAAAGAATTTGTCGCATTTGTTTTTAACGCAAACTTGTATGGTGCCTCTAGTAATTCATAACCTGGCTCAGACGGATCTGGCACCGAGAAATCAGGTTCATCACTATCCACTGCCCCCTTAATCAATGTGGCAATCGCCGTATCAACTGTGATTGTGTTTGCGGCATATTCAGTCGCAAATTCACCTGTTCCATAGTTCGTTTCATTGCCCCGAATATGGTTTGCTACATCAATCGCCGTTAACAAATATTTCATATTTGCGGCCGCAGTTATATCCGCAATCGCCGGATTATATGAAATAGACACATCGTAATTCTTGGCAATTGCACTGTGCACATATTCCAGATTGGCAATCGGTGCATATTCAACCGCCAAGCACGAAAATGAAAATAAACAAGAAACTAAAAATAGTAATACTTTCTTCATACTGTCTATTGTGCAGTTGGCAGGGGCTGTGTCGGCACTTTTATCGAACCTGTTATCGTATAATCTCCTGCCATTATTTGTTCCTGGTTTGCGGATAAATCTACCTTGCTTTTGTTTAGATTATCCACATATTGCGTGGATGCGATATCTGCACAGGTGGGCATACTAAATATAAAATACGACAAAGATACAATTAAAAACTTTTTCAACCTGCCCCCCACTAGCAGCAAAAAAACACCTGACAGACAAGTGGTTGGAGGCTAAGAACTATTAACTTATGATAAAAAGCGCGCTTATTCAATACACTCACGGCCCTCCAACCCGTTGTTGGAGATGTTTATTGTCCCCACGGACCTCATAAATTAAGGGTTCTTAGGCCCTAACGCAGCATTCGCCCGTCGAAATTATTTTATACAAATACCTATTACCCAGTCAAGCATTTTTGGCAAAATTAAAACCGACCACAAGGGTCGGTTGTAATTTTGGCAGGGCCAACATCGCCCCTCGATACACAATAATAAAAATCAAAAAATTCTCCCAAGTCGATTTTTAAGATTTTTCTAATTGTGTATTCTCGTATTCGCCATGCGTGCCTGTGGGCGTTGCCCACGAAAACAGTGTTTTCTTATGGTGCTGGTGCACCAATGTCGGCACTCTGGCGTATCCGGTTGGGGTGCTTTTGGCAAAATTAAAACCGACCACAAGGGTCGGGTGTAATTTTGGCAGCCCCAACCGGATTCGAACCGGTGTTCTCGCCTTGAAAGGGCGGTGTCCTAGGCCTCTAGACGATGGGGCCAAAACTGCCTTGTTCTTTATCGAACGCCGCCAGATTATACATAGTTTTTATTCGATTGTCAAGTAATTATCTGCGATTTTATTCTTTTTTATCCCTGCCCCATCATTTTGGGATTGATATCCGAATATAATAAACTCTATAATCACAGCATAGACATGAAAAATACAAACAAAGATAATTTACAGTTCAGAATATTATATGCAATCGGAATTGTTCTGATAGTAATTTCGCACATACCGTCTGAGGCTGGTTTTTCTTTGTTTTACGAATTATTTCCACTGTATCTTTTTAATATTGCATTGTTCATTTTCTGTTCAGGATATTTCTATACTGAACAAAATGAAAACAAACCACTTAGATATATTTGGCATAAGTTCAAGAGGTTGATTGTCCCATTGTATCTGTTTAATTTTCTTTATGGGTTGGTTGCACAACTGTTGGCTGTCAATGACTTTGGCATTATTACTGCTTTTGTAAATAAAATGACGAAATATGGCATTGTGATGGATTCACAATTTAATATTTCTGACCTTTTTCTGATGCCGATAACAAATGGACATCAGTTCGTATATAATATGGCGACGTGGTTCGTTGTGCCTTTGTTTTTATCCCAGGCGTTTTATGTTCTGTTCCGACGTTCAAGCCGGTGGCTGATAAAGCGTGAATTTATATATCTGATTATATGCATTATGCTGGGGATGGTGGGGGCGTATTTATCAGGAAATCAATATCAACAATCAATGTTATTATTGTTGCGTGTGTTGTATTTTATTCCGTTCTTTGGTGCCGGATTTTATTACAAAAAAGTTTTGGAAAAGCACGATAACCTATCTAACCTAAAATATTTTTCGATTATTATCGCTTTACAAATCGCACTGATATATATAATGGACGGAACTTTTACATATACTGTATCGTGGGGCAAATATTCATATATGGCATTTGCAGGCGGAAATTTAGCTATTGCCTTTTGGTTGCGTTTATCACGAATATTAACCCCAGCAATTGGCGACAGTAAAACGATAAAGAAAATTGCAGACAGCACATATTCAATTATGGCAAATCATTTCATGGGATTCTTGTTCATCAAATATTTATATGAATGTGGACAAAAATATATGGGCTGGTTTATAAATTTTAGTCCACACTCATTCAGAAATGATATCTGGTATTATTTTTACCCAAACAATATCGAATTATCTGGATTGATTTATGTCTTTGCCGGCGTTGCAGTTGGCGTTTGGATTCAGGATATTATCAACTGGGTAAAACAAAAGACAAATCATTTGGACAAATATTTGAAGGTATGTGCCATATTGACGCTGGTGGCGGTAAGTTGCACAATTTATATATATTGTGCACCAATAGTCAATGAAGTTATAAAACAAAACGCCATTTAAATGGGGTCTTGTTTTAGTAGTTTTTATTGTGCCTGGGGCTGTTCTTCGGATACTTCGCCAGGTAATGTTTCAACCTGGGTAAAGATTATTTCTTTGCCATCAGTTGCAATCAATGTCAATTTACCTTCTGAATATTCATAGCGTTCAACAGTTGGCATAAATTCAAAATATTCTTGCTCTGTTTCCATTGCATCGGGTGCACCCATCATCATTGTTGATGCAAAGCCGTCGAATTTAATGTTGTCGCCATCAGCAGTATAACCACCGTTATAACGATTTACAACACCACCATATACACGCATTTCATTTGGGTCAAATGTTATTGTTATGTCTGCACCAGGCTGGGCAGAAACAAAGTTTAAGCCCTTTAAGACTTCTGGATTTTGTGTATTGTCATTGCACCCCATCAAGGCCAACGCCAATACACCAATTGCAAAACCTTTGAATTTCATGTTTTCTCCTTTTTTGTTCTATATTCGATAAACAGATTATAAAGTATTTTTTCAAATAATAAACAAGAAAAAACACCGTCTGGTGACGGCGTGAATCCTGGCGGGACCACGGGGTTGTAAATTCCCACCACATTGGTGGTGGGCCCCTTTCACTACGTAAGGCTCGAACGGCGTTAGCACTTGTTCTTGCCAACTGGCGTTCCGAACCCGGCGGGTTCTTCGCCCCATTTTTTTACAAAAAAAACACCGTCTGGGACGGTGTGAATCCTGGCGGGATTGACGGGGCTCGAACCCGCGACCTTCTGCGT
>JAZTYU010000028.1:0-30258 GCA_045637165.1 Candidatus Enterousia sp. | reverse complement strand
CACAGTATGGCGGATATAGCTCAGTTGGTGAGAGCGTTGGTTTGTGGTACCAAATGTCGCCGGTTCGAGTCCGGTTATCCGCCCCATATTTGACGACACCCCTTCTGGACCATGTCTATGAAGGGGTATCTTATTGAAATAACTGCATTTTTATTGTCCAGAAAAAGGTTCGAACTTATCAATTTCAAAATTAGTCGTTTTAGGCAAAAGTTCGAACTTTTGAACAGAAAATGGCTGATTTCTGCAATTTTTACACATTTTATCAAGTTAGCATAGAATGTACCAATCCGGTCATCCGTTCTAACCATTTGGTCACGAATTTCTTGTTGCTGTTTGCTGATGTCGTTAATGATTGTATCGTATTCATCCCGACTTATTCCTTGGTCCAGATATAGTTCCGTTAAACGGCTTTTCTTTATAGCCAACTTACTTAGGGTTTCATTCTGTGTTGCAATATATCTGTCTTTTTCCAATATCGCCTTGGTCTGTTTTTCTTGTAGACCTTTTATCATTTGCCCCGAACGTGATGGTCCAAAGTGCAATGCAGACAGTATTTCATTAATCTGCTTCATGAATGGTGCAGCGGACACGTGATAATGCCAGCACGTATCACTTTTAGGTGGTTTCAGGAACACATAACGCCCTTTGGCCAGATATGGACTGTATGATTTGCCACAGTGCACACAATGGACAAAGCCCGACAATAACATGTCCTTTTTCTTCTTGCGTGATACATTGTTATACTTGCCGGACCTTATTTTATTACACAGGTCAAAAATTTCTTTGGTTATAAGTCTGTCGTGGCAATGCGGGTACAGTTTGCCTTTGATTTTCATTTCTCCATAATAGAAAGGATTACATAAAATCAGATGCATTTGACTGGGGCTGATTGGCTTATTTCTTCTGGTTTTTAGCCCGATTTCTGTTGCGTAATCGGCCAGTTGACGTATGGATATGTTGCCTGTGGCGTATTTTTCAAATAACATCCGAACCTTGTGCCCACGTTCTGGGTCAATAATGGCTGTACGTGCACCATTAATTGTTGTATTCAAGTATCCAATCGGGGCACAGGTCAATATCGTGCCTTCTCGTATTTTCTTTTCAAAAGACCTTTTTACATTATCACTGATGCAGTTTGTGTAATTTTCTGCCATCATAACAAAAATCTGATAGGCCATTATCTGTGAATTGTTAGCACCAGAATCCAATATCTGATTTTCGCTTACAAAGTGCAGTGCTAACTTATCTGATTTACGCAGTTGTTCCAAAATCGGCACTTCCCGAAAAGAACGCTGCAACCTGTCTACCTTATCACAGACCAGTGCCACCTTGCCGGATTGTTTCTTGATGTACGCAATCATTTTTTGAAATTCGGGCCGTTCTCCACGCGTTGAGCTTTCGACCAGTGTAAATTCTTGAATAATATCCAGATTTTTGCGTAAACAATATGCATGAAGACGGTCCAGCTGTGCTACCAAGCTGTGACCGTCCTCTTGTTCTTTACTGCTAACTCTGGCTAATAAAACTGCATGCATTTCAAACCCCTTTTTGGGGAGTTTGAAATCTTTAATACATTAAATCAATTTAATTATTCCATGATGCACTTGATTGGCTTTATGCCTAAACCGTCCTGAAAATAGCATGTAATGGAATTGTTATGATATATTATGTTCTTAAACAGTATTTTCAACATGTTACGCTTGCTTTCTATCCCCATATTGTTGAAGCTTTGTAATATGTCCATCGTTATTATAACTGTATCTTGCTTGATTTCTTTTTCTCTGCTTTGATATTGTTGTAAAAATCCACGATGGGTTGATAGCTGTTTGTTTAGTTTTTCAATTGATGCGGCAATCATATCAGGGGTGGCCCCATAGGCATTGCCGGTCAACAAATTTTGAATCCGTTCTTCAAATCGTTTTATTTCTTTTTTCTCGTTGGCGATGCATTTTGAAATATTTGCCAGTTCAGTTATATTGTCGGCATTAATCTGTGCATCCAGTAACGATACAATATCTGTTCTGTCATTTAATTGTTTCAGGCCCTTTGAAAGAGCATTGATAATATCACTTTCTTTTAGGTTTCTTGTTCCGCTTACTTTGGTTTTTAGATAATTGACCGTTTTATGGCGACTAACATACGGTGTGAACAGGGCTTTGGTTTCTTTATCGCGAACAAGACCACGCAATGGCGACACCAGTTGTTTTGTTGGCTTCTTGCTGACTGTGCGTTTTCCGTTCAGAATTTCCAGACATTTGTAGAATACCTCCTCGTTAATAATTGTTTTGTATATATGCTTATATTCTACGACATCATACATTGCATAGCCAATATAAAATCTGTTGCGTAATATGCAATCAATACGTTGTTTGCTTAAATATATTCCGTATTTACGCTGCACGTGTTTGCTCAACATTTCTAACGAGAAATTCCCGCTTGAATACAACTGGAATAATTCTTTTAATATTATTGAGTTCGCTTCATGTAACTTGATTCCCGTTTCCGAACCTTCTGTATAATTTATATATCCAAATGGGGCCCGATATGGTGCTTTGCCCATTTCCCGGCATATTCTAAGACAGTCGATTGTTCTCTCGCTGATTTGGATTGATTCACGTTCTGCATGTGCTATCAGGACCATAATAGTGTTTTCAACATCTCGACCAGAATCTTTGTTCCAAACAATACCTTCTCGGATAATGTGAAATGTTATGTTGTGTTCCCGTACCATTTTTGCAAACACATAAAAATCATTAATGTTGCGTGTTAAACGGTCAATCTTGGATATAATGATTGCAAAATTATCTTTTGTTTTCCCGATAATGTCATCTAAATCGCCTGCCTTTAAGCAATATGCTGACTCTTTCAACTTATGAATATTAACAATTTCTAACTCCGGATGATTTTCACAGTATGCGTTGATTGCCTGCATCTGAACTTCCAGTGAATCGCATTGACTTTTTGTTGATACTCGTGTTATCGCAATCGCTTTTATTTTCTTATCAATTAGCATGATTTTACGTCTTTTTCTACTAGTGATAGAAGCTCGACCGTCTTGCTTCTTGATTTGTAGAACTCATGCGAGAAGGTGGTTTTGGAAAAAATTGAAAAAAATTTTTTATTTTTGGATTTTTTTGTGTATTTGGGCCGTACCAACAGTTCTATTTATATGTAACCAAGGGGTTTAATTATGTGCAGAAGGTGCAGTGAAACAGAAGAAGTCCACGAAGTTATGGGATTGGGTACAGAATATTGGGAAAATCTGGTGCTGATGGCCAAGGTTGCAGGTATGTATGTGCACCCTGCGGTAGTTAATATTACAGAACAGATGTGTTGTGGCTATCTAATTACGTGCAAACAGGCAAATGTCATGCTGCGTTTCAAAGCAGAAATCTCATTGCAATAATTTCTTAAGCAATTTTTCTTTGATGGGCCCTTTAAGGGCTTTTTTATTAGGTGCACGCATGCATTTGCAGTGCTGAATCATCATAAATAATCAAACATTTCCATTTTTATCCAAATCAACAGTTCTATTCAATTGACTGCGTGGGGTGAATGGGATTGCTTATCGGTTCACACTTATGCCACGTGGGTCTTTTTACAATCTTGCCGTCCAAGGGCTTTCCAGACGGGGTCTATCACTACACCATAAAGGTATTCAACTATGAGCAACACAGAACCAACAACTAACTTTTTCAAAAATACAGAAACATTAACTAGGTATGCAAATACGATAAAACGAAGAACGTGGTACAAAGATGCAACCCAAGACAAAATATCCCGCAGAACAGTCACAGATATATTGGATATGTTCAACAATGAATGTTATGCAGAAGACCAAGGAATATACAGAAACCATAAACACAGCATGACCCCAGAACAACAAGCATGGTTTCTGGACCTTATGAAATCGGAATATTTGGCGTTACTAACCATCAAATTGCCCCATGTAAACCAATCAGGATATAAAAGGACAAAAAATCAACAGGCTGCCAAAGAAATGTACCGTAATATTATCCGCACAATAGAAAGGAAATTTACATCCAGCGAACATAACTGGAAACGTAATCCATTGCCTTTTGTCGGTGTGTTTGAACGTGGTAAAAGTGGTTTCTGGCATGTACACTTACTTATCAAACACTGTGGTGAACCTATGGACGTACTAAGACGATTGGTAACAGCTATTGATGAAGTTAGGGAGTATTTTGGATTTTTTAGTACAGTGATAAACCTAAGATACATATATGACAAGGAAGGTGTTTGTGCGTATATGCTCAAGGAATTAAACAAATATACTAACAGTCCAAATGCAAGATATATCCAAGATGAAGGTGCTTATCTATTCTACTTGAAAACATGGTTCGGTAATAAGGTACAAGAAAAAATATACCCATACACTCCTTCGTCACTATCAACGTTGAAGTTATGGGTGGGGTTTGGTGTGATATTAAAAAGAAATAACTGTCTGAATATACCCAATCCGATAAATAAATTAAGGCGTATCTATATTCAAAAATGGTTGCAACGAAGATAGTTTGAAATATACCTTGCCTGCTATCTTTACTCTTTTGATTTCGGGATAAGCTTTGCGAAGATTCCAGTGATAAATAGTGTCTGGTTTGATTTTCAGTAATGTGGCTAATTCATGAACAGTCAGTAGAGTTTCGTGTGTAAGTGGTTGTGTGTATGTCATTTTTGTGTTCTCCTATGGTATATAGAACCTCAAAAACTTCCATAAATTTACTTGCATTGCTTAGTGATAACAAAAGCACCCAGATAAGTTCGTAGTCAGTTGCAAGCGGGAACGTTCCCAAAAAGAGTGGAGCGTAGCAACTGCATACGAAGAACTTATCGGTGCACCAAAGTCAGATTAAGTAAGATGGTTATGTTGCACCACTCTGGATTTTTGTATCTGGACCCAAAAGAACACGTAATAGCATATAAAAGAATTTTCATTTATTTATTGGTTGAAAAAATAAAGGAAAAATGAAAAACTTTACGCCATGAAAAACAATAAAAAACATCTTCGTCAAACCTTGGATAATTTCAACCAAGAGCAAATTGCAGCCGACCGCAAAAAAGTAGAAAATATAGGCAAATGCAAAAAGTCTGCCATGCGTATCTTGGATGAATTTTGCAAAACGCCTAAGATAGATATTACAACCTTGGTACAAAAGACCGGTTTAACACGCCCAACAGTCACAAATACTATAAAGAAACTACAAGAAATCGGCATAATATCCGCTATGAACCATGATAAAAAGTGGGGTCAATGGTACAAATACGATGCACTGGTCGGTTCTTTGTCAGATTTCGAAAACAATACTACACGCACCCAGAACAAAAATGGTCTGTTCCTGCAATTTAACGGTCGAGATTTTGCAGACAAACTATCAGACACACCCAGTACCAAACGATTTAAACCATATAAATATCACAACGAAAAGCTGGCAAACAGAAATTCAAGCAACAGATTATACATTGGTGACAATCTAGACGGCATGAAGGCCATGATGTCCAAATACCAAGAAACAGTCGATTTGGCGTATTTTGACATACCGTATAATATGCCTAGCACTCGACTTAAACAGGCATACAGTGATAGTTTTGATGGCACTTGCGATTTGCTATGCATGCTGCTGCCACGCTTGAAATTGGTACAAAAACTACTGTCATCCACCGGCTTATTAGCACTATCAGTCAGCGAACACGAAGTCGCCTATGTAAAGTTGCTTATGGACGAGGTCTTCGGTAGAGAAAACATAGTAAATAACATTGTCATAGAAATGGCAATCCCAGCAGGCCCTGTTTCTGGTTATACACAATATAAGCTACCTAGCACAAAGGGGTATTTGCTCGTTTATGCCAAGGATAAGTCACAAGTCAACTATTTGCAAAGATTATACGACCCGGCTGACGACAAGTTTACATCTGGTTTTAATATTGTCTTGGATGAAAAATTGAATAAAACACCATTGATTGACTTCCTAAAACAGCAGCCTGATATAGTCCAGCGGTTCAAATCACACAAACTAGCCATCAAAAACGAGAACATCGCTAAACTTATGGATTACGACACTGATTTTGAAAACTATATGTACCAAACTCTGTCAAAAAACTTGTACAAAAGAACCAAACCATATCAAAACCCAGTTAAAAGCGATTTTAATGCCCCTGTAGGCGTTGTTTTTGAATATGACGGCAAATTATTAGAGAAAACGCAAGACGGCACTGTGTATCATTTAAAGCCCTTTTATAATAAGTTGCAGACAGACGATAATGGTATACTGGCCAATTCTGTAATTCGTGGCGACATCTGGAAGGGATATTACTCAGAAAAAAGTCGTATACAGAAGGAAGGTGGCGTGCCTTTTAGTGCCGGCAAGAAACCAGTCAAGCTTATCCGAGATTTACTAAAATGGATTGGAAAGAAGAATGTGGTTGTTCTTGATGCTTTTGCCGGTTCTGCAACTACGGCCGAGGCTGTAATAGTTCAAAACAAGCTAGATGGTGGCACAAGAAGTTTCATCCTATGTCAACTACCCGAAGAAGTACAAGCAGGTAGCATTGAAGCCAAAGCAGGATTCAAATTTATACACCAAATAACAATTCAACGGTTAAAAAACGTCACCAAAGCAATAAGCAATGATGACGGTTTTCAAATTTATGTCTAAGTTGATTATTTACAAAGAAGCAATAAACTTATCAAAATTTTCTTTGTTTTTATAGCCCAAATGATAAAACGAAGACGGCATAATCGCTAGCTTTGCTATTTTTCCGTCAGCATCCGCAGTTACATCAAAGCAACCAAAATCTCCCTGTGGCGTTTTAGAACCAATTAATAAAAACGGTTTTCCTGTTCCTTGCTCATACATCATAAAAAACTTGTTGATGGTATTTAGCTTTTTCATGGTTGCCAATTTTCCAACAATATAATCGGTGTATTTTTCTTTGGTTAGGTCTGGTGCAGCAACCCAAAACGATGAGTACCCAAAATCATCCGCTAAAAACGGCAAGATATGTTCTGCGTTATATTCTGTGTATGCTTGGGCCAATTTTTTCAAAAACAACTCTTCTATAAAAAAAGACTAAAAAATTATAACAAAGGATTAGAAAAATGGCGGTAATTGGCTATATTCGCGTGTCTTCAAATAAGCAGACTTGTGAACATCAAAGGCATGAAATAACACAATTTTCACTACAGAATAATATGCATATTGATAAATGGGTGGAAGAAACCGTATCGTCACGCAAACCATTGCAAAAACGATTGTTGGGACAATTACTAGAATCTTTGGAACCAAACGACATTATCATCGCTTGTGAAATATCAAGGCTTGGTCGTTCTTTGCTTGAGGTTATGAGGATTTTGGAAAACTGCCTGAATAAAAACTGTCAGGTGTGGACATTAAAAGAAAACTACCGTCTGGGAAACGATATACAATCCAAAGTTATGGCCTTTGCTTTTGGGTTATCTGCTGAAATTGAAAGAAATTTAATATCACAACGAACCAAAGCATCACTGGATAGTATCCGTGCATCCGGCAAACGTCTGGGGCGACCCTTTTCTGCACAGTCAAAGAAACTAAAGCTTTCCAAAAACACAAAACAGATAAAACGATTGTTGGATATGGGGGTAAGTAAATACAGAATTGCAAAAATAATGGACGTAAGAATATCGACCGTTACCAGATTTGTTCAACGTATGGGGTGGCAATAAGTTTTATTTTCTTCCGGACAAAATAAAGGAATATCAAAAAAAATATAATAAAAAATCCCGCCAACACTGACGGGAGGTATTTTAGAAATCTACTTGCGCTTCTACATTTTGCACACAATGCTGCGGAAACATATGATTGTTTGCAGTGTACCAATCGCCATCTTTGACTTCAGCTATTTCCAACAAATCTAATTCCATGCATCGCCAGTTTCTTGGTGAGCCCGCCTCAATTGGCTTAGAGTTACTCTCGCCTGCAAACTGATAAAACAACGCTTGGGCTTTTCCGTTTGTAAAACCTAGCACATGTGGACATAAAGCCCTGTAACGCCCGTTATACACACCAAAAACCTGCTGTTTGTTTTCGATTGCTTTCTTGATAGTATTGTATTTTTCGTCTGTCATATCTATTCCCCATATTGGAAGTTTTGTTGTTAATATAAAATTACAACTTGCCAACCCCAGGGGAGTTGTGATATAATACCACACGTAGTCGAGAACTATGTGGCAAGTGTAACTTGCTTCTTTTATACCCTGATGTTGCCGCATCAGGTTTTTTTGTTGTCCCAAAACGCCGGTTTCAAGACAACAGAATAATACAAAAACAACGCCTCTTAGTCAAGATTAAAAACAGGTGAATTCGAGAAAAAATCACAGAAACAGATGGTGTTTTTGTAAAAAAAACATCAAAAAACACTAAATTTTGTAAAAAAAACGCTTGACAGCTCCCTGTTCAGCGTTAACATAATAAACACAAGAGGATTTAAAATGCTAGTAAGCTTCTCTGTTGAAAACTTTTTATCGTTCAAGGAACGTGTTGATTTTACTATGGAAAAAACCAGCAAATCCACAAAACACAAAGAATTAGTAAAAAACGGTTTGCTTAAGGGTGCTTGTATTTATGGTGCAAACAACTCCGGTAAGACAAATCTTATTCGTTCGATACAGTTTGTTGTTGATGCCATTGAAGAAGGTAACGTTTCTCGCATTTATAAAACACATTATAGTTTTATTCCAAACGATGACAAAGTCTCTAAATTTGAATTAACATTCAAGCAAAATAAACATATTTACAAATATGTTATGGAGTGTAATTTTGCTTCTGTTGAAAAAGAAGAATTGTATTGCGATAAAAAAACAGTATTTAAGCGCACGGCAACAGACTTAGATAGGTTATCCGATTATGGCATCTTGTCAAACACGGATTATTACCTGAATAGAAAATTTACGAAGTCAGATTTATTTCTTAGCAAGTTACGTGCAGACAATGTTTTACAAGAGCCTAATTTGAAACATCAAGAAATATTCCAAGATATTTTCAAGTGGTTAAAACAAGTCTTTTGTGTTCGTTTAGATTCTGCTGTGGGTGGTGCTTTTTATGTCTATATGGAACAAAAAGAAGACTTCAAAAACTATCTGCAAGAATTATTGGAAGAAATCGACCCAAGCATAACACAAATTGAATGGGAACCGATAGAGGGAGCAAAACTGAATGAGCTGCTTGTAAATGCTTCTGTTCGTTTTAGGGATTCTGTTCCGGAACACCTGTTTATTAGAAAAGGCTACGATTTCTTTATCCTAGACCATCTAGAAAACAACCGCTATACTGGAAAAAAGCTATATACCTATCACAACAATGAGCGATTTGAAATAGATTGGGAATCAGATGGAACAAAAAAGATAATCGAGTTATCTTTAGCTTTTTATCTACTAAAAACAACTGATGCTATTGTGCTAATTGATGAGCTTGATTCATCTTTGCATCCAGTTATGGTTCGTTACCTGTTGCAAAACTGCATGGATTCAGAACAGCAATCACAAATAATAACCACGCTACATAATATCAACTTGCTAACACAAGAATTGTGGCGTGTAGACCAAATTTGGTTTGCTGAAAAGACTACAGACGGCAGGTCTAAATTGTATTCGCTACAACAATTTGCCCCTCGTTTTGACAAGAAAGTTTTAAAAGACTATTTACAAGGCAGATATGGCGCAATTCCTTCGTTGGGGGTATGGAAATGGTAGCTAGTCCTTTTCTTTTGTTTATTGATTTGTTTTCGGAAGGCAAAAAGACAGAGCCGGACTACTTAGAAAAGTTTGCTGAACAGCACGCCAAAAACAAAGTAAAAGTAAACTGTTTGGTCCGTGGTCAATCATTAGAAAGATTGATAGATGCCGCTATAGAGTACTCAAAAACTCAATTAGACGATAGATACGCCAATCGCATCCTCTGTATTGTTGCGGATAAAGATAAGTTGTCAGATTCTTTTCTTACACAAGCTATTGCTAAAACAAATGCTTATAACAAAAAATGCAGAAAACCACATCAGAAAATACGGCTCTATATTTCGAATCCGTGTATTGAATTGTGGGCTCTGGCACATTTTGTGGACAAAGCATTTCCGGACACAGCTCGTAGTTGTCAGCAAAAACTAAAAGCAATTATGCCAAGATATGACCATGACAGGGGCGCCCCACTGTTTGACATAAAATCCATGACAGAAGAACGCTATCAGAAAGCAAAAAAACTTGCATTGACTTGGATGGCAACAGCAAACAATGACCCGAACCAATTCCCATATACGGATATCATGGAATTGTTAGAAGATATCAAACGAATAGGACAACAATAACGAGTATCTTTTTACCTCTACCCGTCCATGTGACGGACATTTTTTATGCAAACACACTTTTTCCACCGAATAAGTGTATTTTTATTAATGCTACAAAAGGTACATTTTGTAACATTAACGCGGAAAGCCCCAGAAAACTAAGAGTGGCAAACCGCGTTAATTTCTTGACAGCAATAAAATGTTACACTATACTGTGATTATAAATAAATAGTAACCTTATGCTAAGGACTAAAAATGGTAAATAAAGAATTTGTAAAAGATGCAAAACTAAAAGACATCTTATCGTACATCAAGGGTATTAATCATAGTGAAATGATACGTATGATGTTCTTCTGCTCGTTAAATGGATTACGGTGCATAAACTTTAGATGTTTGCAGGTCAAGGACGTATTCAACAGCGACGGTTCTGTAAAAGACGTTATTGATTTGAGCTGTGACAAGAATAAGGGTAAATTCTCTGCTCAATATTATGTAAATGAACAATTCCAGAAAGAATTGAAAGTATATCACAAATACTTGACTGCTAAATATGGCGATAAATTAGATGGCGAGACATATCTGTTTACATCCCAAAAGATGAATAAACCATTTAATCGTGTGTCTATCTGCAGAATATTTAGTAATATTTATAAAAAATTTGGAATTCATGGTGCATCACATCTTGGCCGGCATATGTTTATTACAAAAATGATAAATAACGGCGTAAATCCTTTCTTGGTCAAGCAGTTAGTGAACCACAGAAACATCCAAACAACGCAGCGTTACTATAATTCTGACATTAATCTGCTAAAGAACGCGGTAGAAACAGCCAGAATATAGAATAAATTCCAGCAAAGGCCATATCATTCCCCTTGCAAGTTCTATTGATTGCATAGAAACCAAGGGGTAAATCATGGCTGTAAAAAGTGACATACACTATCGCTGGGAAGATGATTGTGTTGTGGTAAAAAAGAATAAAGGCAACAAGCTCAAATTCCAAAACGCCAAAGCTGCGTACCACAAAGACGGCAATATATTCGTCATATCTTCACTAGGCCGAAAAATACGGGTAGACAAGTTCGGCATCAGGCATTGGGAATAACCAGACCACTATTTTTTATTTCCGCTAATATTTCATTCAACAATGGGCCTAAATCAAGCACTTGTTGTACATCTTCGGGTAGAACTGTGTCAAATTCGGGGCCCCATTATAAAAAAGCACCCCAACGCGGTGTTTTTTGTTGAAAAAATTCGTATTTTATGGTATAATATTCGTGTATCTTGGACGACATTTGGTCGTCTTTTTTTATTGCCCGCAACCGCGGGTGTTTTTTTATTTAATCAAAAGGAGTTGTTATGAGCGATATTTGGAATGGCGCATATTGGGATGAAAATGGCGAATTGGTTCTGAATATTTATACAGAACCGCCAACCAAAGATATAGACGAAGAAGATTCTGAGGTCGAACCGGTCCATACCTATGCAACAATTGATTGTGGTGGTAAATGCGGTGAATGCGTTGCGTTGATTGTTGACGGTGTTGTTGTCTCTGAGCCACCATTCCATCCAAATTGCAGGTGTTCATTAGATTGGGAAGATGTTGAAAACGCAGAACAACACAAATCAAAGCTGCATGGCACGGTTGCCCCGGACAGAAATGTTGATACACGTGATGTAGAATGGTTAAAAAAATCACTGACAGAATTGGATTGTTATGAACCCGACACCCGTGCTGGTGAAACAGCCGACAAACCAAACCCGTATCCGAACCAGAAACTGTTTGATGCGATTGAAAAGTTCAGAAAGTTACAAAAAATCAAAGAGCGTGGCGCTGTCAAACCCGGCCACTGGACAGAAGTAAAAATAAACCAAGAACTGGAAAAGAAACAAAAAGAGAAAAACGATATGGAAAATATTGATACAAACAAGGTAAGCGATATGAAAAATATATTAACTGATAAGTTTAAGAATGATGTGATGGCACACGAAGGAATCAGAAAAAGTCCATACACAGATTCCAAAGGTTATTTAACAATTGGAATCGGTCAAAATATACATAAACTAAACGATTTTTTAAAGTTAGATATTATAAATACAAACACAGGAATAAAACTAACAAAAGATGAAAAACAGGACATATATTCGAAAATGCAGCTGGATATAAGCAATGGAATTTTTAAGGAACGAAATTATGCACACATACAAATATCGCCAAATCAAATTTATAACCTGTTTAACCAGCAACTGGAAATTGCATACAATGAATTAAATAAAAAAATAATGAATTTTATAGATATGCCAATATCTGTGCAGCAAGCATTGGTAGACATGCAATTTAATATGGGAAATAATAGATTTTCTGAACGGTATTGGCCAAAATTGTTTGATGCCATAAAAAAGAATGATTGGAAAACTGCTGCCGCGGAAGCATCTGAAAGAAAAGATGTACAAAAAGCCCGTCGTGAATGGACGAAACAGATGTTTTTAGCGGCAAACTAACGATAAAATATTTCGTGCAAAATCAGGGTAGATGCGGCCATTTTTGCGTATTTGACCGCGTCTTGCTCTGACATGCGTAATGCATCAGTATAGTATTTTTTGATATTGTCTACCATTGCATCATATATTAAAACCAAGTCATCATATTTTGTCAGTTCTGATAGTAAATCTTTTGCATAATACAAGCCAGAGTCAAAACTTTTTACAAACAAATCGTCATGCGTTTTATCTTGGAAGCCCGATGCTGGATAAGTCAGCATCTCTATCATATCATGATAATTTGACCTGCTAAGTGCGAAACGCATTGTGCCTTCAATGGGTGGTTCCGGATTTATTTTTGACAGTTCGTCAAAACCAGGAGACCGGACAAAGCGTCTTAATTGTGTTATCTCGTATGGATTAAAGGGGTCGCAAATACCGGCAATAGCAGCATCACGAGAACTGCCGAAATAGTCTTCTATCAATTCAAGCGCGTTTTCATTTTCTTTTATCATATCTATATAGACACAAGGCAAAGTCATGTGAAATAAATGTTTGGCATCATCAAAATTCTTAAAATATTCTGGCCAAGAAACCTCGTTTTTGAAATATTCAAAATAACAAAAATTATCATATGTACCATGCGCACCATCGCAATCAGCGGCCATTATCTGTATTGTGTTGTGAATCAGTTGATTGGCATATTCAATGTCTTGGTATTCATTGTCTGACAAATAGATATAAGCCAGATACAACATAGAATCTGTATATTTTTTATCGTTTGTGTCCAAGGTTGCTAAACATGCATTATATGTGTCTATTGCTTCCTGTTTCTTTGACCAGTTTAGAGCATAAATATCGCCACATACAGTTTTGCTGGTCTTTTCAGACGTGTTGTAATTGCAACCCAACAGGCATAACAAACAAAATATGCAATAAAAACATTTCATACTTAAAATCTTATTTAGATTTGTATTGTCTGTCAATGACATTATACACAGGTCACGTTGAATCAATCAGGAACGTTACACAACTTGCTGGTATGATTTTTCAATTTCCACTAATATCTCATTCAACAACGGACCTAAACCAATCACTTGTTGCACATCTTCGGTTCGAGGCGTGTCAAATTCGGGGCCCCATAATTTAAACCTGCAATCGCAGGTTTTTATTTTTCCTAATCTTATCTTGGAAAATTGCCACGAAATTAAATTCACTAAATAAAAATCCGCCCGGATGGGCGGTGGTTAAAATTCAAATCGCAATCCAATCATCGCATTTATATATATCAAGTTATCCGCACTGAATACTTCACGATGACGGTCTTGTTCAGTGTTGACCAATTCCCACTTTACACGTGGCAAATATATCCCACGAACACCAAAATCCAAGAACATTGTTTCATTTATTCCATACGACAAGCCCAAAGACAACAGCCCCGCAACATTTGGCGTTGTATATTCAGAACGATAAAACTGGGTTAGACCATAGTCATCAGGTTCACCATATTGTGAAAATTCTTGCTGTGCAGAAATATCACCATACGGGTCATACAGGTTTAATATCGCCGTGGTATCGGCATAGCCAATGCCAAAACCAATGTATGGGATAACCTGGCGTGATGGCTTTTGCAGGCCGTCAAAGAAATCATAAAACGCCATTACACTGATGATATCTGTTGATATTTCGGAATTTACGGACGAACTTTCGATATATGTCCTGCCCAGTGTGCCGCCAACCAGGTCCAATTCGCCCTGGAACATTGGTGATGAATTATATTCGCTTTCGGCGATATGGTCCCAGCCCGCTTCGATACGCCACTGGGGACGATATGGGATTGTCCAGCCGATACTGGCACCTGCGGCGAATGAAAAACTGTCAAAATCCTTGGCAGCCGGCAAATCAGCCAATTCGCCATAGCCAGCAAAGGTTAAATCGTCGCAACTGTTTGTAATGGCACACTGTCCCCAGGGGATAATCTGGTCAGAATCAGGCAACAGATAATACCCAACAGATGCCGCACCCAGGCCGTTTTTAACCGTCCCCATACCAAATGCTGCACCGCCACGGGCAGAAATAACAAACCGTGTTCCGTCATCAGAATACCAGCCATCACCGACATAGGTCCCGGGATACTGCCAATCAGAAAATGCAGGCGTCGCCACCAACAATGATAAAAATGTTAAAATAAGTCCGTTTCTTTTTCTCATACCCAATATTATATCATAAAACAGGTGGGGATAAAAACAAAAAACAGCAACCTTGACATCATTGGCATTTGTTCTTATGATGGTTTTGTTTTTATAGTTATGAGGTGTATTGTATGAAACGTTTATTTTTGTTTGCAGGCTATGACAAGGATGCAATTGTTGACGACAGTTTATTGTATTATCTGAATCATTTGTCGGGTTTGGGGGATGTTGTCTTTGTTATGGACAGTGATGCGTCCGATACAGAATTGGCCAAGGTAAAACAGATTCCAAACGTATTATATGCCGCCGCACAAAGACACGGCGAATATGACTTTGGGTCATACAAACGTGCGTATATTTGGGCACGTGATAATAAATTATTAGAAAAATACGATTGGATTTATTTGGTCAATGATTCCGTGTTGGGTCCATTGTTTGATTTAAAGCCCATTGTAGAAGACCTGGAATCACGTGGGGTTGACTTGACAGGGATGATTAGCAATGAAGACGAAATTATTCCGTGGCATATTCAGTCTTGGTTTGTTGGTTTAAGTCAACAGGTCGCAACGGCAGATTTCTTTGATGAATTTATGTGCGGTGTCAAACGACAGGATTGCAAAGATAATATTGTGCTGAAATACGAGATACGCCTGTCCCGTGTAATAGTTCAACGTGGATACACAGCATACGCTTATTCAGAATCAAAGTGCAAAGAGGCAGGATTTTTAGTTTATGCAAATCCATTGACAACCTTGAAAAGCGGTATTCCTTGTGTAAAAAAAGCGGCACTAAAAAATATAAAAGGTATTCAATATATGAATCCATATTTGCACAATGAGAGTGTCCTGGAGTTTATTTTTAATTATGCGAAACGTAATGGCATTGAATTGGATAATGCACCACGCAGATTTGGTTATTGCAAGAATTTTAGATTGACTTTTTTATCCATTCCATTATGCACCGTGCATCACCAAAATTTACGCGCCGCTCATAATTACAAGGTTTACATATTCGACAAAATCCCCGTTTTGAAAATATCACTAAGAAAAAAAATAGGTGAAAAATGAACAAGAAAGTATGCTATACCTGTATAACTGGTGGATATGATAATATTCCTGTTTATAAGTATATTGAGCAGGATTGGGACTATGTATTGTTTACAGACAATCAAGATTTGATTGAATGCGGCAGGTTTGAACACTGGACTGTCAGACCGTTGGCATATTCGGCTTCTACAAATGTTAAAAATGCACGCTGGCACAAAATAAACGCACACATACTGTTCCCAGAATATGAATACAGTTTGTGGATGGACGGAAATATTTCTGTGAATAATGCCAATATTTTCAACAAGGTCGAAAAACTGATTGCAGATGACATTTTAATAAGTATCCCATTGCATCCACAACGAAACTGTATCTTTGATGAAGCAGAAATAATAAAGAAATACAAAATTGATTCAGACAAGGTTGTTGATAAACAGATGAAAATTTTGCGGTGCGACGGCTATCCAGTAAATAATGGACTGGCAGAAACAAATGTTATGTTCAGACAACACAACAAAATAAAGCATTTATTGGAACTGTGGTGGTATTTTGTTGAAAAACATTCAAAGAGAGACCAATTATCATACAACTATTGTGCGTGGAAATTTGGAATTGAAACTGTGCCACTGTATCCAACACCTGGCGAACACAGAACAAATGGAGACTTGGATTTTAGATATATCACAGCACATAACCAAGATAAAATTGTTACGGATGATGGACTGCCATACTGGTTGGGGTGGGTTGTTTCACACCTTATGCCAAGCAAGAAAAATCGTGAACGCTTTATGCGAAAACATGTAAGGCCAAGGAAGAAAAAATGAAAATTTTCAAGAAAGTCAGATACCCAAATGGTCGCAGACATATTTATTTTTGCGGAATGAAAATTTTTAGTTATCGCAAAAAGCAGGTCTGCACCGGGAAAAACAATCGTGTTATCATTATTGAAAATGGCATTGAACGCCCAATGCGTAAAAAAGAAACTATCAGCGGATTAAAGATAAAAATTCGTGGGAATAATAATCTGGTAAAGTTGGAATTGCCGATTTGTGCAATTGGTTCGGCGATAACAATTGAAAATGATAATGCGGTGGTGGAAATCGGTTCTTCGCCAAAGTTTTATAATGTAAATATCGATATTCGTTGTGGTGATGGTCAGGTCTGTAAGATTGGCCGTGGTTCAACATTTTATGGAACAACAATAAAATTACCTGAATGCAGCAGTTGCATAATCGGAACAGATTGCATGTTTTCAAATTCAATCAATATTTGGGCATCGGACGGACATTCGGTTCTGGATGCAAAAACATTGGAAATTTTGAATACACCAACCGGCCCTGTGGTTATTGGTAATCATGTTTGGGTGGGCGAAGGTGTCAGAATAACCAAGCGTGCAAACATTCACGATAATTCAATCGTTTCAGGTGGGGCTGTTTGCTATCGGAACTATGCGGAAACAAATGTTGTTATTGCCGGCAACCCGGGACAAATTGTAAAACGTGGAATTACGTGGGACCGTTCTAATCCATGGACGTTGGCAAATTGGCGGCAATCACAGATTGATTCAATTCCGCACATTGACCGCAATGCGATTGACGAACAGATTAAAAATTTTAACGATGTTGGCATTGATAAAAATTCAGGACGCAATCCACGGATTATTATGTCGTTGACTTCATTTCCACAACGTATGTCTGATATTCATTTTACATTGTATTCTTTGCTGACCCAGACATTAAAACCCGATATGATTGTCTTGTGGTTAGGTGCAGATAAATTCCCAAACAAAGAAGCAGATTTACCGGAATCTGTATTGCAGTTTCTGGACAAGGGTTTAACAATCAAATGGTGTGATGATATTCGGTCTTATACAAAACTGGTGCCGTCATTAAAGGAATTTCCAGACGACATTATTATAACGGTTGATGACGATATATATTATCCAGAATGGTTGGTGGAAAAATTATATACAGCATATCAGCAAGAACCAAAAATGATTCATTGCCTGCGGGCTCACAAAATCCTGTTTGATAAACACAAGAATTTGCACCCGTATAACAAGTGGGAACATCAGACGAAGAATAAGAAACCGTCGTTCTTGAATTTCTTGACTGGGGTTGGTGGTGTTTTGTATCCGCCACACGTATTGGACAAAGACGTCTTAAATCAGCCAATGTTTCAAAAGTTGGCGCCGTTGGCGGATGATGTTTGGTTCTGGGCAATGGCCGTTAAAAACAAGACGTTGATTAACGTTGTGCCGTCTGATTTCAAGTGTGTTTATGTAAATCCTGCACGTGAATTGCGTTTGACTAACGAGATGACATTAGCCGCAACAAACGTCGCAGAAAGCAAAAATGACGAACAAATTAAAAATGTTATGGAATGGACAGGTATAAAATTAAAGTAAAACCGGGTTTCCCCGGTTTTGTTTGTTATGCAGATATTCCGCAGACATACCAATATTGAACCTGGCTGGTGACATTTGCACTGCCCTGGTTTTTACAGCCCAAATAAACCTGGGTTGTGGTTGTCAGATTGTTATTATTCACAGCAGGGACCAAGTTCCCGTTGTCAAATGATATTTGAATGTTGTATTTTGTATCACTCATCGGGACCGGCATTGTGACATACCAGGCTGTTCCCGTGCCTGCATTTATGGTTCTGGGGGTAAAATCACTGCCCCCCTGTTCAACCCAACCAGATTTATATTTCCGATACCAGGTGTAATTGTTTTCTGGGCTGGGGTTTTGCCAGGCAATAACGTAGTCAACCCCAGAAAAATCTGGAATTTCACTGCGTTTCGCCAAGATGGTGCCACCAAGCGTTAAACCATCGTGAACCCGTAGGGTCTTGTTTGTCGTGTCAACTGTGATTTCCCCCTGGGCACCGGTAAATGTTTCATGCTGAACTGCCGTTCCACGGCGGAATCTGATGCTGCGTGCCATAATTCTTTTCCTTTATAGTTTTGGCCGTGCTTTACTTTATAACGGCACTTTTTATTAAATTTAAATCTTCTTTGATGTCGTCTATTTTTATCTGAATCTGACCAATCCCCGTTTCCAGTATCGTCGTGCGATTTTCCAGCGAGGTTATACGACTGTCAAAGTGTTCGTGTTCCGCAACAGATAAATCTTGGCGAGCCGCCCAATAAATCAGCCCACCAATAAATGCAATCAAAAACCAACTGTTGCGTAAAAATTCCAGGTTAAACATTTGAACACCCCCTGCCCTGGGAAACAAGAGATTCTATGTGACGGACCAGTGCTGACTGAGCAGCATACCAGCGCAATTCGTTATCAGTGGCGTTTGAACCAATTGGACGTTCAATCGTTATCTGGTGCAGGTGTGCCAAGACTGATTTACCAGAACTTGATGCAAAGCAACGGGCGTAATTTAATGCAATGTCGTTCATAATTCACCCCCAAGGACTGTTTCAACTGATGACATCTGGGCAATCGGGGCGATGTATTTTAATTCTGCATCTCCGTTTAGGCGAATTGGCTCAATAACACCACGACGGGCAAGAATTTGCAGTCCACGGTCGCAAAGTGGACGAATAAATTCGTGCAACAGGCGACCATATGTTGCCCCAAGAATACGCATCATGTCTGAATTGCGGGCAATTATTTCGGTTGCGGTCATTTCTTTTTCACTAAGCAAGCCCAACCGGTCTGCAAGCAATGCGTGGCGGATTCTGTCACGCAGGTCCTTTAATATCAACTCTGAAACGTCAAAATCTGCACCACTTGACAATGGTGTCAAGCCTGATGAACCAACTGCCTTGGGGATAATGGCCCCAGGGGTCAGATTGATGTTTTGCAGGTTTATAACACCGTCATCGTCAGCCTGCCAGATGCCAGAAACCGCAATTGTTGCATTTTTTAAGACCAATTCAACAACCTTGTTCGCTGTTTTTATGTCGGGCAATGCACGCAAGACAGGACCACGACCATACAGTTCCCCCGTCGCCAATGACCAGCGGAATATTATGTATGGATTTGTTTCAAATGTGCCAGTTGATACAATATTGTTTTCAATGTCGCCACCAACGTCTAGCCAGGCTGTAAAATCATTGCCAACCAGACTTTGAACCAGTTTTAGAGGGGTCTGGGGGTCTGTGCTTATTTTATCACGCAGATTTACAGGTGGTGTCCAGGTTGGATAACGTTCCAGGACATCAGATGCCGGCATTGATGTTGTATGAAAGACTGCGTTTGGTAAAATCGCAATGTCTGTCATTGGAATTGCAGTAAATGTAAATGCAGACGATGCACCAATCGGAGATTCTGCCATAAACAAACAAGCCGTTCCCAAAATAACCAGGTCCATATAGCACTGATGAATTGTGGTATAGAAATTTGAGTCATTCAGATTTGCACGCAAGGCAGCGGTGGCAAAGTCTGCATTTTGCGACAAATCACTTTCGCCCACCAGTTGCAACCACAATGATTCAGGTGGTGTTAGCAACGTGTAAATAGATGCCGCCAGGTTATCGGCTGCGTCCATCGCTGTTGCATCAAACAATGTTGCATTGTCGCTGTCATCTGTTGGCATTGTATAACGACGGGCAGATTCCCATCGGGATAGCCATGGCGACTGATTATCCAATGCACGACGGTATAGTTTTAGAAGGTTTTGTTGCATATTTTATCCTTTGGTTGGTTAAATTTTGAAATCTGTATTTGCTGAAAATGTTCTGGGGCCGACACCATATGGACGAACAGGTGTCGGCGTTTGGCTTATTGCACCTGCAACTGCGTCCAGGCCGTCATCGTGAACACCAGGCGTGCCAACAGGCGACCACCCAAGCATTTCAGCCAACAACGGGGTTGATTGAATCCGACAGTGTGCAAACAGCCGACCCGTTGATAACAACGGTTCAATGGCATTCAAAATTCGGTCTGATTTGTTTTTACTGTTTTGCACACGATTTATCTGAATCACAAAGTTGCGACGGATGGCACAGTTATGAATAATCTCGGGCAGGCCACCACCAATTCCATTGGTTTCAATCGAAATTCGATGTAAATCACGCTGCGACATAAAATCCAGAACCTGGTCGCATTGATGTGCCAATGGAAACTGTTCATCATCCGGGACAGTCAAATACAACACATCGTGAATAAAGACAGTTCTGTTTTTGTCATCACGATATAACAAAACACAGGCACTGCTATCACGGTTGCGACGACCAGTAGATGGGTCCCAATATAATGTCTGACCCGTTATAAGGGTTGAAGCGATTTTTGCCGACCGTCGGTCAAATTCACTGTCGTAAAAATGCAGACCTCCAGGGTCCAAACGAATGCGATTTGGCGGAACAAATTCCAGCATCATCTGGGACGAAAAATGGCGATGTCCAACCGTTTCTTGTAATTGCTGAATCCTGGAAAGTGGAAACAATTCAGGCCACGCAGGTTCGCCATCAGGACTAACTATCGGAATTTTCAAGGTTTTATATCCCGATAAAAAAGGCGTTGAAAAAGCATTTTTTTCATATACTATGGGCATAGAAGAAAAGGATTGTGTCATGGATTTTACCCCCAAAAAATTGCCTGAAAACCTGGAAGCAGAACAGGCCGTGCTGGCCGCTGTGCTGATGGATAATCGTGCGTTGGAACGTGTGGGTGAATTCCTGCGGGCGGAACACTTTACGCACCCTGCACACCAGGAAATTTTTAAGTTGGCAAATCGGCAATTTGCCGCTGGTATTCCGTTCGATATTATTACGGCTAAAAATTATCTGGACCAACAAGGCGTTTTGGAATCTGTTGGTGGTGTTGATTATTTAAGCCAGTTGGCCAGTGCAGGGACAACCGTTGTAAATGTTGAACAATATGGACGAATTGTTTATGAACACGCAATGCGTCGTGATTTAATCGCATTGGGTCAGGATATTGTCGGCAAGGCCTTTGTCGAAGATTTGGATACGCCTGTGGCACGCCAAATTGAAATGGCAGAACAAAAACTGTTCGAAATGGCAACAACAGGGGCATCTGAACGTGAAGTTACACCTATTTCGACCGCATTGGCAAGTGCATTGAACGAGGCAGAAATCGCATACAAAGCAGACGGCCAATTGTCGGGTCTGACGACCGGGTTGGACGCATTGGACGGGTCAATCAGTGGGCTGCATCATTCGGACTTGATTATTATTGCAGGACGACCTGCGATGGGTAAAACAACATTGGCAATGAATATTGCGTTTAATGCTGCAAATGCCATCGCATACGGACGAGCAAATAAAAATTACAAGGGTGCAGTTGTGTTTTTCAGCCTTGAAATGTCGGCTTCACAGCTGGCGGCACGTGTGCTGTCGTCGCAGTCAAAAGTTCCAGCAACAGCAATGCGTGAAGGTAAATTGACAGACGAAGATTTCTTGAAAATGTCGCAATATTCGGCCGCAATCGGCAAAGTGCCGCTGTTTATCGATGATACACCAGGTATGTCTGTGCCAATGATGCGAACCAGGGCCAGACGACTGGCACGTAAACACGGTGGAATCGCACTGATTGTTTTGGACTATTTACAGCTGATGACATCCCCTGGCGGAAAACACAGCGACAATCGTGTTCAAGAAATTTCTGAAATTACCAGAGGTCTGAAAATGTTGGCCAAAGAATTAGATGTGCCGGTTATCGCACTGTCTCAGTTGTCGCGCAGTGTAGAATCACGTGATGATAAACGACCAATGTTGTCAGACTTGCGTGAATCAGGGTCTATTGAACAGGACGCCGACATTGTTATGTTTACATATCGTGAAGAATACTATCTGCAAAACCGTGACCCAAATGAACGTATGTCAAATAATGTAAATTCGTCTGCACATGATTCTTGGCAAAACAGATTAGAACGGGCCAAAGGAAAAGCGGATATTATCATCGGTAAAAACCGTCATGGACGACCAGAAACTGTGCGAACAGCGTTCTTTGGCGATTACAGTTTGTTCGACAACCTGAACGATTTCGAGGCACGTGGCGAGAACGATTTTGCACAGCCGGCACCAACACAATCAAATTCAGGATTTGTCGATGATGCATATGCCGCACCAACAGCCATTGACCCCGATGCAATTCCGGACGATATGCCTTTGTAATTATAATTATTTCCTTGCACCGTTGTTAAAAATTGACTATTATTTTGTCAAGTAATAGTCATTTAGGAGTTTGCAATGGCCCAAGAAGAAATTATCTTTCCAAATAATATTCGCAATATTCGATTGGCAAATGGTATGAAGATGACAGAATTGGCACGCAAGGCTGGGTTGTCTTTGTCTGCTGTTTCAAAGATTGAAAAAGGTGTAAGACGTTTGAACCAAAAGCAACTGCTGAATATATGCAATATTTTGGGTTGCAAATTATCCGATATTTTCATCAAAGAATCTGATGATGTCGCAGGTCAATGGCAAAGCGAAATCAAAAGACGATTGAACGATAACGAAGACAGCGGTTTAAAGGTCTTTGGTAGCGGATTGCGTAAAATCCGTCAGCAAAAAGGCAAGACCATTGCACAGGCCGCAAAAGACGCCGGTATGACATTGTCTGTTTATCATAAAATCGAAGTCGGCCAGCGTGAAATCTATAAAAATGAAATCGAACCGTTGGCAAAATCATTCGCACTGGGGGCAGAAGATTTGTTCGACAAGATTGCAAACCTGTATAAATCTGGCGAATTAAACAAACAAATCAGCAAGGTCAAGGAACGTGTTAAATCTGTCTTGGAACCAGGGAATCCAATGTCTGGCATTGATATGCACGGCAGTTTGTATGGTGCAAAATTATATGACAGTGCACGTAAAAAGTTGGTGCCAGTCTTTGGAACACCAATGGGCAAGGCAATCGCATTCAAAAAATCTGACAAAACAATGATTGTCGCCCCAAGCACACTGGAAGGCAAAACAGGTGTTTATGCCGTTATGCCAAATACAAAACGCCTGGGCGGTTTTATCCCTGAAAAATCATATGTATTTGCAGACTCGACCGCTGTGGCACAGCCTGGTGATTTATCCGTGGCTTTTGATGCGGACTTTGATTCATTGGACGATGAAACATCTGTATCTGCACAAATCGTCAGTGTTCGCAGTGATTCCAAAGGCAAGATTTACGGTCAAATCGTTTCGCCCGAAGAGAAAATTACAGCACAAACAATGCACAAGGTTGTGATGATTGTAATCGAATAATCCCTATCTTATGGAGAGAGAAAATGAACACAAAAAGCAGCACAACCGCACTAAGACTGTTAAATCTGTATCGCCAAGGACACGTCATTATTGGTGGATGGGCAACGGTAAATCCTGTTTTCTTGAACGAGGCTTCTGATGACGTTATCAAGGAACTGAAAGAAATGCCAACAGGTAAATTGTTGGTCCGACATATCGAAAATCTGCGTAGCGGCAAGACTGATATGAATTCAATCAATCCGGAATTATTGCCATACGGCGGAATGATGACAAACGAAGAAATTCATTCGGTTAGCCTGACCAGAAATCAATGGAACGAACTGGAAGAAGGATTGAATGCTTTTACCCCAGACCAAACAGGTTTGGATATGTTTATGGGGCTGGCAATCGTCCAAGATTTTGGCGAAGAGTGGCAGCCAGGTATTCGTGCCGCCCTGGCCAAGCGTCCAGATTTAATGCCAAAATGGAATATGGTTGTCCAGACATACAATGCATATAGATTATGGGACAGTGCCAACGAAATTATTACCAACCCGATATCAGAACGTGTTCGGGCCCAGGTTCAAGCCGATATGCCAGAATACGAAACTTATCTGCCAATGTTTGGTGATGCAGGCAGTGAACTGCTGGGCAAACTGCGGACGTTTGTCAGCAGTCTGAACTAGTCAACCCCCTGTTTGGTAAATCGTATCGTGTGTATGCGGTGTGCCAATGTAAATCATCGCACCGTTGGGTGATAATATAAAATCCAATTCACGCAAGCGTTCACGTAAAAATTCCCGTTTTTGGGCAGTGTTTGATGTGTTTGGCACTTCGATATCATCACAGATTATTAAATCTGCACGCATGCCGGTTATGTTGCCGTGAATGCCTTGGCAGATTACAGATGGTTCACGAATCCCAATCGGACGGTTTATCGTTATTCGACCATTTGCCCACTCTTTTTTATTCGCAGGAATCATTGATTGACAGTATGGATGGTTTTCCAATATATGCCTGATGTGTGATACCATTCGTGATGACAGCCCCGTTTCCGCAGATAAAATCAAAATTCGGGTCTGGGGACGCAAATACAAAACACATGCAGCAAATATACCAACAACCGTCGATTTACCAGAATGACGAAACGCCATCAACAATCCACGGTGCGGAGATTCACACAAAACTTCATACAGAAATTTCATTATCTGACGATGATGGTTTGGGGTCTTGAATCCCAATAGGTTGTTCCAAGTGTCCAGAAATTTATAAAACTCCGTAATCATCGCAATTATCGTTTGGAACTGTTTCTGTTATCAGCCCATAATCATTTATCAATTTTGGCAATGCGTTTTCCAAAACTGACAGCAGATTTCTGTAAAGCCCCAATACTGCCCCACCCCCTAGTTTATCTTGGATAACCTGGTGCGTGTAATCGATTAGTGATTTAATGTTATCGTGAATATTTGACCACTGGGTCAGCTCAACATCCACAGAATGCAAGTCTTGGAACGCAGACAACAGAAAATTAAAATCTGTATTCAAGTCTTCGGGATTGATTTTCTTGGTTGGCTGATAATCGATGGTGCGTGATAATGATATCTGACGAAAAATGTCCAGGCGTGTTTCTGGGGGTGGTGCGATTTCAAAAACAACATTACCACCAGAAAAATCATCGTTTGGCACAACAGAATAAGCATATTCTGTTGATGAGATTATTTCATTTATCGCAACCCGAACATCTGCAGTCTGAAAAAATGGAAAGGCAAATGCAAATTCCGTTGTTTGACCATCTGCAATATAAGATATTTTATACATATTTTCCCCCTGCCCCAGTTTTTAGCCAATTAAATCGTCAAATCTGGATAATATTGTTTTTAACAAATTCGGCTTTTTGGCTGTGGCGTTTTTTAATTTAGTTAAATTATTACGACGCTTTTCTTCGAATGGGGCGGCGGTTTCAGATTTTAGACGTTTTAGAACAGCACCTTCGGTTATACCGGTGCCACCCATTCCAGATGCACCATATTTTGCACGTTGGGTGGCAAGTGCCTTTTTAATCAAATTCGTTTTTTCAGATTCATCTGCCGCCATTTGTGCCAAAATTTCCTGGCGTTGGGTTTTGGCGGATTTCTTGTCGTCTTGGTAATTCAAAATTTCTGTAACATCAGATACAAGTTGTCCCATTTGTTTTTCCTTTTTTTATTTTGTGTTTATACGGAATACCAACCATATGTGCTGATTGATAAGACTGTTGCAGGTTGATTTTCGCTGCCTTGGATTGTCCAGGGGGCATCGATTGTCATATCTGTTGTGCCAAGGACGTTTATCGAAACATCGCCTGAATATCCACAATGGTCAGGCGAAAAGACTTCATTTGGTAATATCGGACGAATATTGTTTATAAATATCGACTTGGTGTCCAAAACCCGAACAGATAGTTTACGCAACCGCAATCGCTGAATATTATGTCCAGATGCGGTTATCGGTAATCCAGATGCAATAAACGAAAAACTGTATTTATCACAATCTGATAGCATCCCATTATCGAAACATTCCAGGGCGATATCTGGGCCACGCTGAACAACACAATATGTATTATCACCACATACTGCCACAGATAAAAACTGGCCGGCGGTCTTATACGTTCCCCACGCTGATATCCCCAATGCAGAATTTTGATTCAATACCGCCATAACCCCATCGTCACGCACAATATATAAACGACGCAATGACGAGCTATAAGCAATATCAACTGGTGATGTCAACAAATGCTTGGCCAGGGAACATAAATCATTTGCATTATAATTTTCCCCCAGTTCATCCAGACTTAGTTCACGAATATCGTGTCCCGAACCTGATATAAATACGGTTGAACCTTCGATTTTCTGGGGTGGTAAATAGCGACCTGTGAACGAACCAACCGATGTATGTTGTTTAATATCAACAACCGATGGGGTAAGTGGTTTACTGGAAATTGCCCATTCGCCAGCATTGGTCAATATCTGCAAATTATCACTGCTGACAACAGTGCATATCTGTTGACGCTGGGCAGATAACAACGATATAAAAATCGCTTCATCGTCCAGACCTGTGCCTGTATTAAAATTATTGTGGCGACCAACCTGAGACATCCAAATCCCCGCTGGCCAATCACGTGAACCACCAAAAACTAATCTATCTTGGTGAAATGTTATACTGCACGGCCAGCCACGACGACGGCCAAAGGCTGCTTCACGCCAATCTGAAACAGGCCCTGACGGCAACGAATACGAACCGTTGGTGTGGGCAATAACCTGGGTCGGACTGATGTATTCTGTGACAAGCCATTGCCGCCCCAGCAAATGCAGACGACCATCAACATTTTCAGGTGTCCAGAAATCAGAACTGGCTGACAAGGTCGCAAAATTATTACCGTTTGAATTTGCACTTACTGATATTGTTATATCTGATGCATCATCAAATTTTACAAACGGAATATTCACAGACAAATCATCATCATTGCGTGCAAAATTAAAATTTGATAAGCAAAAACTGTCGCCTTGTTTGGATAATATCTGGGGACAGAAATCAGGATGGACAAATATCATTGTCCCAAAACGCTGGGCATATTGGATACTTTTCAAATCATTATACCCCCATGGGGTTATGATGTCTTGGCAACGGGTGCTGCCCTGATAAACACCCATATGAAAATCTGTCAGGACAATTAAATAGTCATCGGCATCTGATACAGAAAACGGAATTAAACGTGCTGGTCCACTTAGTGGACAGATGTGTCGCAGACCACTGCGACGTGTTAAACCACCACCAGCCAGGACATCCATATTTTCAAGACGTGAAAGTCCTTTGAGATTTGCATGCGTATAGAATTCCCTGGAAACTTCGCCGTGCGAAAATGAATTTTGTGTTTTTATAAACTCTGGCATCTTGTCCCCCCAGGGTTAAAAACGTGTGTTTATCAATGAAAAATCTGATATTGAATTACTGACCGATGTGGTGCTGTCGATAAATTTGGCCGTCTGTAATTCTGTTTCATATAATGCCGCCAGCATACGAAAAACAGTCTGGTCACCCATCAAGGGAATACAAAATTCCATCGCAAGACGTGTTGCAGCCAATGAAACAAAATATCCTGGATAATTTTCGGGCGTTGTTCGAACTAGCCCCATAATGGTTATTTTTTCGTCATCAGATAAAATGCGATTCCCCGTAATCTGACCAGGCGTTTTTAATACACGAAGAACATTTGTCGGAATCAAAAAATTTCCGTCTGTGTTTTTTGATAATTCTAAATCAGCAGTTGCAAAACGCCACGGATGGATGGAAATCAGTGCATCCATTGTTGGGTCAAATAATGTCCGTGCCAGTTTTGCCGCAGCACTGTCATCAGTTAAAGATTGAATTGGTTTTTCACCAATCTTTAATAATGCCATCGAGCATAAATCTATTTTTGTAAGCATTTGGTGTCCTTTGGCTGAATATCAAACTGGGTCGGAATTGTGCCGACCCAGAAACAAAATTACGACAATGAAACTGTTGTTACGTTCAAGTCTGTGATATTTATTTTCTTTATCGCTGTGTTGTCAGACGCATTGATAATGATAATGTCGCCAATGTTCATCAATGTTTTTACAGCATTGAAATAACCATTTGCACAAACCGTTGCTAAGGTTTCAGTTGCACTGCTGTAATGCCACAATGTAAATCCATTTGCATACGCAATAACAGATAAATTTTTATTCTGAAAAGACATAGGTTCTTCCTTTGTTATGTTTAAATTATGAATTTATTTATGCAGCAGATGTGTCTGAACATTTAACACGAACAATGCCGTCGCTATCAATCAAGACTGCACCTTGGGACATGCTGTTGCTGATAAAGTGAGCCGCACGTTCGCCATGCCATGAAATATCTGATTTAACGTCTTGACCACACGCATGACCAACACTGGATGCGTGATAAATAAAACAATCACGGTTTTCTTCATTGGACGGCAGACCATTGTGCAAAATCCAGGTAATGCCCAGCCATTTGCGGGCCTCGGCACCATTTAATAGAGGAGTTGTAGAGCCTACATAATCAGCAGAAACAAATTCATCCATTGACAGCAATTCGTTCCACTGATGAACACCAACAACCGCAAAACGACGCCCATCATCAGGAACATCATTTGTATTTAATACTTCAAGGGCTGACAAAATTAAATCTTTGGTCAGACCTGTCGAATAATCACCAACGTTTGCAGTGGCGTTATTCATTGCAGAAATAATCAATTCATCTGTCTTGCGCCCCAGGGCATATGCACCAGCAGACGCAACAACACGACGTTCGTCAATGTTGACCTTTAATTCATCCAATGCATCAACCCAATCGCCAGCATAGTAATCTGACAAAATACATTCAACAGGTTCGTGATTCAAATTCATCACAGGAACAATGCCATGACGTGATTTTGTGCTAGCGGTGCCACGACCAACCTTTTGAAAGGTTGTTGATGCACCAATAACACCTGATTTACTGCGAACAGTAGAACGCAGTTTTGTGCCCATTTGTTGATACGCCAAATGAACATCCGCTTCGAATTGTTTCACAAATACATTATCTATGGAAACAGACATATAAAAATCCTTTGGTTATAAAAATTAAAAGTGATGCGATGCATCACTGGTAAATTTTGTATTTTGGTTATACACATCGTGTGCCAAAAAAACAAAAAGTAATGGGTCCCCAAAACAAGGATTATCCAAAGAAAAAAAATATCAGTCAGACAATGTATATAATCTGACTGATACTTTTATAAAAAAAATCCCCACAGATGTGGGGAATTTATTATTTCTTTTTAGCACATGCTTTTTTCGCACACGCTTTCTTTGCAACTGGTTTTGCAGCCGCTTTCTTTGCAACTGGTTTTGCTGCTACTTTTTTTGCAACTGGTTTTGCTGCTACTTTTTTTGCAACTGGTTTTGCAACTACTTTTTTTGCAACTGGTTTTGCAACTACTTTTTTTGCAACTGGTTTTGCAACTACTTTTTTTGCAACTGGTTTTGCT
>JAZTYU010000027.1:0-4368 GCA_045637165.1 Candidatus Enterousia sp. | reverse complement strand
GCTGGCGAGAAATCGTCACTACCGCCTATATCAACCAAAATATTTTTTCCATTTGGGGTTTGTATATGTGTGCAGGAACCGTGTCCCACGTCAAAAAATGTTATTTTTGTTTCTGACATTTCTTTTTCCTTTCCTTATTTAATAAACAGTCAACCCTACCCAATTAACAAACCGATTGACCTGGTTACAGGAATTTGATATAATCAGAAACGTTCGAAGATGTCCGATTATATTGGATATCCCAAATCTGTCGCGCCAACGACAGATTTTTTTGATTTTAAACAGGTTTAAACCACCGTCAAAACCAAAGATTTATCTTAGCATACAACAGAAAAAGCCAATGTCAATTTAAATTTAATACTTTTTATAAATTTGTGATAAAATACAAATGATAGACAAATAAAAGACGAGAAATCGCTTGACAGTATAAAGTTTTTTGTCATACTTTTAATACAAAGTCGTTGCAAATGGATGATATTTTTGATCTTTCAAAGGTAAACAACGTACCAGAATCAATCAAAGCAGGTCTGGGGCTGGACGAGTTTGCAGAAGAAATAATCAAGCTGTTTACAATTGCGAACCAACCACTAAACATTAATCAGGTCTTTATTGCGCATTATAAAATGTTTTCTGCGACTAAAAACTCTGACGGAAATTACGAAACCAAACCGGACATAAAACCGAAAACCAAACGACAAATCACTCTTAAATTATACAGCATGAGCAAAGAGCCAGATTCTGTTATTATTTCCACAGGTCGTGGCACATACAAGCTTAATACTTGCAAGAAAGAGCAGCTTGCGTTGCCGTTGTAACAAATCCTTTCCAATATCCCCTCCCTCAGCAGCTCGGGCAGAATCATGTTTTTTGTCTGTTACTTGCTCACAAGCTTGATCATTAACTTGATCACAAACTATACAAGTTGACCAGGTTTAACGGTTATTTGTCTGCGCCGTCCAGCAACCAAGACAAGGCATTGACATGTTTTACGCCGTTGTATTCACCGTCAGCACCATCCAAAGTTATCAAGTATTTCGGATAGTTATCATCTATTTCCGCAAGCGATGCCATTTCACGCATAAAGACATCTTCATCAACGACAGATTTAGATATCTGATAATATTCAACCACACCTGAACCTTTGGTGGCAACAAAGTCAACTTCTAACTCTTTAAGCTTGCCATCTGGGCCCCTTTTGGGTATTTTGCCAACATTTACAGTATATCCACGTCTTAACAGTTCAAGATAAACAACGTTTTCAAGTATCTTACCGTCATCGCCGATTTTGCGCCCCAGCACCACCTGTCTTAACCCGGCATCACAGACATAATACTTTGGTGACGAGGTCAGTATCTTTTTACCCTTTAAATCCATACGTTCACAGCGATATAGCATGTAGCTATCCAGCAACCCTTGAACATATTTATTTATAGAATCATTACTGACAGTATCGCCTAACTGCTTTTCTATATTCAGAATACTGGTTTCTTTGGATATGTTATCGAACATGAACTTAACAACCTCGTTCAATTTTTGTGGGCTGCGCAGGTTGTAGCGCTCTATTATGTCCTTGTTTATAGTATTATTGTAGACAGAATCCAACAAATACCCATCTATTAATTCAGAATCACCGTCATATTTCAAAGTCTGCGGGAAACCACTTTGCGCTATATATCTGGCGTAAACAGCCTTTAAATCTGGGACAAAACGCATGCCGTTTTCCGTTGGATACAACCCATCTACAAACTCTTTAAAAGACAATGGTTGCATTTTTATTTCTGTATAACGCCCGCCCAATAAGGTTGCCAGTTTGCTGGAAAACATGTAGGCATTCGATCCGGTCAAGTACAGGTCTACATTTTCCTTGTCTCGCAAAGTATTTGCAACCTTTTGCCATTCTGGCACCATTTGTATTTCATCCAAGAAGACATAATTCATCTTGCCCGGAACCAACAAGCTCATTACATGTTCGTACAATTTATGCGGATCTAACAACCACTGATTGTCTAACATATCCAAATCTATTTTATGTATCTGGGTGGCATCAACACCAGTGGACAACAAATATTGCCCAAACAATACCAACAGTTTGGACTTACCGCAGCGTCTGACCCCAGTAACTATTTTTACCGTACTGGCATCAGATGACCATTTTTTTAATTTTTTCAGATACTCTGGTCTGTTTATTAGTTTTTCTTCTGCCATTTATAACCTCTTTTTTTATAAGTATAGCCTACTTTTTTACCGCCTGCAATAAATTTCTATTATAATAGAAACTTTTGTAGTTTTTGCACTTTTTTTCTATTAAGGATAAATTCCGCACATTTTTCGACCAACTTTTTGACATTTTTGCACATTTTTCGACCCAGACTCGGCTTTTATGACAAAAATTTCTGCAATAATAGAAATTTTCTGCAGTTTTACATAAAATTTCTATTAAAGCGGAAAATTGCGGTTTCCTATCCCAATAATCCCAGCATTGAATTAGTGGCGCGTTGCATTGATTCACGGACCGGGTCACAGGATAATCTGGCATAGATTTGGGTGGCGGCGGTAGAACGATGCCCCAGCGACTGACCAATGATGTGCAGACTGGAACCGGTAATGGCCTGGTAACTGCCCATTGTGCGACGCAGGTCATGGATGCGCAGGTTTTCAATATTCGCACGTTTCAGCAGTGCATTCCATGCACGTTTAGGCTCTTCGATATGGCCACTTTTGCTGGTGCTGCTGGGGAACAGCCACGGATTATCACCGGCCGTTCTGTACATTTGTATCAGGATTTCACGAGCCTGGTCCGTCATGGGCGTGTTAACCGTATCGCCATTCTTGGTATCAACAAATCGCACAATATCGTTTTCAAAATCTATATCGCCCCAGCGCAATGCCAAGATATTACTGCGCCGTTGCCCCAGGAATAATGACAGCAAGATGTAGTGACGGAAACGGGGTTCGGCATATTGAAGCGCTTCGAAAAAGCGTGCCAGCTCGGCCCGAGACATAAAACGGTCACGACTTTTTTCTTTAAAGGCCTTGACATATTGCGCCGGATTTTCCAGGCGACGTGGATAGCCCAGTTCGTACGCTTTGTTATACATGTGGCGCAACAGGCCCAAGGTTCGGTTGGCACTGTACAGGCCGCATTTACGTTTCAAGGAACCGTGCAGTTGGGATACCTCTAGTTGAGATATCGTTCGCATTTGGCGATTA
Organism: Candidatus Enterousia sp.; assembly: GCA_045637165.1. Taxonomy (GTDB): domain Bacteria; phylum Pseudomonadota; class Alphaproteobacteria; order Rs-D84; family Rs-D84; genus Enterousia. The sequence continues at coordinate 1,158 of JAZTYU010000027.1, read as the reverse complement.
TGAAATGGCTTCATATTGCGACGGAACAGTCCGTTGTCATCGTATACGGTCGCAGGCTTTTTATGAACCATTGAATGTTGGGGCACATAAATGTTTTCATAGTACTGGCGCAGGGTCATGTCTTTCAACGCATCACGCCGTTCGGACGACGGATCTTCGCCACGCAGGGAACGTTCTTTTAGTGTATGTGCTTTCATTCGTGCCTCTATCAATTTCATCTGACCGACACGGGCAATTTTTACGCGACGGGGAACACCCTGGAACTTCATATAAGCATAGTATGTTTTGGTCCCGCCATAGGTGACAATAACACACAGACCGTCCATTGAACCGGTATCATAATAGACCGCCGAACCAGTCGTCGGAACTGGCAATGCGGCCAGTGCACGTTCAGTAAAATTAAAGCGGTTCGATTTCATGTTACTTTTGCAAAACTTCACTTATATTAAATTCCAGAAAAGACCCCAGCTTACATTCAAACTTTTCACTGCTGGGACGTTCAATGGTGACAACACCGCCCATCTTTTTATAAAAGCCCATGCTGGCATTATCAGAGAAACACATCAGACCAAATGTCTGCGCCCCCATTCTTTGCATTTCACTAGCAAAGGTTTGTAGCAACTGCTTGCCAATACCACGCCCAATGTATGCAGTATCGATATATAATGAATAAAGCTCTTTGTCAGCACGACATTCTTTTGATTCAGGGGCACCACCATTGATATAGCCAATTACACGACCATTATCTGTCATAACCTTGAAAATATTTCCATTAGCAATTTCTTGGCGCAAACGCTCTGGGAATTTTTTAATCTTAGAAGCGACTACAGAATCACTGACACGATTAGCCAAAAATTCTGCTGATAAAATGTTCTTATATGCATATCGCCAACCATTTGCCCAGATGTTATAAATAGCATCTGCATCAGTGGGTATCGCATCACGAATTTCAATCATGTTTTACTCCATTTTTTTGCTACGTATTTGCTACCGCAGGTATGAAATTTTAGTTTTTGCTACCGATTTTTATTTAAGTATAATAAATTTAAAATCCGCTGTAAAGCCCAGAATACTAAGCAAAATTCAACGTTGACAAACGTTATTCAACACTCGTTTGGGCGGTTTGTAATCAGTAGGTCGTTGGTTCAAGTCCGACAA
>JAZTYU010000026.1:0-9612 GCA_045637165.1 Candidatus Enterousia sp. | reverse complement strand
GTGAAATACAAGGAATCGTTTTAATAGACGAAATAGAAAATCATCTACACGGTTTCTTAGTGTCTCAAACACTGCCTAAGTTGATAAAACTATTTCCCAAAATACAATTCATCATCACGTCTCATTCCCCAATGTTTTTATTAGGAATGGATAAAGAGTTTAAAGATAAATATCAAATAATAGAATTAGACAAAAATTTAGATAATGGCTATGAAATAAAAAATGCAGAAGAATTTTCGGAGTTTAAAGAAGCATTCGATGTTTATCAAAACACGCATGCATTTTATACTCAGATCACTCAAAGTAATAAACCTGTTATATTGACAGAAGGAAAGACAGATCCTAAAATAATAAGTAAAGCATGGACAGAATTAAATCCTGGTATAGAAATGCCTTTTGATGTGGTGGGGCTATCTGATGATACGGGTGGTAGTGGCGCCAATGCACTGAGTAATTTGATGGCAAAAATGCCCGACATACCAAATAAAAAAATAATTGGAATATTTGATGCAGACTACGAAGGTAAGAAGGCGTTTGATGGGCTCGGTCAGAGACAAGGTTTTATAACAATACCAGAAGTTCCAGATGTAAAAACACAAAACAAAAACGTATATGTATTACAATTGCCCGTACCACAGTCTAAAATTCACATGAAAGATAAAGCAGATGGTTTTGAAATAGAAGATTATTTCCCTGATGATTTACTAGAATCGGTTGGCAAATCAGGCACGAGAGTAAATCTTATTAAAGATAATTTGGGCAATGTAACTGTAGATCCAAATTTACCGTCTTATAGAAAGTTTCAAGGGAATAAAGAACAATTTTCAGAAATGGTGACAAGTTTTAATAATACAGACAATAAATTTGATAACTTTAAATGTTTATTTGAAATAATTGATAAGGTTATAAAAAAACAGAGTTAAATTTGTTTTTTAAGAGGAAATACAAATAAATATAATGTTGAGCCAGCCTCGATGGCGATATATTGGCACGTGCATATATATTTCACTAGCTATTCTATTTTTTGTTGGCATTGTTGTATTAAAAAAACAAGAGGCACAACATGACAACGATAAACAAGCAACAGGGATTCTATGGTGTGCTGGCTGCACATTATGGCAGCCCAGACCACCGAAACGCAATCTGGGACATCACGGTTAAACGCCTGGGCCAGATTTGCCCCGAAAAGTCCGCCGATGAAATCCTGGAATTTCTGAACGGGCGTGCCGGGCGACACCTGGCCGACGAGATATTCGACGGCCCCGGCACCCTGAGTTATGGGGTGTCGATGCTGCGCGTGGCAATGCTGAACAAACTAAAAATGGCCAAGTGGTGGGCGTATCACACCGGTACAACGCCACGCCCCATCACGGTGGACAAGCGCATGCTGTACCGGTCCGCAATCAAGAACGAAATGCACAACCGCCGCATCCGCAAATTGGTGGAGGGTGCGCTGGCCTGTGCCCAGGACGACGTATGGCAGACCCCAGAAATGTGGCTGAAATCAGACCTGACAGGGCTGGACGAACTGGAAATGATGTGGACACAGATTCAGCAAGAACTAAAAACCACAGGCACCGCACATGGAAACGATTGATGCGCTGGAACGGAAACTGCACGCCGCCCGGCGGGGTGTGCCGGGGGCGAGGTATCAAACGGGCCTGGTCATCGACCTAAACGGGCCGGCGGGTAACATATTCTATCTTATGGGCGTGTGCAATCGCCTGGTACGTGAACTTGGACTGTTGACACAACTAAAACGCGAATACGAAACAGAAATCAATTCTGCGAACGACTATCAATCCCGCCTGACCATCATGCAAAAATGGTTCGGGATTGTGTTTGTGGAATAAAATCTAAATTTACTTTTACAATTTTATCCAAATATATTTTCTTACCTTATTGCTTTTTCTTGATTTTTATGGATTATAGGGTATGATTTCTGTATGAAAAATAATAATCGACGTGTTATTCTTAACCGTTTTTTTGAAGAATTGGACGATGAGACAAAGTGGACACGAGCGCGCGTTGAGGCACAAATTTACTCTGCGGTCATCCTTGCTATTCAGATGGATAAAAACGACAAAACACGGCAACACATGTTGGCAACATGGCCGGCGGAATGTTCTGTTCGATATGAATGGTTTGAATCCGTTATTGCAGACGTTAAATTGCCCCCAAATATAGCCCCCTTTGATAACACACACGATAATTTTTATAATGTTTTGGTGCATTGGTTAGATTCTGTGGACAGTGTCACAGATAGAAAATTATTGATTCTGCACTCAATCGGTTTATCAATGAATAAAATCGGCAAAAAGACCGGACTGTTACGTCAGACCGCCAGTCGTCGTTACACCAACGCAATCGATGCGCTGGTTTGGAAATTAAACCACTAAACAAACTAACTTGTATACTTATATCGTACCTTTTTATACCGTAAAGTAACCTAAACTAACTTAATTTCCTTTTTGTCGCACAAACGTGCATTGCGCACGGTTATTTTTTATGCATATATCTTTACATAGACCTATCAAAACCCGAAACAAAAGGACAAACCATGACAACAATATTATCCAAGGACGAATATATGACGGAACGTGCGCTGGCTGAAATGTGGGGATTGAAACGCAATACTTTACAAAAATGGCGCAGCACCGGTGTTGGACCAAAATTTCTGAAACGTGTCGGCCGCATCGTATATCGAAAACAAGATATAGCCGAATTTGAACAAAATAACATTTTCCAGCGTACAAGCGACAAACAATAGGACACTGTTATGAAACGGCTGGCCAATCCAAAATGGGCACTTTTATTAGAAAACATATCACGCGAAGAATGCGGCGATATATTTATGGCGATTTTGAAATACCCAGACATGGAATGTTCAAGCGCTGTGTGGCCATTTATAAAAGCCGAACTAGACGAAGACGACACTAAGTATAAAGCCAAATGTGAACGATTGGCCATGAACAGATTGGCACGTTGGGGCGAACAGAATTCATCAGATATCAAACAGACTTTATCAGATATCAGACAGAAATCAGATGCAATAGCAAATAGCAAGTACAGTACAAACACAATAAAACAAAGCAAGGAAACACATAGTCATACGAATGATTTACTTCAAAAACTAGCAACATCGTTTAACCCATCACGAGAGCCAAAATATCACATAGACAACGAATTTTCACTGTCAAAAATCATTGAACGGAACCCAAACTTGTTCCCAATATTCAACGAATTTACACCGGAACAACTGGAAAGCGGGCAAATATCATTGAAACGCAAATGTATGGGTCAGGATAAAACAATAGCACAAATCATAGGATGGATAAGGAATGAAGGAAAATTCACATAAAAACATAATAGGTTCTGTGACGACATTTCGTATTGAGGGTAACGGCGACCGCGAGACCTTGCTACACACAGAATTAAAAAATAGACCGCAGACCGCACTTGTTTTGACAAAGTGGCGGTTTTCTGTGGTTTTTGCTTGCGGCATCTGCGGCGCAGTGTGCCGCACCTGTGCCGCATATTATGCCGCACGAAAGAAAAGGAAAGAAAAATGAAAATCGACTTTAAAAATCTTAAACTGGACGTTCGGTACCTTGACATCAATCTGACAAAACCGTTTGCACGCAACCCACGCACGCACAGCAAAGAACATATTCAGCAGATTGCTACATCGATAATGAAGTTCAGCTGGATAAAAAATTCATTTGCATTATCCCGGCCCAGGTACCAGCACCAACACGAATGGATGGTCTTTGGCAACACGGAATCCGTGTACAAGGAACTGCACGAATGCATATTGTTAGACAAGAACCTTGATAGTCTTATTCACTGGACTTGTGCACTTTTATTATCAATGTTGTGTATAACAAAGGACAACATATGCGGACACTTAAATGTCAAAAGTTGGTTTTAACAACAGGATTTCTGAACAAACTGAAATCCGACATTGATTTGCAAATAACAGATGCGGCACTGCCGGGGCTACAATGCCGGTATTCTGCTGCATCTGGGCACAAAGTGTTCTATTTGGGATATCGTGTTCGCGGTTCATACCAACAAAAGCATATGAGATTGGGCACGCTGACGGAATTTAGTTTGAACGAAATTCGTGCGCGTGCGATACAGACCAAGCAAGATATCGCCAATGGCCTGGATCCACAATCAGAACAACGCATACGCATAAAGCAAAACGAAATGGCCGCAGCGCGGCGGAAACAGGTCCGCGAATTAACCCCAATATTTATGGAAAAACATTGCCGCGAAAACAATAGGGAAAACACTTATCGCTCAAACGAAACATTGATGCGCCTGTATATAATCCCATATCTTGGCGATAAATACATTGCTGATATTGATTTACGTACAATCCAGGATATGTACGATAAAATCAAAAACACAAAAACCATTGCAGTTGGATTGCATGTTATGCGGTTGTTGTCGACCTTTCTGAATTGGTGCGAAAAATACAATTACCGCCCAATAAATTCAAATCCGTGCCATTTGGTTCAAAAGGCAAAATCCCCAAAGATGAACCATACGATTCTAGATATTGATGGTTATAAACGTTTATTTACTGCACTGGACGAGGCATTTTGCGCTGGGAAATATGCACCACAAACCATCCTGGCAATCAAAACACTTGCGCTGACAGGCTGTCGCAGCAGCGAAATAACAAGCCTGGAACTGGACGAATTAGACCTAGAAAACGGGTATCTGCGTTTAAACAAACGCAAAACAGATACATTTAATGTGCCACTGGGCGATCCAGCAATCGAAGTTATAAAACAGGCATTGAGAATTTGTAAAAGCAAACAGTATGTATTTCATTCACCAATCGACCATACGCGCCCATTAACCGATTTACGCAAAGCGTTCTGGTGGGCACTGGATCGTGCCGAATTGCCACGTATGCGAATACACGATTTGCGTCATTCCTTTGCAACACTGGCAACCAGCATGGGCGAAGATATACGAATATTAAAAGACGTATTGGGACACACAAAAATCACCACAACCGAAATATACGCACACGCATCAAGTATTGCGGCACGCCGCACCGCCAACAATGTCGCCAGTATGATAACAGGATAATTTGATGAGAACACTTACCACATAAACAAATTATACAGTACAACAGGTTATTAGAAACTGCCACAGACAGAAATAAATCAAAAAGAGCTAATTCTCTTCTGACCAATGATATGGGCGTATAATTCCTTTTACACTGTCAGGAAACTGTGACTTCGCTAAATGTGCTGTTTCTATTTTATAGTGCTTAACATTTTTAATTTTCTTTAATGAAAATGCTACACTTTTATGTGGACATAAATTTATGACGGTCTTACCTAAATTATCAGCAACCAATTTGATTGGTTCAGCCAAATCAGTGTCATTAGTAATAACAATGGCTACATCAATGTTATCCATACAAGCATCATATACCAAATGTACACCCAAATTAACATCCGAACCCTTTTCTTCGGTTGACAAAACACTCTGCAACTTTGGTTTACCATTAGGCTTGTATTCCAAAGGAGCTACAGGCAAAATCTTTTCATGTACTTGAAAGTTTCCAAGAATAATTTCTAAATTTTTAATGGTTTTTAATGCGTTAAAATACAACTGTTGATTACGTGGCGCATCAAGATTACCAGAACGGTTACTGACACGCGCCGTATAAAATTTTATAAATTGAACATGTACCAGATTGTTCTTAAAATAATTGTCACAAACTTCACGAACCAACAATTCTGGGTTAAGCCAACGATATTTTCGGCGTTCATCCCTTTTCAATGCCCCATAAAACAAATTGTTACCGTCTATGTATACACCTACTCGTTGAACCGCTGTCATGACATCACCCCATACTAAAAAAATTGGGGCTTATTTGGGTTTCCCCTCAGCCCCCATCCCTTGCACGCAAGGGAGTTATTACATAAGTAGCATAATATACGATTCACAAAAAGTCAACAAAAACCTTAAACAATCGGCACAAAACCAAAAGAAAGCAAAAAATAACTTATTGAAATATGTATGTTTTCTGATTCACAAACTAGTGGCGTGCCCAGCAGGATTCGAACCTGCAACCTATTGCTTAGAAGGCAATTGCTCTATCCGATTGAGCCATGGGCACAAAACCAACTGTGTGGAATTTGACGCAAATACGCGACCAATTCCTGTGTAACATTCTATGTAACAAATATGTAACATTATACATACAATTACATACAATTCAATCAATCTGTGTCCTGTTTTATACAGAACTGATTTTCACGCACACCCGCATAAATCCAGCATTTATACACCTTTATCCAAATCTATCCATAAGAATTACGAACGATTAGAAATCTGATGCTCTATCCAGCTGAGCTAAGGGCGCACTGCTGATAATCTTACACCAAAAAACTTGAAATTTCAAGCCCCACACACATAAAAAACAAAACCGCCCGAATGGGCGGTATTTTTAATCATCAACTGCTTCTTTTAATTTATGCAATTCAATAACCATATAAATATCTGCCGCGGCATACAGTAACAATGTCATCGCCAGATAATATACCACCGCAACCGCCCCTGCCATTGGCCAGAACAGCAACATTACCGCCATAACACACAGCACAATCGCCAACACCAAATCAATCAACCAGTGTCCAAAACGTGCACGTGTCATATGTATTGCAAATATCAGTGATTTAATTGCCTTGGCCAAGAATAATGCCAGGAATATATACAACAATGTTATCATTGATCCCGATGGAAATACACACAGCAACACACCCAACGCAACATTGACCAAACCAAATGTAATATCCATTCCGCCAATACCATATTTATGCGACATAATAAACCCTGAAATCGTACGCCACAGTCCAACCAGTATCAACCCAACACCAATAACCAATACCAGTGTTGCAAACACCGCCAATGGCTTAAATGCCATAAACAGTGCAATTACACCAAACAACAACGCTTCACCAATCAACATTGGTGCACTTTTTTCATACAGACGTTCAACCGCATCTTCGACCACTTCACGATGTGCCGCTGCAACTTTTTTATTTTGTTTTTTTGCCATGAAATCCCCCCTTTGGATTAAATTCATTATAATGTATAATAATACAGATTTATTGAATTTTCAAGACGAACAAAATCAGTTTTCATCACTATCAATTACACGTTCAATCAAATCAATCAACACATCGAAATCTGCACGTCCCAAACGTGATTTAATTTGCGACAAAAAATCATCTCTTTCAGCCCGGAATTTATCGAATAACGCACGTCCACGTTTGGTTGGCATTACATAAAAACTGCGACCATCTTCGGGCGACGGAATCTTGGCCACAAAACCCTGGGATATCAGCGAATTTATCAATGTTGTCACCATTGGCTTTGACACCCCCAGCATATCCGCCAACAGAACCGGTGTATGCGACCCAACCGTTGAACAAATAATTTTCATCACATTCATTTCACTGTTACGAATCGGAAAATTCGCACCAATTTCTTCATACATACGGCAAAAATCCGCCAATATCGCACCCGCATCACGTCGCATAATATTTCCTTGATTGCTTTTAGTTAAACACGGTTAACTATATTAGTTAACCAACCTTAACTATGTCAATATAAAATATTCCCCCACCCGGTTTGCTTGGGACGCAAATCCATGATATAATTATCAAAGAATAAAAATATGTAAATCATGCGCAAACTGATTGGGTTTATATCTTGTTTATCATTACTGCTGAACGGCACCATCGCTGAATCTGCCACACGTCAATCACAAAACACACAAACACGCACATCACGTGCACGCACTGCAACACAAACAAATTCACCACGCACAGCCAACACACAAACACGCCGCGTTGTTGCACGTTCTGCCACAAAACAAACAAATTCGCCACGTACAACCAATACACAGTCACGCCGTGTTGTTGCACGTGCCGCAACACGCACTGGTTCCACACGCACGCACGTAACACCAACACGCAACGTCGTCGCCCGCAGTGCCGTCCGCACAATTCCATCAACAACCACGGCCGCAACATACACAAATTCATACCTGGCCGACATCCTTGACGAAACAACCGGCTTAATCACAACAGATACATATAATTCATGCATGAAATCATATTACGCATGCATGGACGAAATCTGCACTGCCCGTGCCCCAAACCAGGGTCGCTGTGGCTGTGCCGACCGCACCAAATCGTTTGCCGATGCACAATCTGCAATCACAACCGCCACCACCGAATTGATTAAGGTTTCTGGCGAACTAACCCTGTTGCTGACCGGCGACGGCAATGATATTTCTGCCGCATTTCAATTAACCGATGCCGAAAAGGTCCTTAACTGTGTTTCATGGCGTGATGCCAGCAAGAATGGCACCGCCACCGCCGTTGAATTCGGCGATTGGTGTGCCGAACACGGCATTCACAACGGCAAATGCAGTGTCCGAACCGCACCATCATATTGCTATCAAGAATTTAATAATTTTGGATTCGATATATCTGATTTAAACAGTGGAAATTCCGATATCATATCCGCACTCCAGGGCTGGGCCGCCACCAAAGAAGCCGCCGTCGCTATTGCAGATACCAAAACAAACAATATGGCGGGGGTTGCAAACGGATTAGCCAATATCACAAACAAACCTGCCGATGAAATCAAAGACTCGTTGGCCGAAACATGGGGCTATAATTTGCTGGAATACGCACACAACAACGTCTGTGCACGCATACTGGACAATTGCTTTAACGGTATTTACGAAGACTGTGGTATCCCACCATCACACATCCGCACATGCAACAACGAAAACGGCTGTCCATATAATTACAACAGTCGCATCGCCCTGCGCCCAGATACAAACGAACCAATAATTATCAAACCCGACCCAACATCAAACCCATATCACAAATCCCAGTGTTTTGGTTACACCAATACTGCCGACCCATACATCAACGTTCGCACCGCCGTCGCAGATTCCCGTCGCAGCATTATTGAACGATATAAAATCGATGCAAACGCAGATTGCGACACATTTGGTGCCGCATTGCAACGCACCGCACAAAATTTGGAATACCAAACCCAAATTGCCAAACAAAAACTACAAGAATTCCGTAACGACCACACCGACAAATAAAAACTTTTTATTTGGCACGACAAACAAAAAAAATTACAATATAAAACATGCGTAAACTAACTGGGCTTATATCATTATTCGCAATTCTGCTAACTGGCACCACCGCCATATCTGCAACACGGCACTCAAACCAGAATTCACGCCCAAACAACACAAAAAAATTATCCACGGGCGACACTACGAATCGCACAGTAACTGCACGCAGTGCGACACCAAAACAAACTGTGACCGCGCGCAGTGCCACCACCCGTGGGGCGGCATCACGTGCTGCACGCACCGCAACCACAGCCCAGAACGTGACACCACGCACCAATGCCCAGCCAGACGACGCATCGGTTGCACGTGCAGCGGTAACCGGTTCAACATCTATTATTCAAACAGACACTGTACAAACACCATTGTACACCGGTCGGGTCAGCACACGTGGCAGTACTTCTAAAATTCGT
>JAZTYU010000025.1:0-79605 GCA_045637165.1 Candidatus Enterousia sp. | reverse complement strand
TGATTATTGAGCGGGAGCCACCCTCTGTTCCATCCCGAACCAGACAGGGAAACCCCGTATCGCCGATGGTACTTTGGCTTAAGCCACGGAAGAGTAGGTCGTCGCCAGAATAAATCCAGTTATCGATATAGAAACCGAATTTCACCGCCCACTGGGCGGTTTTTTATTTGTCTGTTGCTCTGGCTGTGTTATAATTCCTCACAAAGGAAAGATTATGACCAACGAAGAAATAATTGCAAAAATAAACAAAATACTGACCAAAGTGCATGATGTGTTTAATCAAAGGCACAAGCACAACAGACCTATCTCGGATACGGCAACACGCACGAATAATATAAAAACAACGGAGTGTTTCATGAGATTATACCACTATGAACCACGGTCAAAAAGGTAAAGGCATAGATATGACAGATGAACAGACAATAAAAGCCTTGCAAACCGTTCTTGATAAAATTCACCATCCTGAAAATGGTGTTTTTCAGGAATTGAATTTGGAACAAAAACGTATATTAGAACAAGAATTGGCCGATAAACACAATATTGATATTCGTGATGTAAGATTTGATTTGTCGGGTCGGGAAATTTTTGAACAAAGACTTGGCGACCTGATTTCTTGCACAGGAATGACCAAAGTATTTTTATATATCGCACAAAATTCTGGGCTTGATTTAAAGGCTGTTATTACAACAGAGGCAGAATGCCTAAATAGCGGTCACAGCAACAATGGTCACGTGGTACCAGCGGTTAAAATGTCAGACGGCCAATACCATATTTTTGAACCACGTGCCAAAAATGCCATGGGGCAAAACTTTCAAAGGATGTTATCACAACCTGTTGCAGTTCGAAAAAATGTTTTCCACATATTGAATTCTATCAAAGACAAACCATATGAGGTTGTTGATATTATTACCACGGAACAACTGGAACAAGTCAAAACAATGGACGATATAATAGAAAAAAGTCGACGCCAAGAATCATAAGAAAGTAAAACAAAACGGATTACTGTCTATTATTTACAAATCGGACTTGACAAAGATTCCTTTTGTGATACGCTCTCTGTTAAGAAAATAAAAAAACAAGAGGTAAAACATGTCGTTTACACAAGAACAGGGAAAAAATATTTTACATTGCGACGGTTGCGAAAAACATTGTTGCTTTGATGTTTATAAAGAGAAAACTAAGCTTATCCCAAAGATTGGTTCAAAAATAATCCATCAGTTTACAGATAGAAACGGTATGCGATGTGGAACAGCCGAAGACGAAGAAAGTTTATTTTCACAAGGTTATTTAGGCCCCGATGCACGACTAAGTTATATGTTAGATAAAGCACGAAACATCGCAAAACTGTGCGACCATTACAAGACCAGATAACAACACGTAAAACAACCACCGCCCATTGGGCGGTTTTTTTGTTTGACTTTGCTTGCATGGTGATAAATAATAAAACCATGGTAAAATTCACAAGATACAATTTCTTTGGTTTATTTTTTGCCCTGTAAGGCCGGGGCATATTTTTACATACATATTTTTTATTATATCTCAATTTATATAAACACAAAGCAAAGGACATAAATAATGGTAAACAGAATACCACGCAATATACGCTATTTCTTTAACCCTGATCATCATCCTGATTCTGGGGCCTATGTGCCAGACGAGGAAACAAGAATTCGTTGGCGTCTGGAAGAAATAAAGGCCGAAGAAAAGCGACTAAAAGAACGCATGCAATATCTGAAAGAAATTAAAAATAAAAAGCAAAAGCAGCGTTAACTCCACCGCCCGATGTCTGGGCGGTTTTTTCCTTGCGTGTGGTTTGTGATTTGTTATTATCACAAATAAGAAAAAAGGATTTTATATGCCAATAACCCCACTGGGCAGGGCTTACAATGTGCCAAATGCAATCAAAGTATATCATCACAGAAATGGCGACGTATATATCACACGTGGTGATGATTTTTATGCCGTGTATATTATCAAGCAAACAACCCCGTGGGCGGAAGAGTATAAATCACGTGGTCGTTTGGATTATATTAGCGCAGTTGAATTTTTTGATAATGCGTGTCGCTATGTTCGTGATGAAATTGAATGGATTGAACCTGTTCGTAAATACTGTTGCACCTATAATCCGAACCGGCCCAAGGGTTGCACCGATAAAAATTGTCCCAAAAAATTAGGTGGTCCGACCTATCGTGAAATATTTGTTCGCATCTGTCCATTTCGCAAAACACGCTAGGGAATTTTGAACATATTCTTATACCTAATGTAAATAAAATCTGTTATACTGTCAATCACAGAGGAGAGAAAAAACACGCCCCGCCCGGCGTGTTTTTTATTCGCATTTTAACCAATGTATATATTCGGTTGTTGTGTTTTCGGATTTTCCATTTACACCCAACGACTAATTCCGTTTTCATCAGGTTGTGCCAGTTCCAAAAACAACATTTCTTTTGTCATAACCAATCCCCGCTTTCACAAGACTATCATTAGCAGGATATTGTATTTTGTTCAAGTCTTTTATATCCCAATCCCCAGGGTGTATTTTGCGATTTCACCAATTATAAATGATATAACCGAAACACCGGCACATATAATCAGCATTTCAATTGCGTGTCGCCACCATAGATTGCAATGCGTATGACGAATGCCCCAATTGCACCCCAGTATAATTAAAACGGCCAAAATAAAAGAACATACCAACGCAATATGCGTATTCACAATTATCAAAAAAGGCAAAATAAGAATAGCACACGTCCCCAGATATGCCACACCCGTCATTGCACCTGCACGCAGTGCAAATTCGTTTTCGTTTGTCTTTTCTGCCAGGTAATTTGACGCCGCCATAGACAGTCCCGCCGCAACCGATGTTATAATCGCAGACAGTATGATTAAACGTCGTTCTGCCAATGCAAAGGTCAAGCCCCCAATCATTCCTGTCAGTGATACCAACGCATCGTGCATACCCAGCACAACCGCCCCAGATGTCTTGAATTTTCGTGTCATATTTTCATTATATCATACTTGCTATCTGTTGCACCACAGGAATGAAATAAAATATTGACAATAATCTTTTGTGTTCTACAATTTTCCTGTAATTCAAGGATTGTATAATGAATAAAAAAACAGAAACCACATTAACACCACAACAAATTCAAGATCGGGATTTTTTGATGGCCTTGGTCGCATTGTTAAAGAAATCAAACCTGTCCAGATTGGATTTAAAAACAACTGGGGATTTACACCGGACACACAGTGCGCTGGTCGAAAATTACGAGATAAATGTTCGTCAAACACCTGTGTTTGGATATCCCAAAAAATGGAATCGTATATTGCTTTGGGGTGAATGGCTATTCGAACCTGGTAAATACGAACGTTATGAGTTATGTGTATTCGAAAACCTGCGCAATCAACGCCGTGAAGATTACCAGAAAGAATATTCTCTAAAAGAGAGTTTAGGAAACGACGTTTTAATATCTGGCACAATGGCCACGGATTTAGGGACGTATCCAACGACCCAGCGTTTTGAAAATCGTTCCGATTCAAACACATATAATCTGTTTTCAAATCAAAATGAGCATTTATTTGTGTCTGCTCGTCAGTTGTATGAATTACTGGATGATGAATACAATCGTCGTGTTCAGACGCACAAGAAATACCAATTGCCGGAAATCAAGGATTGTGATGCACAACGTGCAATGCAGGTGCGTATGCTTGAAAAAATAAAGCGCAGTTTATAAATAATAAAAATCCGCCCCCGGTTATGGGCGGTTTTTTATTGCACCCGATTGTGAAATATTTTATATTTTTCCCCGAAAGGAAAGAAATCATTATGTCTGAATTTAATCAAAAGTTAATGTCGATGTGTCCTGCCTCGCCACGCAGATTGGTGTTGGCGTCTGCGACCGACCCGAACGCAATTGCTGCGGTTATTGCGGCCCACGATATGAGATTTGTAAATGGAATTTTGTGTGGCAACAGGGACGAAATTGTTGCAATTTCGCAAAAACATAACCTGGATATATCGTCATTTGAAATTGTGCATTGTGATGATGACTTGTCGTCTGCCCAGATGGCGGTTGAAATGGTTCGCACCCACCAGGCAGATATTTTGATGAAGGGTCAAATTCATACTGCGGACCTGTTGCGTGCAGTTTTAAATCGTGAGACGGGCATTCGTGGTGATGGGATTTTATCGCACGTTTCTGTATTGTATTCGCCGTCACGTAATCGCACATTGTTTTTAACAGATATTGCAATGGTTATGTATCCTGATTTAGACAAGAAGATAGGCCTGGTAAAAAATGCAGTCTCTTTTGCACGCCACATGGGGGTTGATTTACCACGTGTTGCACCATTGTGTGCCGTTGAAACATTAAATCCTGCGATGCAGGCAACACTTGATGCAGATTCGTTGCATAAAATGAATCAATCTGGCCAGATTGATGGTTGTATTATATCTGGGCCGATTGCGTTTGATATTGCTGTATCGAAATCTGCTGCCACTGCCAAGGGGTATAGCGGACCGATAACAGGGGACGCAGACATATTACTGTTTGATAATATCGAAGCAGGCAACAACACGATAAAGGCGATGGTTCAATTTAGTGATTGGATATTTGGTGGCGTAATCATTGGTGCCCGCTGTCCAATAGTGTTAAATTCCAGGTCTGATTCTGACATATCAAAACTGTTTTCAATTTGTTGTGCATGCACAATGTAAAAAATCGGTTTTTATACCGATTTTTTTCTTGCAATTATAAATTTCATGCCCCACAATCTTTTGGCATTTTTATTTCTACAAAGGAGAACTAATGAGCAATAAATGGGTATATACCTTTGGTAATGGCCAGGCCGAAGGTCAGGCAGATATGAAAAATCTGCTGGGTGGCAAAGGTGCAAATTTGGCTGAAATGAACTTGGTTGGTTTACCTGTTCCGGCTGGATTTACTGTCACAACAGATGTATGTAAATATTACTATGAAAATGGTCAGACATATCCATCTGATTTGATGGACCAGGTCCGCAGTGGTATTGCACACGTTGAAACAATTATGGGTAAAAAGTTTGCAGACTTGGAAAATCCATTGTTGGTATCTGTTCGTTCTGGCGCACGTGTATCTATGCCTGGGATGATGGACACAGTTTTGAATCTGGGTTTGAACGATGACACTGTAAAAGCATTGGCCAAGATTTCTGGCAACGAACGTTTTGCATATGATTCATATCGTCGCTTTATCATGATGTTCAGCGAAGTTGTTATGGGTGCAGATATTGACCTGTTTGAACACACGCTGGAACGCATGAAGGAAGACAAGGGCTATAAACTGGATACAGAATTGACAGCTGATGATTTGAAAGACTTGGTAGAAAAGTTCAAAGAAATCGGTGTCAAGATTGGCAAAGTATTCCCACAGGATCCTTGGAAACAGTTGGAAATGGGTATTGGTGCGGTGTTTGGTTCATGGATGAGCAAAAAGGCCATCACATATCGCAAATTGAATAATATTCCTGCCGATTGGGGAACCGCTGTGAACGTTCAGGCGATGGTGTTTGGAAATTCTGGTGATGATTCTGCGACGGGCGTATGTTTTAGTCGTGACCCAGCAACTGGTGAAAACAAATACTATGGCGAATATCTGATTAACGCCCAGGGCGAAGACGTTGTGGCTGGTATTCGCACACCACAGCCTATGAGCAAAGATGACTCTGGTCGTTTGTCTTTGGAAGAAGCAATGCCTGCGGTTTATCAAGAACTGTGTGATGTTCGTGAAAAATTGGAAAAGCATTACAAAGACATGCAGGATATGGAATTTACAATCGAACACGGAAAGTTGTGGATGTTGCAGTGCCGTAACGGTAAACGCACAGCGGCGGCAGCTGTCCGTATGGCGGTTGAAATGGTTGAAGAGGGCTTGTTGACCAAAGAAGAAGCGATTTTGCGTGTTGGTGCAGACCAACTAGACCACTTGTTGCACCCAATGTTGGATCCAAAAGCAGAAAAGAAAGTTATTGCAACTGGTTTGCCAGCATCCCCAGGGGCTGCTGTTGGTCAGGCTGTATTTAACGCCGAAGATGCGGAAAAGTGGGCCGCCGAAGGTAAAAAGGTAATGTTGATTCGTATCGAAACATCACCAGAAGATATCGCTGGTATGAACGCTGCCCAAGGTGTTATTACTGCACGTGGTGGAATGACATCACACGCAGCGGTTGTAGCACGTGGTATGGGAACGCCATGTGTATCTGGTTCACCTGATATCAAAATCGACTATGAATCAAAAACTTTGAAAACAACATCTGGCGTTGTTATCAACGAAGGCGACTGGATTTCAATTGACGGTGCCAAGGGTCAGATTATCGAAGGTAAAATCCCAACAGTATCTGTTGAATTGACAGGTAATTTCGGCACGCTGATGGGCTGGGTTGATGAAATCAAGGCATTGACAGTCAAGGCAAATGCAGAAACACCAAAAGATGCAAAACAGGCACGTGATTTTGGTGCCGAAGGTATCGGTTTGGCACGCACAGAACACATGTTCTTTGATCCATCTCGTATCCAGGATATGAGAGAGATGATTTTGGCCGAAGACGAAGCAGGTCGTCGTGCAGCCTTGGCAAAATTGTTGCCATATCAGAAAGCAGACTTTGTAGAACTGTTCAAGATTATGGACGGTCTGCCTGTAACAATTCGTTTGATTGACCCACCGCTACACGAATTCTTGCCACACACTGATGCAGAAATCGAAGAATTGGCGGCTCACATCGGCAAGTCTGTAGAATTCATTAAACAGCGTGCTGAACAATTGCATGAACAGAATCCAATGTTGGGTCATCGTGGTTGCCGTTTGGCGATTACATATCCTGAAATCTGTGAAATGCAAACTCGTGCGATTTTGTCTGCCGCATTGGAAGTCAAAAAAGCAGGTGTTCGTGTATTCCCAGAAATCGAAGTTCCATTGGTTGGTTCGAAAAAAGAAGTCGATATCGTCAAAGCAGTTATCGATGCCACAGCACAATCATTGTTTGCTGAAACAGGCGAATCTGTTGAATATACAGTTGGTTCAATGATTGAATTGCCGCGTGCGGCAGTATTGGCAAATGAAATTGCTGAAAGTTGTGAATTCTTTGAATTTGGAACAAATGACTTGACCCAGACAACATTGGGTATGTCACGTGACGACACAGCCAAGATTTTGGACGAATATCGTGCCCGTGGTGTATATGTCGCAGATCCATTTGCATCTGTTGATCAGTTGGGTGTTGGTCTGTTAATCAAAGACGCTGTGAAGAAAGCACGTGATACCAAGGGTGAACATATCCACCTGGGGGTATGTGGTGAACACGGTGGCGACCCAGAATCTATTATGTTCTTCCATCAGGTTGGATTTAATTCTGTGTCTTGTTCGCCGTTCCGTGTGCCGATTGCACGTCTTGCGGCGGCCCAGGCTGCGGTTAAATACCCACGCAAGAACTAAAAAAACAAATCCCCCGTTTGGGGGATTTTTTTGTTGAATATCTGCTTGATATAATTCTTAAAAATTGCAAATTTTGCCTTGTAATTGTTGTTTACAGACCCTAAAAAAATTGTTATAATCAAATAAACAAAGGGGTGTATTCTATCCAATACACTGAATGAAAGGTTGGGTTTCTGGGCGTTTCCCAGAACACAGGGAGAGTTTTATGAAAAGTCAAAAAGTCGCAGATTCTTTCAAGAACGCAGTTGGAACGGTATTCCTGCTGGCGGGTGCGTTTTTTGTTTGTTCAACATTATTGTCGATGCGTTCTGTCTTGGCGGACCCGATTGCACCAGTATTTGATACGGCGGCATCTCCACGCACAACAAACGCAACATCACGAAATTCTGGTCGGACCAGTCCACGTTATCAACAGTCTTCACGCACAACCGTTGCACGCACGGCTGTAAATCCAACAAATACACGTTCTGCGACAATACCACGTTCGGTTGAATCACGTGCGGTTGCATCACGTGCAAACGCAAATCGTGCAAACGCAAATCGTGCGAACGCTGTTGGAAATCGTAATGTTGTTTCCCGTCAGACTGGGGCGACAAGTCGTGCGAACGTCTCCGCAAATCGTGCCGTTCGTGCTCGTACCGCCACGACCGATGCTGCAAACAATGCCCGTATTTCATTACAGGGCAGTGCAATTCGTGGCTCCAAGGCAAATACAACATCAACATATTCATACCTGACCAACAAATTATACACGGGTAATTATTCAAACATTATTGATTCTTCGACTGGTTTGATTTCATCAGAAGCGTTCAGCAACTGTATGGAGTCATATTACACCTGTATGGACGAAATCTGCACCGCACGTAATGCGGCCCAGCGTCGTTGTGCCTGTGCCGGCCGTGTAAAAGCATTTGCAGAGGCGGAAACCGCACTGGAAACAGCAAACGAAGAATTGATTAAGGTTTCAGGTGAATTGGCGTTGCTAATTGCGAACAAGGGCAAAGATGTATCCGAAGCGTTCCAATTGACCGATGCAGAAAAGGTTATGAACTGCGTTTCCTGGAAAGATGTTACCAACCAATATGGCGTGTCTTCTACCCAGGCCCAAGATTGGTGCTATAACCACGGTATTTATGGTTCTGATGGTGGTAAGCCTTCTTCTTGTTCGAAACCGTCCTATTGCACGGAAAGCGGAAATACATTTGGCTTTAACGTAGATAATTTGGATGGCACTGGCTCTGATATCCTGGCATCTTTACAGGCCTGGGCCGATGCCAAAGAACAAACAATAACAATTCTGGACGATGACGATAATGGTCTGTTGGGGGCGTTTGAAAATCTGTCTGGTGTGGTCAGTGGTTTGGCAGGTATTGGTGGTGCATTGGATTCGTCTGATGACCTGAAAGATTCATTGGCGGAAACGTGGGGGTATGAATTGTTTGAATATGCCCACAATAACGTGTGTGCCCGTGTTCTGGATTCTTGCTTTAACGGTATATACGAAGCATGCGGAACCCCACCATCTGGCACCAAGTGCAGCAATGGTGCGGCCCAGTGTCCATATAATTATAACAGCAAGATTTCTGTAAATAATTCTGGCACATACGAATTGAATTTTGTGAACGCAAACAGCGGTTATACAACATCAAATACCGCAACATGCTTTGGGTATACGACAGCATCAGGCGACCCATATTCAACATTGCGTGTTCCTGTTGCTGATGCCCGTCGCAGCATTATGCAAAAATACGCACTGGATGCAAATGCCGACTGTGATGCATATGGCGAACAATTGCGTGCAACTGCCCAGAATATTGGCTATCAAAAAATTGCTGCCCAACAGGCATTGCAACAAAAACGTCTGGAATTTGCAAACGAAGAACGTGAATCAATCCTGAATGCCGCAATCAACGCAGGAACACACTTTGACGACTGTGTCAGTGAATTGTATGAATGTTACGAGGCACAATTGCAATCACACGGTCCTGGTCGTGGTGCAACAACATGGACGGTATCACGTATCAGAACATATTGTTCCCAGATTGCAAACGTTCCGTCATGCTACGAAGAAATGGTATGTAATCCATCAATGGCCCAGTTCCGTGCAGTTATCGACAAAGCTGACAGCACATCGTGTTCCAATACCCAGGATTACACAACAAATACATGCCGCAATATCGTAACATTGAACGAATTGTTAAATGGAACGGGTGCATCAGCTGATATGATTGCCACAATCAAGGAAGCTGTTACCGATGGCGATTTGTATGGCGACAACGCCACGGCAAACTCAGCCGCCTTGCGTGAATATTGTTTGCAAGATGCAATCGGTATGAACAAGAAAGGTGATGATATCGCTTTACGAACCTGGTTAAAAGAAGAATGGGATGCGATGCAGGAAGAGTATAACAAGCAACAGCAAGGAAACTAAAATTATCCCCACAATCGTGGGGATTTTTATTTCGAACTAAATATTTGCAAAGGCCACAATTTTATCGTAAAATCGTATGGCTATGAAATTCAAAAAAATCTTACGTATATTTCTAAATATTATCTTTTGGGCATTTGTTGCGGGGATTGCATCGCTGGCGGCATTAGTTTTGGTTTATGGAAATGATTTGCCAGATTATAAAAAGTTGGCGACCTATGCACCGCCGGTTGCAACACGCCTTTATGCGTCTGACGGGTCGTTGTTGATTGAATACGCCGAAGAGCGTCGTGTTTTTATCGACTATGCGGATATGCCGGCCCAATTGGTAAATGCGTTCATTGCTGCCGAAGACCAAAATTTCTGGACACACCCCGGGATTGATATTCAGGGAATAACACGTGCCTTGGCAAATAATGCATTGCGTGCAATGGGGCGTGATACAACGTTGTCTGGTGCATCAACAATCACACAACAGGTTGCGAAAAATTTCTTTTTAACATCTGAACGCACTATTTCCAGAAAAATAAAAGAGGCCATACTGGCCTTGCGTCTGGAACGCAGTTTTTCCAAGCAGCATATTTTAACGCTGTATATGAACCAGATATTCCTGGGGGCACGTGCATACGGTGTTGGTTCGGCTGCCTTGATGTATTTTAATAAACCCGTATCTGAATTGACATTGTCAGAGTGTGCATTTCTGGCATCCTTGCCCAAGGCACCAAACAATCGCAGTCGTGCCGTTGAACGTCGTAATTACGTCTTGCGTCGCATGGTCGAAGAAGGCTATATCACGCAATCCCAGGCTGACGCCGCAGCTGCCGAAGAATTAAATATCAACAGTGGCTTTACCGCCCAGATGGAAGAAGACTTTCAATACTTTGCCGAAGATGTTCGTCGTCAGTTGTTATCAACACTGGGGCGTGAAACTTTGTATAACCAGGGATTGTATATCAAAACAACCATTGTTCCTGAATTTCAGCGTGCTGCATCGGCGGCCCTGGCACGTGAACTGGACGCATATAATGCTGGTCGCACTGATAAATTACAAGGTGCGATTATTGCAATGAATCCACACACTGGTCGAATTGTTGCAATGGCAGGCGGTCGTTCTTTCCGTGAAAGTTCATTTAATCGTGCAACCCAGGCGTATCGTCAAATTGGCTCTACGATAAAGCCATTTGTATATCTGGCAGCGTTGGAACAAGGCTATACCCCCCAGACAATGATATTGGACGCACCGATTGTTGGCTGGCGTGAAAATGACACATTGTGGAAGCCTGAAAACTATGACAAGAAATTCTTGGGCGATATTCCGTTGCGTCTATCCCTGGAAACATCACGCAATGTCCCGACCGTGCGTTTGGTTGAACAGATTGGCACAGAAAACGCAATCGCCGTTGCCCAGCGTTTCGGTGTTTATCCATCAGATATGCGTAATATGAATTTGTCTATGGCGTTGGGGTCTGGTGAAACAACATTGGAAAAATTAGTTCTGGGGTATTCTGCATTTGTCAACGGTGGCCGCACAGTTCAACCACATCTGGTTGATTATATCGAAGACCGCTATGGTCGTGTAATTGACGGCACACCATCTGAAATCATCGAATGGTCTGATGAAATGTTGCCGCCTGAAACAGTTGTTGAATCAGAACCATTGTCAGACCCACAAAGTTTATATCAAATGGTTTCTATTTTGCAGGGTGCGGTTGAACGTGGCACGGGCAAGCAGGCCCGGGTCCCAGGTCATACAATTGCCGGCAAAACAGGCACGACCAACGATGTCAAAGACGTTTGGTTTATCGGTTTTTCCAAAAATTTAATTGCGGGTGTGTATCTGGGATTTGATACACCAAAATCCTTGGGGCGTGGTGCCGGCTCGCACATGGCGGCACGTGTATTCGCAGATTTTATGAAGGTTGCACTGGCAAACGAAAAGAATCAACCGTTTTCAGTCCCTGATGGTATGACATTTATTCGGGTCAATCGTCGCAGTGGTGCATCTGCCATTGATGACCCATCTGGTGTAATTATACAAGAGGCATTCAAATCAGGTCAAAAGCCAAATCCTGCCCCATCAAAAAAGTCTGCCCAATCCAGTGCCGTTGTTGGTGGTGTATTTTAATTCATAATACCATTTGTATATCAAATCTTTTGTGATAAAATGTCAGCATAAGGAAAGGATTTTTTATGCTGACAGACTATTTTCTAAACCAAGGTTATTCATTTTTTGCCAGTGGCTGGACACAATTTGGGGGCGGTTTTTTCGTTGCTTTTGCACTGATGTTGATTTTTGGTCGTCCATTTATCAATGCGATGATATCTGTTCAGAAAAAGGGGCAACCAATCAGTGAAAATGTCCCAACAGCCCATTTGAAAAAGGCCGGCACGCCAACGATGGGTGGAATCTTGGTTGTTGCGTCAATTGTTGTTGCAAGTTTACTGTTTATGCCAATTCATAATCCCACAGGCTGGATTGCACTGGCTGCTTTGTTAATGTTTGGTGGGCTTGGATTTATTGATGATTATAAAAAAGTTTCGTCTCAATCGGTCAAGGCGTCAAATGGTTTGTCGCCTTTGACACGTCTGATTGTCGAAGGTGTTTTTGTCGTTATTCTGGCGTATTTTATAAATAAAACAATGCCACCATATATTCCTGAATATTCATTGGCAATCGGGGCGGGAATAATTTTGCCGCTGGGACTTTTGTATTATATATTTGCATATTTTGTAATTTGTGGCAGTGCCAACGCCACCAACATTACCGATGGTCTGGACGGTATGCTGGCCAAGGTTTTGTTGCCTGTTTTGGTTGTTTTGGTTGTTGCACTGTATGGGGCGACACGTATTGGATTTATGGATACGGTGATGTTCTTGCCAATGGCCAGTGGTCTGTATGCTGTCCTGGGTGCGGCATTTGGTGCAATCTTGGGATTCTTGTGGTTTAATGCCAAGCCTGCGTCAATATTTATGGGCGATGTTGGCTCGCTGGCATTGGGCGGATTTATCGGAACAGTTGCAATGCTGTTAAAATCAGAATTGATAATGGGTATTGCTGCTGGAATGATGGTTTTGATTTTGCTGTCATCATTTATCCAGACAATGTTCTTCAAGATTACCCGTAAAATCAGCGGCACAGGTCGTCGTGTATTTTTGCGTGCACCATTGCACCATCATTTCGAAGAATTAGGCTGGCCAGAAACCAAGATTGTTGAACGCTTTTTTGTGTTGTCAATATTGTTCTCTGGCTTGGCGTTGGTTTTGTTGAAATTCGCATAAGGTAAAAAAGAAAGACATGTCTAAATTTATAACACGCAGTGAAGACAGTAAACTAACCAGTTGGTATTTTGAAATAGACCGCCGCCTGCTGGGGTGTGTTTTGTTGATGATTGCATTGTCTGCAATCTTTGTGGTTTCGGCTGGCTCTGTTGCAGCCGAACGTATTGGTCAATCTTGGTATTTTTATCTGGTCAAGGCGATTCCATTTTATTGCCTGGGGTTGGTCTTTTTATTTGGGGCCAGTTTTCTGAACAAGAAATGGGTTTTGCGTATATCGGCGGCTAATTTGTTGTTTGGGTTGGCACTGTTGCCATTGACGGTTGTTGCACCACATATTATCAATAATTCTGCCCGATTTGTAGATTTGGGGCCTTTTAACATTATGCCTGCGGATATTATGAAACCTGGTTTTATTATTCTGACTGCATATTTCTTGGCCAAGATGAAAGAACGCTATGGCAGCAATATATTCTTTAACAAAGAAGCCTGGCGTTTTGATACATTGTTCAGTTGGTCGTACTACCTGGGACTGTTTGCACTGGTTGTGTTTATAATATTTAACCACCCAGACCTTGGGACTGCGGTGCTGTATTTGCTGGTGTTTTCTGCAATGGTATTTATCGCAGGTCTGCCATTGATTTTGATTCCTGCGTTCGGTGGTGTAGGACTGTTGATGTTGACGGTTGGTTATTATACATTGGGCCACGTTCATCGTCGTCTTGATGCATTCTTTTCTGGTCAGGGCGATACATACCAGGTGGATAATTCGATTGATTCAATTCGTCATGGTGGATTGCTTGGCTCTGGTGATGATGCGTTTGTAAAGCAATATTTGCCTGACGTTCATACAGACTTTATCTTTGCCGCCATTGCCGAAGATTTAGGAGTAATCCTTGCGTGTGGTTTATTGGTTTTGTTGTTCTTTGTTTTTCGTCGTTTGATAACAAATGCGACCCGTTCTCGTGATTTGTTTGTTCTTTACGCAACAGGTGGCACAGCGGCATTGTTTGGAACACAAATATGCTTTAATATGCTAACAACACTAAAAATGTTTGCCCCAAAGGGTATGACGCTGCCATTTATCTCATACGGGGGCAGTTCGCTGTTGGCATATTGTTTGCTGTTTGGAATGATATTGGCACTTGTCCGTGAAGATAAGTGGAAATGAAACAAAAAAGGGGTGTGTTATGAAGATATGGATTGCAACAGGTGGCACAGGTGGGCATGTTTATCCAGCACTAAGTGTTGCCGAAGAATTATCGTCCCGTGGTCATCGTATAACTATTTCGCATGACGGTCGTGTTCGTGCAATGGTCCGTCGTGGTGCACCACGTGGGGCACGTTTTTCATTTGTTTGGGCGTCTGGGGTTGGTGCAAAAAGTCGCCTGAAACAAATCTGGGCATTGACCAAGATAGGTGTATCCGCATCTGCCCTAACGTTGCGATTTCTTTTATCACGCCCAGACCGTGTTGTGGCATTTGGTGGTTATGCGTCAGTGCCTGCTGTTTTTGCAGCACATTTATTGCATATTCCGACCTTTTTGCACGAGCAAAATGCCGCCATTGGCCGTGCGAATAAATTTGCTATGCGCTGGGTAAAAACATTGATGACCAGTTTCCCAAATGTTTCTGGAATTCCAAATTCTGGCACAGATGTTGTTTATACGGGTCTGCCAGTTCGTCGTGATTTTATCGAGGCCGCAGGAACACCACTGCCAAATGCGTCAAAAATTTTGGTCACAGGTGGTTCGCTTGGGGCACAAATTCTGGACGAAGTTGTTCCGAACGCAATCATTGCAATGAAAAACAAAAAGATATTCATCACGCACCAAACCCGTCCTGAAAATGTAGAACGTTTGCAAAAGATTTATGCAGACAATAAAATTCACGCAAATGTTCTGTCGTTTATCCACGATATGGCAGGTGCGATTTCAGGCTCTGACCTGGTAATTGGTCGCAGTGGTGCCAGCACAGTTGTAGAATTGCAGACGATTGGTCGTCCTGCGATACTTGTTCCGCTAAATATCAATCCTGACCAGGCTGCCAATGCGGCAAGTTTTGCAAAAAACGGTGGTGGGTTTGCGATTGAACAGTCCAAGTTTACAGAACGTTGGTTGTCATCAACCTTGACCGATTTGTTTGATAATCCATCACGTCTGGAAAAAATGGCCAGCAAGGCACTTGTTCCAAACAATGCTGTTCATTTAATAGCGGACCAGATAACAAAATAAAAATTCCCCACAAACGTGGGGATTTTTTTACTTGGTAATTTCTTCCATAAACTTTTTATGATTTTCAAAATCTTCTGGTTTGGGTTCATACTTTCTGTATGGGAAATCTTGACCTATTTTTGGGTGTGCCAACATAGCGGCATGTTGCTTGGCAATGATTTCATTGACATCTGGTGCGGGTGCTTCGTTGTCCAGTTCTAAAAACACCTTGGCCAGCAATTCCGAGTCAATCAATGCCCCGTGTGCATCAGCACGTGCCGCCAGTGATATCCCATACCATTTTGCCAATGCGTCCAACGTATAGCTTTTCGGGCCAAACACACGATTTCTGGCAATAACAATAGAATCCATTTGTTGTTCTCGTGGAATCGGTGGCAGGTTTAATTTTGACAGTTCAAAGTTTATAAAAGGAAAGTCAAAATCAAATCCATTGTGTGCAACAATTGGGCTGTCACCGATATAGTCCAAGAATTTTTGTGCAATCTCTGCAAATTTTGGTTTGTCTTCCAGAAACGCATTTGAAATTTTATGAACCATATACGAATCAGGTGGAATAATTTTTCCATCTGGGTTTATGTATTCATGAAAAGAATTATCTGTAATTTTTCCATCAAGAATTTCTACCGCCCCGATTTCAATGCATCGGTCGCCACGCATATATTCCAGCCCTGTTGTTTCAATGTCAAAGCAAATAACCCGTTTCATAATAATCCTGTCCTTGATAATAATTGTCTGGGGTATTATAATGGAACGATGAATTTAATGCTACAAAATCTTAACAACGAACAGCGTCTGGCAGTTGAAACAACCGATGGACCATTGTTGGTGTTGTCTGGTGCAGGCACTGGCAAAACACGTGTTTTAACGACTAGAATTGCACATATTTTGAATTTGCACCTGGCCCAACCGTGGCAGGTTTTAGCCTTGACCTTTACGAACAAGGCAGCCAACGAAATGAAAAATCGTCTGGGTGAATTTTCAAATGGCGATTGGTATTCTGGCGATATTTGGTGTGGGACATTTCATTCGATTTGTCTGCGAATTTTGCGTGCCAATGCCCAGCGTGCAGGTCTAAATCGTGATTTCATTATTTATGGCGAAGATGAACAAAAAACAGTTATAAAATCATTGTTATCATCATCAACAAAAACACCTGCTGAATATATCGAAGAGTTTTCGTCGATAAAGGACAGGGGGATAATTGCTTATCAGCACAAGGACAAATTATTTAACGCATATAATGCTGAACTTGCACGTCTGAATGCGGTTGATTTTGGTGATATTATTTTGCGAGTTCTGGATTTATTTGATAAAAATCCAGATGTCTTGATGCGATATCAAAATCAGTTCAAATATATTCTGGTTGATGAATTCCAAGACACAAATAACGCCCAAATGGAATTTTTAACAATGTTGACCCGTGGTCTTGAAAATCCGAATATATGTTGTGTTGGTGATGATGACCAGTCTATTTATTCCTGGCGTGGGGCTGAAATAAAACATATTTTAAATTTTGATAAAACGTTTCCAAATGCCCAGATAATTCGTCTTGAAACAAATTATCGCAGCACTTCGAATATTTTACAGGCTGCCAATTCCTTGATACGTCATAACCAGGGGCGTTTGGGCAAAGATTTACGTGCAATGGATTCTGCATCAATGGGCGAGCCTGTTTATGTTTTGACATTGCCAACCGACCGGGACGAGGCACGAATTATCGCAGATGCAATATTGCGAGATGGCACGAATGATTTTTCAAAATTTGCATTACTTATTCGTGCGGGTGGCTTGTCTCGTATATTCGAAGAAGAATTTGCATCACGTGGAATTCCATATCGATTGATTGGTGCGACCAAGTTCTATGACCGTATGGAAATTCGTGATGTGATTGCGTATTTGCGTTTACTGGTTTATCCGTTTGACGATATATCGTTTTTGCGTGTTATTGGTAAACCCCGTCGTGGTTTTGGGGACAAGGCAATTGAACGTTTGCGTGCCGCTGGAACAAACCTGATGGCAGGGATGCGTCATTGTGAATTTGCACCAAAGTTGCGTGCAGCCGCTGATGAATTTTTATCTGCATTTGATTTTCCGTGGTATTCGATGCCGCCAAAACAGGCTGCACAAACACTGTTAGAACGCACAGGCTATATGAAGATGTGGTCAGAATCCAAGGATTCTGATGCCAAAGAGCGTATATCAAACATCAATGAATTGATTTCGACGGTGATTGCAAAATACGAAACCTTGCCTGAGTTTATCGAGCAAGCGGCCCTAATGATGACCGATGATAACGATGCGACAGACAACCCTGCAAACACCAACACGGTCAGTATAATGACAATTCACGCCGCCAAGGGGTTGGAATTTGACACTGTGTTTTTGCCTGCCTGGGAAGAGGCTGTCTTTCCCAACGACAAGGCCATAAACGAAGGTGCAATCGAAGAAGAGCGTCGCCTTGCTTATGTTGCGATAACCCGGGCCCGTCGTCGTTGTGTTATATCAAATTCGATGATGCGCATTGTCTATGGTTCTCGCCAGTATAATGCCCCCAGTCGCTTTATATCTGAAATGGATAATCGCTATCTTGATTTCCAAGGTGGTGCAACCTCTTCATATTCAACACATACCTATAACCCTCAGCCACGTCCCCAGCCCAGGGACAAGATATCACGACCTGCATCCTTGCTGGGCAAATTGGTTGCTCATCAGGAACTGGGCAGTGGTGTTGTTATCGAAGATGCTGGTGCAATATTGACCATTGCGTTCAAGACACGTGGGATAAAAAAGGTTGCACGTGAATATATATCAGTGATTGGATAAACTTACTTGACCCTGGCGGATAATAATCCTATTATTTGGACGACTAGCAACCAAAAGGGGAAAATAATGAAACGTATATTTATTCTGGGTTTAATTTGTTTTACAACAACTGCGGCAAATGCTGGCTGGTTTTCTGATTTGTTCAAGAAGGAATCCGAACCCCAGACATTGTCCCAGGCATGCAACATCGACGAAATTACATCTGTTTGTCCTGAAATAATCATAGGTCAGAAAACATTGGTTGAATGTTTGACAGATAACGTAAAAACAGTTTCACAAAAATGCGTTGATTATGTAAAAAAGGCAGTTTCTGAAAACAGTCCAGAAATCACCGCACTAACGGAACAGATTACATCTACTGCCGGCACAGCGACTGAAAATGTCAAGGCCCAGGCCACAGACGCAGGCACAGAAATCAAAGAACAAATTACTGAAAAAATTGACACTGCCAAGGTAGAGTTAGCAAAAAAATTATTGGAAAGCGCCACCACAGACGCAGCAGCAAAATAATAATCCGCCAAATGGCGGATTTTTTTTCAAAAGACTGTTAACACAGTTAAAAAAATGTGATATAATTACCACCAAGAGAATGACAAGACTGTTAACGTGTATTTTTGCACTAATAATCGCAGCACCCACGGCCTTTGCGGCTGACGGGGCTATTTCTCGTGCAATTCCTACGGCGAAAAAGACTGAAAATTCCAGTTCCGCAACCGAACGTGGAACGGTTTCCCGTGTTGCAACCCGTCCAACTGGCCAGGTGCCTGATGTGCAAAATACAGTATCACGTGTTTTTACCGGGGCAACCACGGACAAGAAAAAAACAGACACGCCTGTGGACCCTGCACGTGCAACAATCATATCCCGTGCGTTAACATCATCGTCTGACGGCGAAGATGTTGCCCGCAGTAATCTTAGCACGGCGGTCAATACGGTTGGCCGTAATAAGCGTGTATCATCGGCCAGTATCAACAGCAATCCCGTGGTTCGTCGGGCTGGACTGACCCTGCGTCCTTCAACGGCCGAGGTTGGCGGTCGTGCCACAATTGGTGATACAGGCCAACAGACTGGTTCCAATATTGACGAGGTTGTGCGTTCTATTCAATCACGTGCCGCTGCTGAGAAAAATCGTGAAACAATTGCCCAGGCAACCGAACGCTTGGAACAAACAGCAACGTTAAATAAATCTTGTCAGCAACAGTATAATGAATGCATGGACCAGTTCTGTGCCGTAATCGATGCCAATCAGGGACGTTGTTCATGTTCATCGAATCTATCCCGTTATACCAAGGTAGAAGAGGCTGTCAAGGATGCCAATAACCAATTGAACGAGGTTGCCCAACGTATCCGCTATGTTGGTTTGTCCGCAGACGAAATTCGTGCCATCATGACCGAGACTGAGGCCGAAGAAGCCCTAAGCGGCACCGTTGATACATCTGAAAACCGTAATTTATTACAAGAAATCGAAGATTTAATTCGTGACCCTGTGTCTAATTCGTCGTATTCGTCTGATACATTTTCAACATTTGATATGGATTTGGATTTTTCATCAGAAACAGCAGATTTATTTAGTTTGGATTTCCTGAATACTGACAGTGCCAGCAGTTTTTCAAATCTGCGTGGTTCTGACCTTTACAGTGCTGCAAAAAAACGTTGCACAACTGTTTTGAATCAGTGCAAGGGGGCCGGTGCAACGGTTAGTCAGATTACCGGAAATTACGACCTGGCAATTGACAAGGATTGTATTGCCTATGAACAGGGTTTGACCAAGATGAACGAAACGCTGGTTTCCAATGTTCGCAGTGCAAACCGTATGTTGCAAAAGGCACGTCTGGCGGTATTGCAGAATAAAAATCAATATGATGCCAAGGGCTGTATCGCTGCACTGGAAACATGTATGAAAGACGACATGGTTTGTGGCGACGATTATTTCAAATGCGTTGACCCAACCAAACGTTATATCGATGAAAACGGTAATGTTGTTCTGGGGCAAAAGATATCAGATATCACCGAATTTATGAAATCGTATAATAATGCTACGATTGACACGACATTTTTAACAGATGCATATTCATCTCAGAAAATATCCGATACCGACTGCAAGGCAGAAGGTTCGAACGATGGTTCGTGCGTTGCTAAATATCTGTTGCAAAAAATCGGAACCAAACAGTCCGTTACCGAAGAAGGCCTGTGCCGTGCCGTTTTGGATAAATGTCAGCGTTATACCTATGATGATAATGGAAAATATAAACCATACAATGATGTTGTTATAAATTATGTTCAACGTGCGATGGTAAACATCAATTCAGCACAACAGAATATAATTTCTGATTATGCGTCCAGTTGTATGCTTGATATTGCATCCTGCTATAATCAACAGGTATCGCAATTAAATTCCTGGTCTTCATCTGCCAGCATCAAAAGCATTTATAACGTAATGCGTGGTGCATGCCGCAATGTTGCGTTGACCTGTGCATACGCCATATTTTATAACAGTGAAATAGAGATTTGTATTGATAACTCAGGAAAAACAGAATGCTCAGTTGTGACTGAGCCAACAGATGAACAATACCTAGAAGGCGTATCTGAAATGTTCTATCAGTCATTGTTGTGCCCAGAAAATTCCATTTATCAATCAACAGCGGCCGAACCAGACAAAATAGCAAATGGCAGTGGAAATTCAGTTGGCTTCTATGTAAATGCACATTGTATGTGTAAAAACGGTTATGAGCCATGGGGTAATTCCTGTGTGGCACATTGTGGTAATAATGCGATACGTAATACTTACGGTTCATGTGTGTGTGAAGATAATTATTACATGAAAAACAGTAAATGTGTATATGGAACAGGGACTGGTATGATATAAAAAAACAGCGTATTTTACGCTGTGTTTTTATAAGAAAAATCCCCCAGATGGGGGATGTTTTTTACAACTGTGCACGAACTTCTTCTACTTCATAGCATTCAACACGGTCGCCTTCTTTTAAGTCATTGTATTTATCAAAAGACATACCGAATTCAACACCGCCTGAAACTTCTTTGACTTCGTTCTTTTCACGACGCAGTTGTCCGATTTTCCCGTCATAAATAACAACGTTGTTTCGCAGCAGTCGAACAAAGGCATCTTTTTTGATTACACCTTCGGTCATGCGACATCCTGCAACACGAACACCCTTGCCAACTGTGAACAGTGCGATAACATCGGCGTATCCGATAAATGTTTCACGTTTTTCAGGTGCTAATTTACCAGACAAGATTTCTTTGATTTCATCTGTAATGCGATAAACGACGCTGTGATATCTGATGTCAACACCGTTGCCACGTGCCATATCACGGACTGTTGAATCTGCACGGACGTTAAATGCAATAATGACCGCACCTGATGCTGTTGCCAAACGGATATCGCCTTCGGTAATCTGACCAACACCTGATGACAATATTTCAACGCCAACCTTATCAGTATTGATGTCTTTGACCATATCTGAAATAGCCTCAACAGAACCTTGAACGTCTGCACGCAAAATAATTGGCAAAATCAGTTTTTTTGATTCATCACGTTTTGCAAACAACTCTTCCAGACTTGAACGTTTAACAGCATTTGCCTTGTCCTTGGCCTTTTGGATGCGATATTCTGCGACTTCACGGGTTTGTGCTTCTGTTTCCATAACACGCAATTCATCCCCAGCCCCTGGCACAGTGTTTAACCCCAACACAACGGCTGGCTGACCAGGTTTAACAGATTTTACACGTTCACCTGCCGAATTTATCAAACCACGAACACGACCAAATGTTTCGCCAACAACAAACACGTCGCCAATTTTCAGTGTTCCCTGACGCATCAAGATTGTTGCAACTGCACCCAAACCTTTTTCTTGTTTTGCCTCTACCACGTATGCGACTGCTGGCATTTCTGGGTCTGCTTTTAATTCCATCATTTCTGCCTGTAACAAAATGGCTTCTTCCAGTTTGTCCAGACCGATTTTTTTTGTCGCAGAAATTTCAACGCATTGCACGTCGCCACCCATTTCTTCGACCTGAACTTCCTGTTGCAACAGGTCTGTTTTTACACGCATTGGGTTTGCTTCGGGCAAGTCAATTTTATTGATAGCAACGATAAAAGGCACATTTGCTGCACGAATATGATTTATCGCTTCGATTGTCTGTGGCATAATAGAATCATTTGCCGCCACAACCAAAACAACGATATCTGCCATCTGTGCACCACGTGCACGCATTGCTGTAAATGTTTCATGCCCTGGTGTATCCAGGAAAGTAATCATTTCTCCAGACTTTGTTTTAACTTCATACGAAGAAACGTGCTGTGTAATACCGCCAGCCTCGCCTGCGGCAACATTTGCGTTTCTAAATGCGTCCAGCAACGATGTTTTACCATGGTCAACGTGCCCCACAACTGTAACAACAGGTGCACGTGGTGCCAACTTTTCAGGGTTTGGTTCACGTTCCAGAATGTCAGCGTATGGTTTCATTTCAACACGTTTAACCGTTGCACCAAATTCGGTTGCAATCAGTTCAGCAGTATCTGCATCAATAGACTGATTTACAGAAACCATCATTCCCATTTCCATCAGTTTTTTGATAACGTTACCAACTTTTTCTGCCATTGCCGCTGCCAGGTCTTTGACAGTAATCGTATCCCCTAGCGAGACAACATGTTCGACTTTTTGTGGGGCAGAAAATACGGCCCGTGCTTTTTCACGGAATCGTTTTAACGATGCTTCGCTGCGACGACGATTTGCACCACGCAGGCCGATTTCATCATCGTCATCACCACCACCCATAACAATGTCGTTTAGGTGAATTTTTCCAGACTTTTTGAAATCTTTTTTAGAATTGTTAAATTTGTTAGTCCGTCCTTCGTCGTCGTCCGAATTGCGGTTCTTTTTACCTGTGTTTGGCGTGGCATTATTTGTAAATACCTTTGGCTGTTGCACAGGCTTTGGATTTTTTACGACAGGTTTTTCTTCGACAGTGGCCTCGGTCTTCTCGGCAACATTGACATTTTCACGTTCTGCCAGCTGTGTTTTTACCCGTTCGTATTCACGTGTTTCACGTTCGATTTCAGCCTCACGTGCTTTGCGTGCGGCTTCTTCTTCGGCTTCACGTTTTTTACGTTCTTCTTCACGTGCCTTGGCTGCGGCCAGCACGGCTCTTAGTTTTTCATCAGCAGCATTATGCTGTGGTGCTGGTGCGGCTGGTTCATCACGCAGTTCTTTGCTGTTTGGTGCAACAACACGCCGACGACGTTCGACAAAGACAGATTCGCCTTTTTTATTGCGAACTGCATCAGTTGTCACAGATTTTCCAAGTGTCAATGTTGCCATATTATACCGACTCCGTTTTAATTATTATTCATTATCCTGTTTGATATCGTATGCGATTTCACGTGCCTTCATAATAACACGAGACGCCAAACGATTAGACATTGTATCTTCGCCCAAGATTTCAACTAATTCATCAGTTGCCAGGTCTGCCAAATCTTCCAGTGATTTGATGCCAGCATTACCCAGTTTCATAATTGTTGGACGTTTGATGAAATCGAATTTCAACAAATCATCGCTCATACCTAAATTATGTCCCTGGTCCAGATAGTCCTGTTCGACCTTGGCCAAATAATCTTTTGCACGCTTTTGCAATTCTGCTGCCAGTTCTGGGTTGAATCCTTCGATTTCTTCCAGTTCAGGTGCATCGACATATGCGATTTCTTCGATAGTGCGGAAACCTTCTGTAATCAACAACTGTGCAATCATTTCATCAACGTCCAGACCACTGATAAACAGTTCTGTTTTTTCTTTGAATTCTTTTGCACGTTTTTCTTGTTCTTCGGCTTCGTTCATAACATCGATATTCCAGCCTGTCAATTGTGATGCCAAACGAACGTTTTGACCACGGCGACCGATTGCCAAAGACTGTTGGTCATCATTTACAACGACGACTGCACGGCGTGTATCTTCGTCAACGATGATTTTTGCAACCTTGGCAGGGTGCATTGCATTAACGATATATGCTGCTGGGTCTTCGGAATAAGGGATAACGTCAATTTTTTCGCCATGACATTCATCGATAACTTCTTGGATACGTGTTCCTTTCATGCCGACTGTCATACCAACTGCGTCCAATGATGGGTCTGTTGTTTCAACTGCGATTTTTGCGTGTGAACCTGGGGCACGTGCCACAGATTTGATTTTAATCAATCCTTCATAGATTTCTGGCACTTCCTGTGCGAACAGTTTTTCCATAAACATTGGATGTGTTCTGGTCAAGAAGATTTGTGGTCCTGTATTAGAACGGACAACATCCAATACCAACACCCGAATAGTATTGTCTTTTGCACGTCTTGTTTTATCGTTTTTATCAACTGGTTTTGGATTCAGCAATTCATTGACTTCGGCAGGGATAATTTCGCTGTTTTTCAAATATCCTTCTGCACGGAATTTGCCACGATTTGCTGGGTCTTCGTCAATACCAACGATAACATTACCGAATTCTGAACGGATAACCTTTACATTCAAGATTTCGCCAATTTTATCTTTGTATTCTTCGTATTCACGTTCTTTGGCTGCATCACGAACACGTGCAGTCATAATCTGTTTTGCAGTCTGGAACGCCATACGACCAAATTCAGGTTCTGGCAGTGCGTCTTCTACAACGTCGCCCACTTGTGGTTTATCGGCATATTTTTTAGCCTGTGCGACTGTCAGCATAGTGTTTGGATTATATTCTTCGCCCATTGCGTCTGCGGATTCGATAACATCGAACAAGCGTTTTACATGAATTGTTCCGTTTTTACGGTCAATAGATGCAGTGATATTAAATTCTTCGCCATATTTATGTTTTGCAATTTTTGCGATTGCAGATTCCAGCGATTCAAACACGATGTCACGGTCAATCTGTTTTTCCCGTGCCAAAGATTCGATAGCCAACAACAAGTCTTGACGTGGCATTGATGCAAAAGACATCTATATTCTCCTTTTGGTTTATTACCTATGTCTTATTGAAAGAGCGGGGTTTTCTGACCCCGCTCCTAAAAAACTATTTAAGAACACTGTATATTATAAAGACGAATCGTCAAAACGCAAGGAAAAAACAATAAATTATAAATTTGTGGCGGACGTGAAAAAATTTAATTATAATCGGCACACTATGATGAACTTTATAAAGAATTTGTTCGGCCCGGCGGCAAACAAAACCACAGCCGGTGCATTGGCGGCCAAATTTGGTCTGGAATTACGTGGCGATGCAAATGCCCCTGTGCGTTCGGTTGCACCAATTGCAGATGCCAAGCCTGGCCAGTTGGCATTTTATTCAACTGAACAGAACAGCAATGCATTCAAGATATTGCCAATATCTGTTTTGGAAAACACTCGTGCCACGGTGATATTGGTTCAGCCTGAAATGGCCCAACACGCTCCATCTGGTGCGACGCTGCTGATAACAGACACTCCACGTGGCAACATTGTCAAGATTTTGGGTGAAATCTATCGTGAAAAACCACGCTTTGGCATCAGCAAGAACGCCCATATCGAACGTGGTGTGTTTTTTCGCAAGAAACGCACAACCTATGTTGGTCAGTTTGCAACCATTGAACGTGGTGCGGTGATTGAACCAGGGGCAAAAATTTACCCGTATGCTTATATTGGTCGCAATGTTGTGATTGGTCGTGATACGATTGTTCAATCTGGGGCACATATTGAAAATGCCACAATTGGGGCAGGGTGCGTTATAAATTCTGGGGCGGTTATCGGCAAGGACGGTTTTGGATATACCCGTCAAAATGGTCGCAATATATTTATTCCACATGTTGGTCGTGTCGTCTTGGGCGAACGTGTTTCTGTGGGGGCGAATACCTGCATTGACCGTGGTGCGATGACAGATACCCGGGTTGGTGATGGAACGAAAATTGACAATTTATGCCAGATTGCACATGGTGTTGTAATCGGCCAAGAATGTTTCTTGGCCAGTGGCGTTGGCCTGGCGGGTGGTGTTGTTGTTGGTGACCGTGCGTTGTTGGGTGGCCACGTTGGCGTCGCAAATGGGGTGCATATTGGTAATGATGCATCTGTTGGTGCAAACAGTGGCGTTTTCCGTAATATCCCAGATGGCGAATCACATATGGGCTATCCTGCGGGACCTGGGACCGAATTTATGCGTCATTATGCCTGGCTAAGAAAGCAAGTAAAA
Source organism: Candidatus Enterousia sp. (assembly GCA_045637165.1). Classification (GTDB taxonomy): domain Bacteria; phylum Pseudomonadota; class Alphaproteobacteria; order Rs-D84; family Rs-D84; genus Enterousia. The sequence continues at coordinate 53,176 of JAZTYU010000025.1, read as the reverse complement.
AACTAAAATTGTAATATAAACAAGGAAGGGATATAATGATTGACGCACAAGAAATAGAACATGTGATACCACATCGTGGTAATATGCGTTTAATTGACGAAGTTCGTGAATATAATGATACCAGTGCCGTTGGTGTAAAATACGTCCGTGATGACGAATTTTGGTGTGCTGGTCATTTTCCAGACAATCCGATTATGCCAGGTGTTCTTCAGGTCGAAGCATTGGCACAAACAGCGTGCTTTGTTGCGTTTTCACGGTTATCTGACGAAGAACGCAAAACCACATTGGGTTATTTTACTACAATGGAAAAAATAAAGTTTTCGCATATGGTCCGTCCTGGCGATAAACTGGAATTGCATGTTGAGTTATTGCTTACAAAACTAAGTCTGTATAAGTTCCACGGCATTGCAATGGTTGGCGGTAAAAAGGTGGCCGAAGCAACCTTTACAGCAGTTTTGCAAAAAGACGCATTAGAAAAATTACAAAAATAAAATCAGGTCTTTTGACCTGATTTTATTTTTATTTGCCATCTTTGATAATCTTCCACCATTTTTTCGCTGTGCCAGTGGTATTATCCCACATCTTTTTAATATCGCCACGCATTTGGTCGCCAACAGATGTTGTTATACTGCCCCCCAGTTTTTTTGCCAAATCCATTGCCTGATTTGCAAACCACCAGGTTAACGCCCCAACTAAAACGGTTACCCAGAACCCATCGTTTTCCAGTGTTGGGATTCTGGACGCAATATCTGCATCAACAACCCCTGACAGCATTGCCGCACAAAAAGCCACTATGATTGACAGTGAAACAAAATATATTGCCGCCTGAACAAATCGTTTTATCTGGTCGTCCAGTGATTCTGTGCTGAATATTTTCAAGAAACTGTTAAAGATATTTCCGGCCATACCCTTGTATGAAGTGCTGCCAATTGTTTCCTTGATTGCGGTAAAAGGCAACATCATAACCCCCAGGAACAAGTCTGCGATAACCCCCAGTGCCATAAACATAAATTTCCATGCAATCATAATGAACATCACAACAAATAACAGGCCGCCAATAAAAGTAAATGCACTGCGTCCAATTCCAGCCAGCATCCACTTGAAACCTGCTGCAATCGCTGTATAGCAAAAACCTGACAGTCTTGTTGGCAGGCACATCATATCTGCGGCGGCATTTGCATCAATTATGTTATTTGCAGAAATATTAGCAGCCGTATATTCACGAATTGCTGCACATGTATTGGGCAGTTCTGCCCCCGCACTGGCGGCCACTGCATCTAATATAAAGTCTGCCAGATATGTCCCAACGCTGACAATTGGACCCATTATCCACATGAAAATCTGTGCTGGTCCAAAACGCAAAACAACGACCCAAATTGCAATCATCGTTCCTTTTTTTACGATGTTTTTAATCAGATCCATTGTGTTGCCTTTGCCACCCTGCATCATATTGTAAGTTTCGAACATTACCCAGAACATAAAAGCAATAAACATAAACAGCACAACAAATCGAACCAAGGACGAATCCAGAACATCGCTTACAAAAGACAAAGCATTCATAAATGTCAGACCAATTTTAGCCTCTATTGGAACATAGTCTTTAACGACTTTTTTCTGGAATTCGCCCTGAAATTGATTGATATCATTGGTCAATTCGCCAACAAATAATTCTTTGTTGTTATCTGTTGCCCACGTCCCATTATCGCCAATATCAGGCATAGGCATATTGCTGGCTGCACAAAATGCAGGTGCTGCCAATGTTATTGCAGTAATTGCAATAATAATCCCACCAAAGATTTTTTTTATCCACTTCATTATTTTTTACCCATTGCCTTGGTGATTTTTTCTGTAATCTGCACAGGCACCGCCCACATCTTTTGCCCCAGGTCATGCACCCACGCACCAAAGTCAAACGTTTCACCTGTGGCCACATTGCTGTTTTCGCCAGGTATTGGCAATTTAACACCACCATTTGGCAACAGTTTGTCAATTTTTGGACTGATTGCGTAATAGTATAAAAAGAACAAGAATACCATCATCAACAAAAATTCCCACCCGTCGGCCAAGAAATCAAATGCCCCTGGATAAGACCGTTCGACCTGAGCTTTGCGTGCATTGAAACAGTTTTTGAATAAATCCTTGTCCATTTCACCGTCAACCAACGCCACCTGTTCGCAGGTTGCAAATACGTCAATCACAGACAGCGTTTGTGCATCAGGATTTTCGATTTTTTGACCCATCATTGGTGGCAAGACCACACTATATCCATCACGTGGTCCTGGGAAATATGCGTCAGCAGTATATGAAACAGTTGCGTATATCACCAAGACCTTTAATGTGATTGCGACAATTCTCACCGCAGACGACACCAGCATTCCGATTGCCTTGCTGACCAGACCGCTTGCCTTGGACCAAGTTCCTTCAAACGCACTTGCCGCCAACAGTAATGGCATAAATATGATTATAAAGACCAGTTTAAACACAATTGACAGTATTTGAAAGAACAGGTCAAATCCAATAACCAGGAACATCAACACCAGCACCAAGCCTGCAACCCACGTCAACACACCACCGCCTAAATCCAGCCAGGCATAATTCATCATTGAAAAACCACCTGCTGCCCCGGCCAGCATAACGCTGTTTATATTTCCCATTACGCACATAAACGGTTGCATAATTGGATTTAAGATATCGTCTGATTTGTTGCCAGACTGGACATTGCTTAACGCACCGCAATCGGCAGCCTCTGACACCCCGGACGCAATCATACCCAGTTCTGCCCCCATATATAGAACGGGTGTAATTGTTATCTGTGAAACACTACGCAGTGCGCTGGTACCGCCCATACCCAATGCCCCCATAAGGGTCCCAACAATCATAATTCGCACACCCAACTTCCAAACCTTGTCCCACCAGGCCTTGAATTCAATCTTGTGTTCTGTTGGCTTTTCATAGTTTATTGTTTTCTTTGCGTGGTCAAAGATGTATTGAACAGTGTGGATAAACATAAAGATGCCAAAACCAACTGCCACCAGCACCCAAATATTTTTTACCATCAAATTCCAAAAGCGTTCGGTTGCGTCCCCGATTATTGAAAACAAGTCTGCGATATATCCACACATAAAGCACGCATTTGCACTGGCGATATCGCCGTTTTCAACACCGATTGCGGTCAGAAAATTTCCCATGTTTGTATATGTCAGTGCAGCACCACCGATTGATGATGACAAATACCACACTCCAATTCCTAATGCGATTGCCCCCATCAAGAATCTAACAGCGACCAAGATTAGTTGTGCTTTTAACATTATTTTTTATCTTTTTCCCCGCCTGTAATAATTGCTTCACCGACTTTTTTTGTTGTGTCCCAAACAGTTTTTGTCAGATTCATCATATCGTCTGCCAACTTTTCACTATTTGTTTTACTTTCATCGACCCCAAATACCGACAGAATCATTTTTGTAACCTGTGGAATTTGTCCGTAAATAAAGTTCAACACATATGTTAGAATCAAACAACTGGCCAATGTCAACGCTTGTAAATTTTCAGTGTTTAAATCTGCATCAAAAATTTGTCCTGTGGTAATTGCGGCCATCAAATCAGCGTTTGATGCCCCTGGTGCAGAAAAGAACTTTGCGATGATAACCATAATTACTGTGTATGTTATAACGGTTGAGGCCAACGTTATAATTGCGTTTATCAAGTTTTTAAATTGTCCGATACCAATTGTCTTGCCCAGTCCGCCAATCCAACCCGGCACATTATCTGCCCCTTTGAATGAATACAGTGCTAATGATAATGGGAAAAAGAACGCAAAAAACACCATTGCAATAATAATGTCTGCAAAATAGCAGCAAAATCTGAAAAACATCTTAAAGAAATACCACGACAAATATGCCCCAATAACAAACAAGATAATGTGTTTTATTAAACTGCCAACACCCAACAGAGCCTTCCATGAAAAAGCCGAATCCATAACTGCAATCCCCAGTTTTATATACGACTGGAATTGTGTGATAGTTGTTTTCATCAGCATAATAATTTTATCACGCAGTTCTGGGCGATAAAAACCATCGTCTGACATTTTCATAGGTTTGTATGTAATTTTTTCTGCAACCTGTTCCTGGTCCAGGTTTATCATTGCCTGGGTATATGTCATTGCGATTTGTGCAGCAGGTTCAAATGTAACAGTTGTTATAAATCGTGGCAGTGCCACCCCCATACCTAAAAAACCGATACATACAATTGCGTTGATAAAAACCTTTTGCACAGATTTTGTATAAAGTGGGTCTGTTCCACCGCCTTTGATGCTTTTCCAAACTGCGTTTAATACAAAGAACGCAAACAACACACAGAATAAAACGGTGCATACAAACGCAAACTGGTTGTAAACATTGGCGGCTGCATCAGACACAATCTGAAACAGTCTGTCAAATATCTCGCAGCCCCAACACTGCACAGTATTATCGACCAAGTTTCCCAACCAATTATTCATTGTTTATTTATTTTCCTTTTATCCAACCGGCGGCCTTGCCGATATTTGTTCCCCATTTTTTTGCACCTGCCCACAGCGTTTTAGAATCAGACTTTACACTGTTATACAGTCCGTCCATTCCCCCACCGATATACTTTTTCAGTTGTTTTTGTGTGATATCATAAATTTTAAAGAACAAATAGAACGTCAGTATTGCCGACATCCAGGTTACAGAATGTTCGCCAAATCCCATTGCTCCTGTTCCGACTGTTGGGATGTTGCTGGTCGCTGTTCCACCTGCTGCGACAACAAAAACAGACGAGTTCCAATCAAATAACGCATGAATAATTGCCAAATTTACACACAGCATAAATGCACAGGCAATCATTGTGATAATCAGTTGTTGCAACGCCTTGGTTATACCGCCAAATGCCGGCCACACATCCAGCCATTTATCGCTTGACTTGAACACATATGTCAGCACAAAGAACGGATATAAAATCAACTGCATGCCAATATTAAATATTCCCTGGATAATCAGCAGGGCCATAAACAAATTACTGCCCACAAAGGTTATGATTAAAACCAGACCTGTTATCACGTTCAAGAAGTCTTCGCCCCCATGTGGTACCAGTGTAATCAGTCCCAACAAACCGCTGGTCAGCGAATCGAAACCACGCTTGATAATTTGGTTGTTTGCATTTGACAAATCGGACACAGGCTGGATTAAAAAGTTGCATGAATCTTCGGAAATCCAAGCTTTTTCAACAATCTCTGGTGGGCATTTTAATTCTGGACCTTTCATTCCTGGCTGATTGATTGTTTCTGTCAGTGCGTTTGTATAAATTGACCCCAGTTGTAAAAAAGGATTTATCAGCCATTCTGTCAGAAACACAGGTTTAATTTGCAACAATAATACCGTTGCAATAATTGCACGAAAACCGGGCTTCATAACATTTTCAATAATTTTAGTTCCGGTGATTTTTCCGCTTTCGATTTCGCCACCGCCCGACATACCCAGTAATCCTGCCCATGCCTTTGGCATATACATTTTTGCCAATGCCAATGCAATGGTCAGCCCTAAAAACATCCAAATCAAAATATATATAATCCCGTCGCCATTACCGACAAAAAATTCGTATGTTCCTGTTGCGACCATCATAAAAGCGTCCAGCACCATCGAAACAAACGGTGCCAGGTTTAATGCATCAATGATGTTTCCTGCAAATGCTGACCCAGGCGTGCAAAACACCCCCGCAAAAACACAAACCCAGAACAGTTTTTTTAATATATACATTCTCTATAATTTATATTTATTATTTCAATTATATCACATTTGGGACAAAATGTGATATACTTAAAAGCAATGAATCGTATAAAAAAATTTTGGATTACGTTTTTGTCTTTCTTGCCATTTACGGCGGGTGCGGTTGCACCGTTTGTTGTTGGCGGCATTGCAGGCGTTGGTGTTCTTGCTGGTTTTGCGATTTATCGCAGCACTGTTCCTGTTGATATGTCCAGTGCGTATCAGTTTTTTTCCAGTTGTTGGACGTGCAGTATGTTTTCTGACATTATGGCAACGATGTCGAATTTATTACCCAAGGTTTATCATTCGTTGGGTGGTGTAATTATTCCGTTTGCGATAATTCTGTCTGCTACTTGGTTTGCGTGGAAATTGCTTGATGGCTTTATGAATCAGAAAATTCAAGGCCCCTGGTCAATCGCAAACACTTTTACAACACATTTGTTCAAACTGGGGGTTGTTGCTGCATTATTGGTCGCCCCACTGCCACGAATGATATCTGAAATTGCGATAGAACCTGTTTTTAACATAGGTCTTTCGCTAAACAGGGCGATTGTTCACGAAGATGGCTTTGATGCATGTGTTGTTGCGACGGCACTGGCAGATTCGACATCGATTGATGCTGCTGCATCAAATTCTGGGACGTTTTCACCGAAATTGCGTCATAACCTGGCGTGTGAGTTATCTGGTGTTCATCAGATGACAGGTTTGGGTATGACGGTTGGTTGGACGATGTTGAATATGGCATTTGATACGGATTATATGCATACAATTATGTGGGAGATTCCGATCTTTCCAAATGTCATAATGTTTTTTGCAGGGCTTGCGATACTGGTCTTGTTTTTTATGGCGTTGTTACCAATTCCATTGTATTTCCTAGAAATCTTTATAACCCTGGCGATGGACTTGGTAATGCTGCCGCTAATGCTACTGGCGTGGCTGTTCAAGGGCTGGAAAATATCGCTTGCTGGGGCTGGTAATACGATTCGTGGAATAATTGATTATGTTATATCTGCAACACTTGGCTTGGCGATAACAGGTGTGTTTGTAGCGTTTGCAGTAATGTTTCTGAATGCGATATTTGGCGACTGGGCAGGGGCACCTGCATTGGCGACAGCATTGACACAAAACGATTCGAAATTTTTAATGGACGCCTTGATGATGCGTAATGACAGCCTGATAACAATAATCTTGATGGGCATATTTATTGCGATGTTTATGACGTTGATTCCTGCCCTGGCCAAGAGTTTATTTAACGTTCAGATATCCACAGACTTCTATGACACAACCAAAAAGAACATTGATATAGTGTGGCAAAACCTTAAAAAATGGTATGAGACAATGAAAAAATAAAAAATCAAGTGCTTTATTTAACCTGCCCCCCTTTTTTATAAAATCCGAATCTGATATAATTCATAGCAATGACAAAGTTTCCGATTCTTTACTGGCCACGGCGAACAACTGGGGATAGCGAATACCAGTTGGCACGCAAAGTTATCAATAATTCGACTGGGATAATGCCGGACGTATGCACTGATGATATCGACATTGCGGCGGTGTTGTCTGCGAATCCAAATGTGGTAATTTACTACCCCGTATTTTGTGGTTCTACTGGTTGGTGGGGTGAATTATTGGGTGGTGATGGTATTGTCAGCGACAAACTGATAATATCCCCAGAATGCCAGTTGATGGTAATTGAATCACGCAAAAACGCCCGTCCCCGTGGTCAAACCCAACTGTTGGCGGCTGAAATTTATCCGACCAGCGGCTTTTTCAAACAGATGAATTCCACGATTGCGACTGTTTCGGATATGCTGGCGACGGACTCTGGCACAATATTGGCACTTTTTTCTGGTCGCAATCAGAATCAGTTTATAAATGTTCTGGAATCGACGGGAAATTCATATCTTGGGTGTATTGGTAGATATTAACGTGCTATTATCGCTTGATTTTTATAAAAATCCTTGTATAATTCACAGGCTAAAATTTAAACAAAGGTAAATACTATGAAACAAGGGATTCATCCAGAATACTATGCGAACAACGTCACACGTACTGACGGTTCTACAATTGTAATCTATTCATCTGTTAAAAAAGATTACATCTTGTCAACAGATAACTTGAACCATTCTGCATGGACTGGTCAGCGTTCAAACGCTGGTGAAAAGGGCCAACGTGCAGCAGAATTCAAAACAAAATTTGCTGGCTTTAATTTCTAAGATTAAACCCAAAAAACTGAACATAACATATGCTTGACGGGGGACGGCAAGATGGAATTGTTGATAAAAGGTTCAATAGAATTAAATAAAATGTTTGCTGCATTGCAACGCACTGGTGCATCGTTGCGTCGTGATTTTGGCGAAGTTGAAAACCTGCAACAATCCCTACGCAGCGCACATGATTTTGTGCAAAAGGCGTCTGCCCGTATCGAAGAAAGTATATTAAAAGACCTGTTATTGGTTCGTCCATCAGCAGGTTTGTTGACACCAAATGCTGTTCACGAAGGCGACGGTCGTGACGAATTTGTTTTGGCGTTGTCTGGGGCGTCAAATTTTGTTCGTGGTAATCCGCACTTTGCAATATCGTTGGCGTTGCGTTCAAATGATGAAACAAAAATCGCTTTGATTTATTCACCAATCGATGAACGTCTGTATTATGCAGAGGTTGAACGTGGTGCATACGTATTTTCGGCATATCATTCTGCACGCCTGAAAACGTCCAAGTTATCTGACGCCGACCAGTTGACGGTTGCGTATAACACAACTGATTCGCGTCCTGAAATTGGTGATGTTCGTCGCACAGGGTGTCCTGCGTTGGATTTGGCGTGGGTTGCAGCCGGTAAATTTGATGCATTCGTATCTGATGTTTTAAATTATGCTGAAATTGCAGCTGGCGACCTTATTGTGCGTGAGGCCGGTGGTCATATCGAAATGATGGCAGATTTAGTTGCAACAAACGGCAAAGTTCAGTTGTAAAAAGATAATTCCCCCAATCGGGGGATTTTTTTACGTTATTTTCCACTTGCAGACGATTCGTGATTTGTTCTATGATTACAACGGAAGGAAAGGAAAATGCGTCATCTTACATTTGGTATCTTGTCGGTGTGTCTGGTATTGCCGACTGCGGCGAACGCACGTTTGCCGGTTGTGAATTTATCGTCCGGTGGTGTTTCTGCACGCAGTGCTTTTGGCGAAGATGTGTCAAAACCTGCAAAAACAGTCGTTGCAAAAACTGCACCAACACGCACACGTTCTGTTGTTGCCCGTTCTGCAAAAACGGTTGAAAAATCGATTGATTCTGGTGCTGCTATTGTTGCGGCTGCTGATGTGTTGACGCCACGTCGCCCCAGTAATGATTTGTGGGCACGTCAGGATTTAGCCTTGCGTATGCCAAGCCCTGATGAGTTTTCGGTTATTCGTTCCGATTCTGTATTGCCCGAAGAAAGTTTGGATAAACATATTGCCACGGCTTTGCCACAGCCCCAGGCTATGCCTGTCGCAGCAACTGCCGCTGCCACAGAACCGGCGTCTGATATTGATGCTCAGATTGCACGCTTGGTCGAAATGCAAAAACGTGCAAATGACAGTGTTCGCACGGTTTCGAATCGTGTAATTGCTGCCCCGATTGCAAGTGCTGCCGAACCTGTGTCGGAACGCCCGGTTGTTCAGCCAGAACCTGTGAAAATTGCAGCGGCTGAAACAGTGTCAGCATCTAAATCGAACGAATCTGTATCGTTGCGTCGTTTGGTCGTTCCGATGAATGATGATGTTGTTGTGCGTAGTGTTGAAAAAACAACGTCGCCCCGTATTGTCGCTGTTCGTGATGATATGACCAAGATGTCGCCGACCGAACTGCGTAAGGCGTTCCGTAAAACGTTCTTGTCGGAAAATAAACATTTATCCACATATTCTGTTGATGACAGTTTTGATGTCGCCAGTGATATGTCATCTGGAATCGAAGGTTTTACTGCCAGCCGTGATTTATCCGAAGACTCGGGAATTCGTCCGCTGGAAATCAAAATCAAGTTCCGTAATGAAGATTCTGCACTTTCACGTGAAAACTATAATTTGCTGACAGAATATGCGGGCATTGTTGTGAACAAGCCAACCCGTGCAATTCAGGTTGCAATCCCCCAGTATATGACCAAAAGCAAGGACGAACGGAAACTAGCGGCCCGTCGCTTGGCAATTGTCGAACAGGTTTTGACTGATAATGGTGTATCCCAGCATCGTATTGTTCCGGTTTTATCAACCCGGGATGAACCTGGCTTTGTATTGCGTATTATTTCCAGCGACCAGTATGAAACCTTGACCCAGCAAAAGCGTGATATCTTTGGCGATACATTGGATAAAAAGACCTATAAAAGTATGTCGTGGTAGGGTTGTTTCGTAAAATAATTGGATTTTTGTTTCCACCGGCGTGTCCATTATGTGATACGCCGGTATCAACACATGGTGAACTGTGTGAAACGTGCTGGACGTCAATAAATTGGATTGATGGTCCGCATTGTGTTAAATGTGGTTATCCGTTTCTGTGTGATATTGATTTTGATACGGCACCGATGTGCCCGGTTTGTGCATCGGGCAAATGCGAACTGGATTGGATTCGCAGTGCATGTGTCTATGATGATGCGTCCAAGGCGGTGGTTTTACCGTTCAAGCATTGTGGAAAAATAAATCATTATCGATTTATGGCACGGGCAATGATGTGGGCATTGCAAGATGTTGATGTTAATGCAGATATTGTTATGCCAGTGCCACTGGCAAACCGTCGTTTGTTTCATCGTGGTTATAACCAGGCGGCATTATTGGCCCGTCCAATCGCCAGTGTGTTGGGGGTGCGTATGGATGTTGATTCTGTTCGTCGAAAATATCGGCCAGATATGGGACATAAAAATTCACGTCAGCGGGTCCAAAATATTCACGGTGTATTTTCAGTTGTTCGTCCTGACAAGATTCGTGGTCGTAAAATTTTATTAGTTGATGACGTTATGACAACTGGTGCAACTTTTTCAGAATTACGTCGTGTTTTGATGGCAAACGGTGCAGCTGCAGTATATGGGGTAACATTTTGTCGTGTTGTCCGAACTATATAACCTTTTGTTTGCTTCCAGTCAGCAAATTCAACATGTTTTGTTCCATTACATTCATATTTTCTTTTGCGGATTGAATATTTGCTACTTTTTCACGAGCTTTTGTGTCTCGTAATGCTTCTTCTCGTTTTTTAAGAATTGACAGAATATCTAATAAATCACGCTTAAGTTTTTGCACAGGTTGCAGTATCTTGGGGTGGCGTTCTGTCTTTGAGATTTGTGTTTCAAAACTGTAGTTGGCAACGGACAACACATATCGCCCAAGTTCATATCCTTCTGTAAACTGCATCAATAAGGTGTTTTCATTGTTTTTTACAAAATAATCCGTATATCCCCAATTTCGTCTGGCGACGACATCGTTCATATTGATTGTTCGAATAATGACCGCTTTCAGATAATCGTTCATAATTTAAATTCCTTTGACTTTTTTTATAAAATTTTACTGCAAAAAACTTGTGTGTCAACTATTGCAAATAAAATATTGTAATTCATAAGGCGTTTGTCTAAAATTTAGCTGTTCCAATATATGTCCAACGAAAGTAAAAAGGAAATATTATGAATATGAAATTTTTTGGTTTTTTTGCGGTGTTGCTTTTGTCATTTACTGCCAACGCAGCAACGCCCTTTGTTGGTCTTTACCAGACAATTGATGACGAAACAAACAGTCCTAAATCAATTGTTGCACTGTATGAATACAAGGACGGCGATGATATGAACCTGGCGGGGCGAATTGTCGCACTGTATGGGACAGACGGCAAAATATCTGAGACGTTATCAAATCCAGTTCGTGTTGCAGAAAAAGTCAAAGGCAGTCCAAAAATGGTCGGCCTGGATATTATTTGGGATATGGAGTGGGACAACGACGACAACGAATACAACGACGGAAAAATAATGGACCCAAAATCAGGCAAGGTTTATTCGTCTGTTATCTGGCAGGAAACACCTGAAAAATTAAATGTTCGTGGCAAAATAGGTCCGTTTGGTCGCACCCAGAATTGGAATACCTTGGATGCAAATAAATTGCCGTCTGAATTACAGAATTTGGACACTACAAACTGGAAGCCCGTAATAGAAAAATAAACAACGCCCATTTGGGCGTTTTTCTTGAAATTTGAAATAAATCTGATACGATTTCACTCAGATTATATTTTTAGATACAGGACAAAAAATGAACATAGAACTAGGCAAAAACATAAACCCACGTGAAATCGAAATAAAAATCCAAGAATTTTGGGATAAAAATACATTTTGGAATAACGATGTAAAATCGGACAAGCCTGCATTTTGTATTATGATGCCGCCACCAAATGTGACCGGGTCATTACATATGGGGCATGCGATGAATAACGTTTTGACAGATATTATTTGTCGCTATAAACGTATGTCTGGTTTTGATGTTTTGTGGCAACCTGGCACAGATCATGCATCAATTGCGACCCAGTTGTTGGTCGAACGTGATTTGTCAAAGCGTGGTATAAATCCGCACTCATTGTCTTTGCAAGAAAAATTAGATTGTGCCTGGGCGTGGAAGGCTGACAAGGGCGGTCAAATTATGAATCAGTTGCACGTATTGGGTGTAACGCCTGTATGGAATCGTGAACGTTTTACAATGGACGAAGGTTTGTCCAATGCAGTTACAAAACTGTTTGTAAAAATGTATAACGAGGGCCTGATTTATCGTGAAAAACGCCTTGTAAACTGGTGCCCAAAACAACAAACGTCCGTATCGGATTTAGAGGTTGAAACCCGTGACGAAAAGGGTAAATTCTATTACTTTAACTATAACCTGGTTGATGGTGGTGTGATTGAAATTGCGACGACACGTCCTGAAACATTATTTGGCGACCAGGCGATTGCTGTTCATCCAGAAAATGAAAAGTTAAAACATTTGATTGGTCGTCGTGCGATTATTCCATTGACTGATATCCAGATTCCAATTATCGGTGATGAACATGCTGACCCGGACAAGGGAACAGGTGCTGTAAAAATTACACCTGCCCACGACTTTGACGACTGGGAGGTTGGCGTTCGTCATAACCTGACACCTGTATGTATTTTGACCCCAGATGCCAAAATGAATGACAATCCTGTGGTTCCTGAAAAATATCGTGGCCTGGACAGATACAAGGCCCGTGAAGCCATCGTGGCTGATATCGAAGCAGCAGGTTTGTTGGTAAAAATCGAAGACAAAATTATTCCAACACCGTATTCTGAACGTGGTCAAGTTCCTGTTGAACCGTATCTGACAGACCAGTGGTTTGTGGACGCAGAAAAACTGGCGATTCCTGCGATAAAGGCCGTAGAAGAAGGCAAAATCAAATTCTTGCCAGAACATCGTTATAACTTGTTTATGGCCTGGATGAAGGGGATACGTCCTTGGACGATTTCACGTCAGTTGTGGTGGGGACATCATATTCCTGCCTGGTATGACGCAGAAGGCAAGGTTTATGTTGCAGAAACCGAAGAAGAGGCAATCAAACAGTCTGGTGGCAAAACATTGACACGTGATTCAGATGTTTTGGATACATGGTTTTCATCAGGTTTGTGGCCATTCTCGACCCTGGGCTGGCCAAATGATACTTTGGAATTGAAAAAATATTATCCGACAGATTTGTTATACACAGCCGCAGATATTATTTTCTTCTGGGTCGCACGTATGGTTATGATGGGGATTTATGTAATGGGCGATGTTCCGTTCCGGACGGTAAATTTCCACGGCCTTATTCGTGATGCCAAGGGGCAAAAGATGTCCAAGACCAAAGGCAATGGCACAGACCCATTGACGGCTGTTGATAAATTTGGTGTTGACGCATTGCGTTATTGGATATCGACTGCACCAATCGGCACAGATATCCGTTATTCGGATGACGAAGTAAAACGTGGGTCCAAGTTGCTGACAAAATTATGGAACGCATCAAAATATACATTGATGAACTTGTCTGATTTTGAACCTGCAACAGCACGCCAGATTCCAGTTAGTGAACGTTTTATCGAAGACAGATGGGTTTTGGCTGAATTGAACAAAACAATCGCAGAAACACGCAAGCATTTGGATAAATACGACAACTATAATTCACGTGCTGCAATTGATATGTTCTTTTGGGATGTTTTCTGCGACCAGTATTTGGAATTTATCAAAGACCGTTTCTGGACGCCTGAAAAATACAGTAGCGAATCAAAACTGTCGGCCCAATGGACATTATACACTGTTTTACGCAATATAATCGGTCTGTATGCACCATTTATTCCGTTTACAACCGAAGAACTGTGGCAGAAAATTTATCGTGACGCCGAAGGTGGCGAAACCCTGCATTTAACAGAATATCCAACTGTGAAATCTGAATACGAAACAGATGTTTCTATGATGAATGTTGCGTTGGATATTTTGAAAAACGTTCGTGGTCTTCGCACAGAGCGTAAGGTAGGCAACGGTGCCAAACTGGAAACTTTGACAATTCCTGCGAACACGCCAGAAGTTCTACATGGCTTGATAAAGTCTGCATCACGTGCAAACGAAATTGTTCTGGGCGATGAAATCGATTTTGTTGTTCAGCAAAATGTTCAGGGGCAGTAGATGTCAGATAAGTTGATAGAATGTCGTGTTCTTCAAGCGTATCAGTGCGACCGCTTTGGAAATGTTCGTCCGTTGATATTGATGAACGAGTTGCAATCCATTGCGGACAGACACGCTGAAATTTTGGGGTGTGGCCGCACATATTGTCTGGAAAACGGACTTGGGTGGGTTGTGACCTATTACTTGGTCGATATCATAGAATTGCCAACCGAAGGCGAAGAGTTAACGTTTTCTACCTGGCCATCATGCCAAGATGCATTGCGTGCAACACGTGATTTTGAAATTCATGGGGCGGATGGTCGTTTGATGGTTCGTGCAACCTCTCAGTGGATTTTGATTGATATTGAACGTCGTCGACCATTACCGCTGGCAAAACATTTGTCCCCAGATGTTGTTGTCCCGACACGTGCCTATGGTTGTGCATTTGAAAAGTTTGCAGACTTTGAAACGACCAAGACGCATGTTATGAAATGTCGTTTTGATGATATTGACGTGAATCAGCATATAAATAATGCGGTATATGCTGTCTGGGCAACAGAAAGCGTTGGTTATGTTTATCGCACAAATCATAAATTGAAAAAGATAGACATAAATTTCAAAAAAGAGATAAATCCAGATACGCCTGAAATTTGCGTTGATGTTGCGATTGATGGTTTGGTGTCAAAACATAAAATCAGAACAGGCGAAACAGAACACGCTGTTGTGATTTGTCATTGGGAAGAAATATAGGTAATAAATATAATTGAAAAAACCGCCAATCGGCGGTTTTTTTTATAACCAATGTGCGTCTTAGTTTGCAGCATTTACTGCCAAACGTTTACGACCTGCTGCACGACGACGGTTCAGAACATCACGACCGCCCGCAGTTGCCATTCTTGCACGGAAACCGTGTGTGCGAACACCACGTGTTTTCGATGGTTGATAAGTGCGTTTTGTTGCCATAACTTAAATCCTTGGTTCTTTTTCTTTCTTCTTTTTGTGTTCCAGTGTGCACCGAGCAGCATCATCAACACCCTGGAAAAATCCGTTTGTGCCTATATTTAACCATACGTTTTATAAAAACGCAACCTTTTTATTTAGATTTTATCAATCCAAATTTTTTTAGTGCTTCCAACGTCAAATAGTATATAAACAGGCCTGTAAACAGTTTGTAAAATGGTAAAAACATAAATTATATTCCTTGTTTTGCCTACTTTAATTTTTGTTTTGTGGACCGAATCAGATTGTTGACAAGGTCAATTGCATCAATCATTCTGTCTAATGTCCAGATTTGGCATGTCAGTTGTGCGTTTTCTAGATATGTGTTTTTGGGTGAGTTTTTCATATCCTGAACAAACTGTCTTGTTTCTATTAAATCTTGTTTTAATTGTCCCATTTTTTATTGTTCTTTGCTTAAATTTTTGTTCTGGAATACGGTATCACAAACCTGTGTTTTGTCAAATGATTTTTTGGGCTTTATTTCTTGACCAAAAGCCCTAAAATCTGCTATGTTTTGTATACTATAAACATAGGAAAGGTAAGTATGTCAGAAAACATCAATGAAGTAAACGAAACACGTGTTCCTCAGTCGTCGTTGGAACATGAAATGCGGACCAGTTTTTTGGACTATGCAATGTCGGTTATTGTTGACCGTGCGTTGCCTGATGTCCGTGACGGATGTAAGCCTGTGCATCGTCGAATTTTGTATGTTATGAACGATGTTGCACCTGCGACCAAGCCGACGGTAAAGTCTGCACGTATTGTTGGTGATGTGATGGGTAAATACCATCCTCACGGTGACAGTTCTATTTACGAGGCAATGGTTCGTATGGGGCAGGACTTTTCGATGGGCGAAATGCTGGTCCAAGGGCAGGGTAATTTTGGTTCACGTGACGGGGACAAGGCTGCCGCTATGCGTTATACAGAGGCACGCCTTTCAAAACTGGGTGCGTCGCTTATGGACGATATGGACAAAGATACTGTTGACTGGCAACCAAACTTTGATGGTTCTTTACAAGAACCGGTTGTCTTGCCGGCTAAATTTCCAAATTTCTTGGTAAATGGCGGTTCTGGTATTGCTGTTGGTATGGCGACTAACGTTCCGACATACAACCTGGGTGAAATCTGCAATGGTATTTTAGCTGTATTGGATAATCGCAATTTAACAGACGATGAATTATTTGCTATTATTCCTGGACCAGATTTTCCAACAGGTGCGATGATTATGGGGCATGCTGGTGCATACAAGGCACACACCACAGGCCGTGGTTCGATTATTATTCGTTCCAAGACTCATATCGAAGATTTCCGTGACCACCAGGCAATTATTGTTGATGAAATTCCATATCAGGTAAACAAGGCACAAATGATTATCAAAATTGCCGAACTGATAAAGGACAAAAGAATCGAAGGCATTTCTGAAATTCGTGATGAGTCATCCAAAGAGGGCTTGCGTATAGTTATTGAATTAAAGCGTGATGCGATTGCGGATGTTGTTTTGAATCACTTGTTCCAATACACGGAAATGCAGACAAATTTCCCTGTCAACATGATGGCGTTGAATCGTGGTCGTCCAATGTTGTTCAATGTTCGTGGTGTTTTGGATGCCTTTATTGACTTCCGGGCCGAGGTTATACGTCGTCGCACAATTTTTGATTTGAACAAGGCACGTAATCGTGCACACACATTGTTGGGCTTGTCAGTTGCGGTTGGAAATCTGGACGAAGTTATTGAATTGATTAAATCCAGTGTCAATCCAGAGGCTGCCCGTGAAGCCCTGATTTCACGTGGTTGGCGTGCCTCGGATATTGAATCTTATATTCAGTTGATTGATGACCCGAACACAGAATACAAAGATGGCATGTTCTATATGTCCGAAGACCAGGCACGTGCAATTCTCGAATTGCAGTTGCATCGTTTGACAGGTCTGGAACGTGACAAAATCCATGATGATTTAACAAATCTGGGTGCGGTTATCCGTGATTTGTTGGAAATCTTGGGCAGTCATGAACGCATTATTCAGATTATTCGTGATGAAACAATCGCTGTTCGTGATAATTGGGCATCGCCTCGTCGCACAGAAATTTCAGATGCAGAAATTGATATTGATATCGAAGATTTGATTGCCCGTGAAGATATGGTTGTAACCGTATCCAACACAGGTTATATCAAGCGTGTTGCACTGGATACTTATCGTGCCCAGAAGCGTGGTGGCAAGGGACGTAATGCAATGGCAACCAAAGACGACGATTATGTTGTTCAGGTGTTTGTTGCAAACACCCACACGCCATTATTGTTCTTTAGTTCTTTGGGCTTGTGCTATAAATTAAAGACCTATAAATTGCCAGAGGCTGCGGCTGCCGCCAAGGGACGGCCATTGGTGAACTTGTTGCCGTTGCAACCTGGCGAAACGATTACTGCAATCCTACCAGTTTCCGAAGAAGACGCAGCCCGTGCCGCAGAGTCTGGTAAAGAACATTTCTTGATGTTTGCAACAGCATCTGGCACAGTTCGTCGTAATCGTATGTCGGACTTTGATTCAATTCGTGCCAACGGCAAGATTGCAATGAAACTGGATGACGGCGACAGTCTGATTTCTGTATTGCCATGCACCGAAGATCAAGATGTATTCTTGGCAACATATCGTGGTCGCAGTATTCGATTCCCAGTTCCTGAAATCCGTGTATTTGCAGGTCGCAATTCAACAGGTGTTCGTGGTATAACATTGGGCAAAGATGATCGTATTATTGGTATGGCAATGCTGAACCGTGGCGAAATCGACAGTGCTGTTCGTGCAGCGTATATCAAGCAATCACGTGCTGTCCGTCGTGCAGAAACAGGAATCGAAGAAGAAGCAGACGCTGACGAAGAAACAACAACATTGGTCTTGGATGATGCCAAGATGGCCCAGATGGCTGCAAACGAAGAATTCATTTTAACTATTTCAGAAAATGGATTTGGTAAACGCACCAGTTCGTATGAATATCGCCTGACACACCGTGGGGGTGGCGGCTTTACAAATATCAAACTGGGTGGCAAAAATACCGCTGTTGCTGGGTCTTTTCCTGTTGCTGATGACCATGACATTATTATGGTAACAGACGGTGGCAAGATTATCCGCACGCCTGTTCGTGATGTTCGTATTGCGGGTCGTTCGACTGCTGGTGTGACACTGTTCCGCACGGCTGAAAACGAACGTGTTGTCTCGGCGATTTCAATCGAAGGAGCAGGCGAAGAATCAGAAACCGCATCAGAGGCAGAAACTGTGGTTGAAACCCAGGAAACGGCAGAATAATTAAACAAGGGGTGCCGGTATGGAAAACACAAATGAATACTTTGCGTCGATAAATGAAGTTTCAAAACGGTTAAATGTTCCGGCACATACCTTGCGTTATTGGGAAAAGCAATTCCCAGTTGCGATACGTCCAACCACAGGGGCAGGTGGTCGGCGCTATTATCGCACAGAAACGGTTGCTCGATTGGTTGTTATTCGTGATTTGTTATATAAGCATGGAATGACAATTGCAGGGGTAAAAAAATTACTTCGTGATGGTAATTTGCCAACGTCTGCCGATGAATTGCTGGCATCTGTTCCGACGGCCGCACCAACAGTTGATACGGTTTCGACAATAAATTCTGCTGATTTGGATTTAGCAATAAATCTACTTGAAAACGCTAAAAACTTATTGCAATAAAAAACGCCCGATTATCAGGCGTTTTTTTTTATCGCTGTTTCTGGGTGATAATTTGATTCTTTTTATTCAACAGCGAATCGATTTGTTTGTATTGATGTCGCACCTGTGCATTTGTTGTGCTGTCAAAATATGCAATTATACTTTTTTGCAGTGTTTCAACATCAGGCAGTGCATCATACTGGTCTTGCAATCGTTTAATGCGTCGATTGTTTCTTTTGTATTTTGAAAATATTTTTTTTACCTTGCTGTCATGAAAGAACGTATAAAAAACCTGCTCACTATTTTCAATGTTTTTTATATATGGGTATTCTTGCAGTGCGTATTTATATGCTTTTTCGATGTTATATTTATTTGTTGTATTTAATTTGTTTATATTTTGTTGAATCTGGTTTTGTGCGATAATATGCTTGTTGTTTTTTACAGAATCCATGGCCCGTTCACGCCAATCACATTGCAGGCTATCAATAATCCAATACACAGAATCAATTTTTGCGTTCGTGATATCAATCAAAGAATCGCACATTGCTTGTTCTTGTTCGAATTTTTCTATCTGTGCCATTCTGTGTTTTTGAATGGCATCCAGTCTTTGTTTTTGCAGTTGCTGTGCTTTTTCTTTCTCTTTTGCTTCTTGTTCTATCTTGGCCATTTGATGTGTTCCAATAATAATAGATACACAGACCAATGCCGCACAAAAGATAATGTCAAAATTTATATTTTTATTTGCCATGTTTTTATGTTTATAAACAGTATTTGCTATTGCGACGCATACCCTCGGGCTAAAAATAATTCTCTCATTTGCGTCGGGGTTTAAAAGAAAACTTGGCACTCCCAACGGGAATCGAACCCGTGTTGCCAGAATGAGAATCTGATGTCCTAACCGCTAGACGATGGGAGCGTTGCAAACCTATGATATACCTAAAAAGCATAATTTTCAAATGAAACTTTTCCGTATGTCCAAAAAAAATAAAAACGCCAACCGGCGGTTCTATTTATTTTGTATGTGCCCGCATTTGACGCAATTGTTTCAAGTTTTTTGCGTGCGTTGCTTTCATTGATTTGGATGCCTGGTCATATTTACTGTGGCTGGACAACTTTTGTTTTGCGGCCATACGTTTTTGCAGGCCAACACCATTAACACCGATTTCTTCGATATACTTTGCAAATGCTTGTTGTTGTGCATTGTTTAATTTTTGTTCGCTGTTCAGTGCATCCAGGATAACACTTTTGCCTTCGTAAATACGACTCATTGTCATTGCGTGTGCAACACGTTCAACTGACATGCCGTCTGGAATTTGGAATATACCACGTTCAACCTGTTTGCGAATTTGGTTATATAACTTATCACGTGCGTTTTGTCCAATCAGAATATTCAAAGAACTGTTGCAGCACGCGTTGATACGGGCGATTTCCGCCATCTGTTCTGTTGTTGGTGTTGGTCTAAGTTTTTGTTCAACCATTGGCGTGATGCTTGGTTTTGGCGACATAGACGCAGGTTGCGAACCACGAACGACTTTCCAATCTTTGTTATATGTATTCAGTGGTTGAATTTTTAATGTGTCAGTGTTTGGCTTTTGAAGAACTTGTTGTGTTTTTTGTTTTGTTTGGTCGTCGTTGCCGTCATTGTTTAACGAAGAACATCGACTCAAAGACATTCCCGCCGCAACGGTTGCACACATGATTACAATTGATGCGGTTGCTGCCGTAATCAGGGTAATTCTTTCACGACGAAAAGTGTCCATAGCCAATGGCAATCTTTCTGTTCTTGCTTCTGTTGAGTTTTGTTGTGCCTCTCTCTTTTTTCCCCACCCAAAAAATCCTTTGACCTTATTAGTTGTGCGTTCCCACAACGTAGTATTGGTTTTATCTTGTAATTTGATTGCGTCAGGTTTCATACCACGCATTACGCACAGATTACGCATCGCACGATGTGCAGCATCTGTATAAATACCTTTCTCGTCCATACCACACATTTCAATCAGGTCTTGTAAAGTATTTGCCGTCTCTTTGTCGCTGGCGTCAAATTCATAGTCGTTATTTGCAATACAGGCAATTATGCTGGCTGTAAGCAATGTATTGCTGTTATAAAAATCTTTTCTTTTGATTTTTCTTTCTACTATGGTTCCTTCTATATATGATTTCAAGCAATCTTTTGAAATCCAAAAAGCCGAATATCTAAAATCTTCCATTTTATATCCTTGATAGTTTGCCAACGAATAATGATATATAAAAAAAGTGTCATGGTCAACAAATATTGTGCTTTACCGGGATTTGAATGGTTGGGCATTCCTTCTTGCACGTTCGCATTTCAGGACGGCCTGTTCGATTTTTGTAGGTTGGCGGCAAACATCATTTGAAAATTTTACTTTCAAAATATTTGTTTTGCTTTCTTTGACTGGTGGCTGACCATTGAACAAAATATTTTCTGGTCGAAATACAACGTATGAAACAGAGCCAGGGTCTTCCACGTTATTTACATAGTGATGGCGTATAGCAAAACAAAAAAATGCCCCCCCTGCGGACATTGTTTATTTTGGTTGGGGCGCACGGATTCGAACCATGATAAAGAGAACCAAAATCTCTTGTCCTACCATTAGACGACACCCCAATTTCGCAATCATTATAAATATTATTTATATTTTTGCAATAACAAAATTATAGTTCTTTTGTTTTGAACTGTGTGCCGATTTTGGATTGGATTTTGTCTTGCTGACGGTCATATTCAATTTGTTGGCGTGTTCGAATGTTATGTTTTACCAGAAAGTCATCCTGGGCTGCGATATAGCATATTTGTCCCGTCTGATTCAACGATGCAATCTGGCGGCCACGCATAGTTGTAAAGAAATACGGGTCATATCCCATTTCCCACGACAGGCGGATTCTGTCCCCGTCCCACAGGCATGCCGCCACACCATCACGGGCAATGCGGCCGTTAGTATGATTTTTAACAGCATTGATAATTTGTTTAACTTCTGTTTTGTTTAGTGTTGGATAATTCTTTGCCAGAAATTCACGTGCGATTGGCACGGCGTTTGGACCGTGTTCATTGCACCAATCGTCATTTTTTCTGGCACAATCATGCAGACCTGCCGCCAAAATCACAGGTAAGGGGTCTTGACCAATTGTGTATGCGATATCGATACCAAACATTGCGACCTGGGCGGTATGGCTTAGACCATGGTATCCGTATCTTGACTGTGTTGTTATTTCTGTGATTTGTGGCAAGACGGTTTCCCAAAACATCCGCAGATAGTATTCTTGTGGATGTGTTTGCGTTGCAATCAGGACTTTTTTATCATCTGGACTTTTTCTAAAAAAATCAAATATACTCTTTATGTTCATTTTATTTACCTTGTGTCGCACCAGCGTTGCACACAATTCGCTATTCGTCAAATAAAAAAGACAAGAAAAACAAAGGGGCGAAATTTTTTACTTGAAAAAACAATTGTTAAAATATATAATAATTAAGTTTTTTAATAAACTTGATAACCAGCCCTATTATATAGGAGGAATAAATGGCACGCAAGGAATTTGTTCGTCTGATGGAAGAAAATATTTGGACACTGGACAAGATTGCAGAAAAATTGCGTCTTGACCGTGTGGACAGCACCGGCTATCCACGTCAAATGATGTCAATATTGGTGCGTTTGCATAACGGTGGTCGTGCCAGATTAAAAGATATTGCCCGTCGTGAACATGTGTCTGCACCAAATTTATGTGCTGCGTTTCGTAAATTAGAAGCGGACGGTTTGGTTGTTCGCACGATTGACGAAAATGACCGCCGCAACACTTGGTATTGTGTGTCGTCATCTGGGGCAGAGTTGGCACGTGTTGCAATGGATTTGTTCCGTGATGGTATCGAACGTATTTTTATTGGTGTTTCCCGTGAAGACGAAAAACGTCTGACCGATGCATTACGCACAATGCACGAAGTTTTGAAAAAGGTGGAGTTGACAAATGACTAAAATAACATTGACATCATTATTCATGGCTGTTTGTGCCGGTATTATTGTTTCGCCGGCATATTCTTTGGATTTGTCATTGAATGATGCAGTTGAAAAGATTACAGCTCAATCGCACGATTTGAAAAAGGCGAACGCTAATCTGAAAAAAGCCGAGGCGTCCCTGGATGCAGCCAACGCTAACCGTTGGTTTAAGTTAGATGCATCTGCATCATATATGAATCTGGTAAATATTGAAAACCCGTCTAAGTCGATGGGGATTGAATTGCCCCCAGAAATGGGTGGGCTGATTTCAGAATCATTAAAAGACCAATCTGTGGTTATTGAAATTCCAGATAATATTTTTCAGGCAGGCCTAACCCTGACCCAGCCAATTTATACATTTGGCAAAATTGGCAATGCGGTTAAATCTGTAAAATCCGCAATCAAGATGGCAGAATCGTCACGTGAATTGACAGGGCGTGAAGTTCGCTATGCCGCAGCCGACTTGTATTGGACTGCCAAGATGACGGATGAAATGGTAAAATTGTCCGAACAAGATTTGAAAAATGCCCGCACGGCAAAACAGAAATTGACATCGGCAGGCCGTGCGAATCGCAGTAATTTGTTAAAAATTGAATCTGATATTCTGGCCAAAGAGGTTGAATTAGCATCAACAAAGTTTAATCGTGATACAGCACATCGCATGTTAAAGATTATGGCTGGTATTGATGTAGATGAACCGATAACATTGACTGATAATTTTCCAAATAAATTCGACGCATTAAATGCAGGCGAATTAAAGTCAACACCGCAATGGGAAATTTTGGACGAACAGGTCAATATGTATGAACGCATGGCCCGTTCCCAGCGTGCAAATTCATATCCAACGTTGGCGGCAACTGCGTCATACACTTATTCATCAATGTCAGATGATGTTGGACATTTGTTTGATAAAAAGGGTGGTCAGTCCGCATATTGGGGATTGGCGTTGCAAATGCCGATATTTACAGGTGGCTTAAATTCTGCCAATGCCACGATAGAGGCAATGAATGCCGAAGCGACCCGTCAAGACCTGGAACAATCCAAGAAAATCACAACCGAGCAATATAAAAATGCGATTGCCCAGTATGATTTATTGCGTGATAATCTGGCGAACTTGGTTCAGGCACGTGATTTGGCGGCCAAGACTTATAGTCTGTCCCAGAATCGATTTGCGTCTGGTCAAACATCTGCGGTTGAATTGTCGGATGTTTCGGCCGGGTTATATCAACTGGATGTGTCGGTCTTGAAAATGAAATATCAGATTTTAATGTCTGCGGAATCAGTAAAAAAGTTAGGTGAATAAAAATGGAAAAAATACAAAGAACACTTGCGACAAAAATGTTCAAAAAAATAATGTATATATCGCTGATTGCGATATTGGTTGGCTGGGTAATATTCAGATTTGCGGCTGTTGCGTCTGAAAATGCACGCTATGTGTTTAATGCGTCACGTGTTGCGGCTGATTCTGGTGCACCTGTAATGGCACTTGAGATGACCAAGACATCTGGTGTTTTGTATGAACCACTGGCGGTAAAAAATAATCGTGCCTATGTTAGTGGCGACCGGGTTGCCCGGTTAAAGGCAGGCCAGAAAATTGGTAATGGTAAAATAGTATCTGTTTCATCAGGTTTGGACTATGACACGGGTATGTTTGTTGTTCGCACGTCTGGCGTTTCAGATGGTTTGCAGTTTGCAGAATATCAGGCGATGGGCTACTTTATTCCATTGTATGCAATTTCAAACAACACGGTTATGGTGGAAAAAAATGGCGTTGCCCAGGCTCGTCAAATCGAAATTGCCCGCCAAGATTCTGAAAATGCATTTATTGCATCTGGTATTTCTGATGGTGATATTGTGATTTTGTCTGCGGTTGATGCTGGCACAAAAGTCCAAATAAAAAAATAATTTTTGACCAAGGGGGAAAATATGCTGAAATTTTTTGTTCGCAGACCAATTACCACACTGATGTTTGTTTTGGTGTGGGTTGTATTGGGGCTGGTATCGTTTCCTAATATGAACATTGAACGCACGCCTGCGGTTGATTTTCCGATGGTAACTGCGACCTTTGTTTATCCTGGGGCAACGCCTGCGGAAATTGAATCCCAGATTATCAAGCGTGCCGAAGACGCAATGTCCGAAGTGTCAGAATTAAAAAAAATAACATCCCAGGCCTATGAAACCAGTGGCTATGTTATGGCGGAATTCAACCTGGGTGTTGATGTAAATGACAAGGCAACAGAAATCAAAACAAAACTAGACTCTTTGATTTCTGAATTTCCCGAAGATATGAATCAACCTGTTGTAGAGAAATTAAATCCATTGCAACAGTCTGTTGTTGATATTGTTCTGCACGGTGCCGATGCACGTGATTTAGAAGAATATGTTGATAATTTTCTTTCGACAAAAATTACATCAATCAGTGGTGTATCCAGTGTATCGATTTTTGGTGGTCGTGAACGTGCAATCCGCATTGCAATGAATCCGGACTTGATGGCTGCAAACGGTGTGACAATAATGGACGTAGTATCTGCGCTGGGTGCACATAACTTGAACGTTCCTGGGGGTAAAATTGAAACAACGGCAAATTCTTCAAACGTCCGCTTTGTTGGTGAATTTGCATCGGTTGATGAAATTGCGAATCTGCGTTTAACAACGGTCGAAGGAAACAAATTCAAATTATCTGACATTGCCCAGATTTCTGATGCGGCCCGTGATATTGAAAACGGTGCACGTTATAATGGTGAATCTGTTGTAATTGCATCCGTGGTCAAGGCATCGGATGGAAATGCGATAAATATTTCACGTGCCTTGCACGAACGTCTGCCTCAGTTGCAATCAGACCTGGAATCACGTTTCCCTGGTGCCCAGATGCAGATTGTTTCAGACTCGTCAATAACAATCGCTGATGAAACAGACAGCACCATTGATGGCATTGTCTTGGGGGTTGTTTTAACTATTTTAGTTTTGTTGGCGTTTACCCGTAATTGGCGTTCAACAGTTATCGCAGGTGTTGTGATTCCTGCATCATTGTTGGCTGGGTTCTTCTTTATGGACAAAGACGGCTTTACAATCAATGCGATGACCTTACTGGCGTATTCTTCGGCGTTGGGAACGTTGGTATCGAATGCAATTATTTTGATTGAATCCGCCTTGCAAGAAATGCGTTCCGGCAAAAATGCCGAAGATGCCGCAATTGACGGAACAAAAAAAGTTGCTGTTTCTGTTTTGGCTGGTGTTGGCACAAACGTCGTAGTGTTCTTGCCGTTGGCATTTATGGGCGGTATTGTTGGTCAATTCATGGTCCAGTTTGGTATGACTGTTGTTTACTTGACGTTGTTGTCGTTGATGTTCTCGTTCACATTGACACCAATGATGATTGCCAGGTTCTTGCGTCTGGGCAATCACGGTCAGGCCAAAAAAGAAAAGCAAACATATCCAAAGCCGACCAGCACAGGTTGGTTGCGTCGCTGCTATGATTATCAGGCGTCGCATCCGTGGGGTGTATTGGGGATTGTGTTTGTGATATTTATTTCATCTACGATGTTGATGAAGTTTGTTGGAAATGAATTTCAACCATCAACTGATGCGAACGAAATAACAATCACTGCACGTGCACCAATGGGGGCGACATTTGAAAAGTCTGAATCAATCGCCGTTGATATAGAACAGGCTTTGACCCAGTTCCCAGAGGTTAAATCAACAACCGTAAAAATCGGCGAACGTGGTTTACAGAATATAACAATAACAGTTGAATTAGTCGATGCGTCAGAGCGTAAATTGTCGGACAAGATTTTGGCACAAAAAATCTTGCCTGCGATTGCAAATATCCCAGATGCAGAAATTCAAATTCGTGCTGGCGAAGCAATGTCATCAGGTGTTTCATCAGACTTGGTCTTAAATGTCTTTGGTGAAGATGACGCAACCCGTGAAGCGTATGCCAGCCAGATTATTGAAATAGTGAACCAGATTCCAGAAGTTCAATCTGCTGTCCGTGCCCAGCAGGCACCAGCCTTGGAAACACAGTTTATCCCAGACCAGGACAAGATGAATTTCTGGGGTGTTCAAAATTCCTATGCTGGAACGACCTTGCGAACAGCACTTTACGGTAATGACGAATTCAAATATAAAGAATTTGGCGAAGAATACCCAATCATCTTGGAATTTGCCAAGCCTTTCAAAAATGCGTCTTTGTTTGATACCGTATATGTAAATTCGCAAAAGGGTATGGTGCCACTGTCGTCCTTGGGGGCTGTCCGAACAGAGCCTGGCACATCTGATATCCGCCGTGAAGATAAAAACAGATACACCGAAATCGATATCAATATTGGTAAATCAACAATGGGACCAGTCCAGGCCAAGATTCAATCTGAATTAAATAAAATTGATTGGCAACCAGGTTATTTTACCAAGTTCGGTGGTATGTCTGACACCCAGGCAGAATCAGCCAGTGAAATAGGTCGTGCCTTCTTGTTGGCGACAATCTTGACCTTTATGTTGTTGGCTGCGATATTGAATTCATTAGTTCATCCATTTACGATTGCCACATCGATTTTGACCAGTTTTACAGGCGTATTTGTTATGATGTTCCTGTCTGGGGCAACAATGAACGTTGGTGCGATGTTGGCGTTTGTTATGTTGGTTGGCTTGGTGGTAAACAATAATATTTTGGTGCTGGAACCAACCATAGTTCGCATTTCCCAGGGCCAAGATGCAAAAACAGCCTTGTGGGCAGAATTGACCGACAAACGCAATA
Source organism: Candidatus Enterousia sp. (assembly GCA_045637165.1). Taxonomy (GTDB): domain Bacteria; phylum Pseudomonadota; class Alphaproteobacteria; order Rs-D84; family Rs-D84; genus Enterousia. Next base: position 25,324 of record JAZTYU010000025.1, on the reverse strand, counting down.
TGGTTTTGATGACATCGATTGCTGTTATTGCCGGTATGGTTCCACAGTTATGGTCCATTGATGGTATGAAGGTCGCAATGGGTGCGGTTATGATTGGTGGTATGCTGGCCAGTCTGATATTCACCTTTACATTGACGCCTGCGTTATTCCTGCTTATGGAACGTTTACGCACATGGCGAACACGATTGAAAAAATAAGACCTGCCCCCGTTTGGGGGCTTTTTTTAATAACTTGCAATGGTGTAAATATGGTTTATAATTGCCATGGCGAAGACTAAATTGTTCCTTTGTGTGTTTATCACAGAATGCACAAACGAATGATTTTTCTTCGCAAAATCAGAATCAAATAAAATGGAGAAAAAAATGGTATTTGGTTTATTCAAGAAAGACGAAAAAGTCCAATTAAACAACCCTGTTGCTGTTGAAATTCCATACGGCAACACAACATTGCGTCTGGAAACAGGTCGTATGGCAAAGCAGGCCAACGGTTCGGTTTTGGCGACAATGGGTGAAACAATGGTTTTGGCAACTGTTTGTGCGGAAAAATCTGCCGTCGAAGGGCAAGATTTCTTTCCATTGACTGTTGACTACCAAGAAAAATTTGCGTCTGCTGGTCGTATCCCAGGTTCACGTGATAGACGTGAAGGCAAGGCATCAACGGCTGAAACATTGACAGCACGTTTGATTGACCGTCCAATCCGTCCTTTGTTCCCAGAAACATTCAAGAACAAGGTTCAGATTATTGCTCAGGTGTTTTCTTATGACAAAGTCAATCAGCCTGATATTTTGGCAATGATTGCATCATCTGCTGCATTGGCTTTAAGTGGTGTTCCATTCCAGGGACCAATTGGTGCGGCCCGTGTTGGTTATTCTGATGGTCAGTATATTTTGAATCCATCGAAAAAAGAAACTGAAGATTCTGAAATGGATTTGGTTGTTGCTGCGACAAACAACGGCGTTTTGATGGTAGAATCTGAAATTGGTGAATTGGATGAAAAGACAGTTCTGGGTGCGGTAAAATTTGGATTTGATGCACAACAGGCTGTTATCAACGCAATCAACGAATTGGCTGCCAAGGCCGGCAAAGAACGTTGGGCAATACCTGAAAAAACACCAGAACAGATTTTGATGGAATCTGATTTTGAACAGTTTGCACCTGCAATCGAAGCGGCTTTGCAAATCAAAGAAAAATTGGTTCGTTTGGAAACATTGTCAGACATTCATGCCCAGGCAAAAGCACGCATTCCAGAATTGTTCCCAGAAACAGAACGTGCCACATCTACGTTGGAATCATGGGCTGATGAAGTTGTTGAAAATTTAACAGCACGTATTATGCGTGGCAACATCTTGGCTGGCAAACCACGTATTGACGGCCGTGATAACAAGACAGTTCGTCCAATTGAAATTGAATTGGGTGTTCTGCCACGTGCACACGGTTCTGCATTGTTTACACGTGGTGAAACCCAGGCTTTGGTATCATTGACATTGGGTGGCGGCAAAGACGCATTGCCAATTGAATCATTAGATGGTGCCGAAGAACGTGATTTCATCTTGAACTATAATTTCCCAGGTTATTCTGTTGGCGAATGCAAAGGTTTGAAATCTCCGGGTCGTCGTGAAATTGGTCACGGAAACTTGGCATGGCGTGCAGTTCATCCAATGGTTCCAACCCGCAGCGAATTTGATTATGTAATCCGTATTGTGTCGGACATTTTGGAATCAAACGGTTCTTCATCAATGGCGACAACATGTGGTGCGACATTGGCGATGATGGACGGTGGTGTTCCAATGAAACGTCCGGTTGCAGGTATTGCAATGGGCTTGATTAAAGAAGGTGATGATTACGCTATCTTGACTGATATCTTGGGCGACGAAGACCACTTGGGTGATATGGACTTCAAGGTAACAGGCACAGACCAGGGTATCACAGCCTTGCAGATGGATATTAAAATCACATCTATCACATTTGAAATTATGGAACATGCATTGGCCCAGGCCAAAGATGGTCGTATGCACATCTTGGGCAAGATTGAAAAAGCAATCAAAAAGCCACGCAGTAATGTTTCAGAATATGCCCCGCAGGCATATACAATGAAAATCAACCCAGACAAAGTTCGTGAAGTAATCGGCAAAGGCGGTTCTGTAATTCAGGCTCTGGTTCGTGAAACTAACACGATTATTGACTTGGAAGACGATGGATCAATTAAAATTATGGCAACAACCAAAGAAGATGCAGACGAAGCAATCCGTCGTATCAAAGACATTGTTGCAGAACCAGAAGTAGGCCAGATTTACAAAGGAACGGTTTCTGGCATGAAAGACTTTGGTCTGTTTGTAAAAATCATGAACGGATTTGAAGCGATGGTTCATATTTCTGAAATCACCGGCGAACGTATTGCAAAAATCGAAGATACAAAAATCAAAGAAGGCGATACAGTTTATGTTCGTTATCTGGGTGCGGACAAACGTGGCAAAACACGTATGTCAATGGTTGGTATCGACCAGAAAACTGGTGAAGAAATCAAGAAATAGGGATTTTCTAAATGAAACCAGAACAGTTGAAATGGACTGATGAACAGTGGGCAGCACACCTGGGGTGTGCTGCCACTGATGTTCCAAAGTTCAAGAAATACCTAGAAGAAAATTATTTTATTGGAATCTTTGTTGATAGAAATACAGGTCGCAGATTTGTTGAAGTTCAGAAGCGGCACGACACGCCATCTGGAAGCATTCGTTATAATACAATGGCATCAACCCAGCCACGTGTTGCATCTGCCGAAGCAATGGTGAATTACGCAAATAACGAAGTAATTCCATCATTGGTTTTATCTGCAAAGGCTGCGGAAATTTGGGGTATCCCACCAAAGATTTTGCAAATGTTGCACATTGAAAAACAAAAATAAATAACAGGGAGAGATTAAATGGATATGGAAGCATTAATGGCCCAGGCCGCTGAATTACAGGCCAAGGTTGCCAATGCCCAGGAACAATTGGCAAAAACAACGGTCAAGGGTATCGCCGACGGTGGTGCATGCATCATCGATATGACTGGGAAATACGATATGGTAAAATTGACAATCCGTCCAGACGTTTTGTCTGGTGGTGCGGCGGCTGTTGAACAGGCTGTTATGGCGGCATACCAAGACGCCAAGGAAAAGGCCGACACAATAATCGACCAGGTTATGGGTGCGGCGACCGCCGGTGTTCCAATGCCATAATTATTTGGTCTGGTAATAAAAAAATCCCCGATTTGGGGATTTTTTATTTTCCAAAAATAAAAGATTTATTTCTGGATATTTCGATGATTGTGTCAATGTTGTCATTGTCTGTGGTTTTTTGTCTTTTTTCTTTGCCGCATATTTCGCAACGATGCGTGATGATAAATTTATCCCCACTTGATTCCACCGCCACCGGTGCCATCATTCCGCCACATGCTGCCGCCCGGTCGCCTGGATTATTGTCAACATGTCTTGACCACAAGCAGTTTGGACAATGGTTTGTATATCCGTTTCCACGAACAACTGCACCACAATGGGTGCAGTTAAAATCTTCGACTGTTTTTGTAAAGCCTTTCATTATATCCCCAATGCATTACGATACATTTGTGTCAGTTCATCGGCTTCATCAATTTCATCAGGGTCCAGTTTACGCAGACGAATCATCTGGCGAATATATTTTGGGTCATAACCTGCAGATTTAGCCTCGGAATAAATTTCTTTGATGTCTGCTGCAATAGCGGCTGTTTCTTCGTTTAACTTTTCAATACGTTCAATAATGCTCAACAACTGCTGGTTATCAAAAGCACCGTGATTTGCTTGTTTCATTTCTGTTTTCCCCTTGTTTATTTATAAAAGTTATGATATATCATAAATCGCAAAAATCAAGAAAAACAAAATTACGAAAAACACAAGGGATGTCTTATGAACAAGTTTACCAAAATTACCGCATCAATTGGTCCAAAATGCGAAGACCGTGAAACACTAACCCGTATGATTCAGGCTGGGGTGAATATGTGCCGCTTGAATTTTAGCCACGACACAGGCGATGTTCAGGGACGTAAAATCGATATGATTCGTGAAATATCATCACAATTAAATATGCCTGTTGCTGTGATGATTGACTTGCAAGGACCAAAACATCGTATTGGAAACTTTGAAACCGAAGATAAATATCCCCTGGAAATTGGTCAGAAATTTACATTTGATACAGACCAAACGCCTGGTAATTCAACCCGTGTTCAGTTGCCCGATGCCGATGTTTTAGCGTCGTTAAAGGTCGGTGACAGAATTCTGTTAAATGACGGTAAAATTGAAATGCGTGTTGATTTTGCATCTGCGACCCGTGTTGATGCAACTGTTATTCGTGGCACAGAAATTTGGTCGCGTCGTGGTTTTAATTTGCCAGACACAGAAATCAACACATCTGTCTTGACTGCCAAGGACCGCAAAGACCTGGAATATGCAATTACCAAGAAACCAGATTGGGTTGCAATTTCATTTGTGCAACGTCCCGAAGACATTGCCGAGGTTCGTGATTTCATCACCCAACGCACGGCACATCCAATCAAAATTATTGCAAAAATCGAACGTCCAAACGCTGTTGAACGCATAACAGATATTGCAGCCATCGCAGACGGTATTATGATTGCACGTGGCGACCTGGCGGTCGAAGTTCCATATGCGTCTGTTCCTGCGATTTCACGTCATATTATTCGTGAATGTCGCAAAATGAACAAGCCTGTAATTGTTGCGACCCAGATGTTGGGTTCGATGGTGAACAGTGAATTTCCAACCCGTGCCGAAATTACAGACGTTGCAAACACTGCATACCTGCGTGCGGATTCAACAATGACGTCCGAAGAAACAACAATCGGTATGAATCCTGTAAATGTTATTGAAACAATGTCCAATATCTTGGCAAATGCAGACGCCGATGCGATTGCAAATCCATTTGATTGGTCACGTGTTGAAAATATTCCTGAAAATGACTGGTCACGTTCTGTTGCGTCAATGGCGTATTTGAACCGTGCGTCTGCAATTGTTGTATTTGCCCGTGATACGATTACAGCGACTGAAATTTCTTGCCGTAAACCTGATATTCCTGTTATCGCAGTATGTAATGAATCAGTGATTGCAAATCAGTTGTGTTTGGCACGTGGTGTATTCCCAATTTATGACAATGAATTGTTTGGAATGCGTGATGCGTTTAATGCTGCCCGTCGCTTTAACATCAATCAGGGCAAAATAGTTATCGTGGACGAAGACAAAATTAGTCTTCGCACATTAGACTAAAAATAATCCCCCAAATGGGGGATTTTTAATTATTGACCCACATACAATTTTTTTACTAACATTTATTGTATGAGAAGAATGTTACCACTTTTATTCACGCTGATTTTTTGTGACGCTGCCAACGCAGCACAGTATCGTGCGGCACTGGTTGCAGATATGGATACAGGTCGTGTTTTATACCAAGAAAACGCAAATGAACTAAATTATCCGGCAAGTTTAACAAAAATAATGACATTGTATTTAACGTTTGATGCACTGGAACACGGTCGTTTGGCTTTGGACGATTATCTGATTGTATCACAGTCTGCCGCAAATGCAGAGCCTGTAAAACTAGGACTGGCAGCGGGGTCTAAAATTCGTGTCGAAGATGCGATAAAGGCATTGGCGGTTTACAGTGCAAATGACGTTGCCCGTGTGTTGGCTGAAAACCTAAAAGGTGGCCAAGAAGAATCTTTCGCAGACCTGATGACCCGTGTCGCACGTGAAATAGGACTGACGAATACGAATTTTGAAAATTCATCTGGTTTGCCAAATGATGACCATTTATCAACGGCACGTGATATTGCACTGCTATCAATGGCGGTATATAAACACTTTCCCCAGTATTGGCACTTTTTTGGGATAAAGTCTTGGACATATAACGGCAAAACATATACAAATGGAAACCGCCTGTTGACGTCTTTTAACGGTTGTGATGGTATGAAGACAGGTTATACCAAGAAATCTAAATATTCACTTGTTGCAACTGCATATCGCAATGGTTCGCATTTGATGTCTGTGGTGCTGGGGGCAGAAAACAAAGACGTTCGTGCCAACGTAGCCGCCCAAATGTTAAATCGTGGTTTTACAATGTTGGGAAATGGGGGGGCTTCAATTGTCAAGAATACACCTGTTGCACCTGTGCAGACGTCGCATCAAACACAGCCAGTATCCCAACCGTCATACAATCAGCCAACGTATAATCAAACAGCGGCAAATCCAACAACATTTGCAGGTGCGTATAATTCTGCAACTGCAAACGCAATGCCAAAATATTCGGGTGCTGCAATAACCCAGACTGCAACATCAGCAGGTGGAACAGGTGTTCAGTTTGGTGCGTTTTCATCTGAATCAGCGGCCCGTTCCCAGGTTGCAAATGTCAAAAATAAACTGGGTGCAAACGCAGTTGTTGAACCAACAGGCACTGGGCTTTACCGTGTGCGTGTCTATGGTTTATCTGAATCAGCGGCCCAGAACCTAAAATCGTCTGCAACTGCAAACGGTATTGACAGTTATGTTTTTCACTAGTATTTTATATACGCTATGAATCCAAAAATTGAAAAGTTGATAAAACTGTTTGCAAAATTACCACGTGTTGGCTCACGTGGTGGTCAGCGTATTGCCCTTTGTTTATTACAAGATAAAACAGGTCGTGCAAATGCACTTGCCTCTGCAATAATTGATGCGTCTGAAAATATAGCATCATGCCCACGTTGTGGTGTTTTGACTGACCGTGGGGCAGGGGTGTGCGAATACTGTCGTGATGCATCACGTGCAAATGGTCAGTTGTGCATTGTTCGTGATCTGGCCGATGTTTGGACACTGGAAAAATCGTCTGTGTTTCATGGTCGTTATCATATTATTGGTGGTTTGTTGTCTGGGGCGTCGGGTGTTTTACCCCAAGATTTAAATATCAATACTCTGCCTGGTCGTATCAGTGATGAAAAAATCACAGAAATCATATTTGCCCTGCCAAACACAGTCGAAGGTAAAACGACCCAGCATTACATAATGTCGGTTATCGGTGAAACAGACGGTGTGTCCTATTCTGAACTTGCCTCTGGTGTGCCATTGGGCGGTGATTTAGATTATTTAGACGAAGGAACATTGACATTGGCGTTTGGGGGGCGTAAATCATTATGACAGATTTAATTTCATCTTTGCCACCTGTATCTGCGATGATGTGTGAATGTGGTCTGGAACCTAAAAAGCAGTTTGGTCAGAATTTTTTGTTTGATTTGAATTTAACAGGCCGTATTGCGAACAGTGTTCCTGATATAAAAAACACTAATGTTGTAGAAGTTGGGCCTGGCCCAGGCGGTCTTACCCGTGCGATTTTATTAGCAGGTGCCAAGCAACTTATTGCGATTGAAAAGGACAAGACAACCGAACCAATATTGTCGCAAATTATTGATGCATCAAATGGTCGCTTGTCTGTTATTTACGACGATGCACTGCGTGTAGATTTTTCAAAGTTGGGTTTTGATGAATACGCAGTATGTGCGAACTTGCCGTATAATGTTGGCACAGAATTATTGATAGGTTGGTTAAAAAAGATTGCGGCCGGCGAACGAATAACATCGCTGACCCTGATGTTCCAGCGAGAGGTTGCCCAACGAATCACCGCCAGTCCAGGGGATGAACATTATGGTCGTCTGGCTGTTTTGACATCTTTACTTGCTAACAGTAAAATATTGTTCGATGTTCCAAACACTGCTTTTGTTCCACGCCCACGGGTCCAAAGTGCTGTTGTTCAAATAATTCCAGACGCACAAAAGATTTCACAAATTTCAGACATTGCCAAGATTGAACAAATCACTGCAAAATTGTTTGGTCAACGTCGTAAAATGATACGTGGAATTATCCCTGGTGTTGATTGGACTGTATTTGGTTTAACCGGGACCGAGCGTGCCGAAAATCTTGCACCAGAAACATTTGCAATCTTGGCAAATAATTTGTTATAGTTTTATTATCAAGACAAACGAGAGAGGGAAAAGGGAATGTCTTTATCATTGCTTGCATTTTTTGCGATTGTTTTCACATTGGTTTATATGCTGCGTATGGCAAAAATAGGTGCATTGGTTGCGTTTTTATTCGCAGGTGTTTTATCAGGACCTTATGTTTTTAATCTGTTTGAATTGTCAGATGCCTGGACATTTTTGGGCGATATGGGAATATTGTTTTTGTGGTTCAGTATTGGTCTGGAAATAAATATTAAACGTCTGTGGCGTATGAAACGCACAATATTTGGTTTTGGTGCTGCCCAGGTAATGATGGTTGCAGTTATGTTATTTCCACTGTTGTTTGGGCTGACAACTTGGTCGATTCTGGGGTGCATAATGGTGTCGCTGATGTTGGCAATGTCCAGCACATCCATTGATTTACAGTTGTTGACGGAACGTAATCAGTTAAATACAGAAATGGGACGTCAAACATTTTCAATTCTTTTGTTCCAAGATTTATTGTCAATTCCACTGCTGGCAATGTTGCCTGCACTGGCTGGGCGAACATTTAACCTTGGGGCAACTGCGATTGACGTTGGTGTAATATCTGTTGTTTTGGTGTTGTCAGTTGTTTTAATGGGGCGTTTTGTAATGACACCATTATTCCGTCAGGTTGCAAAACTTAAATCCAAAGAAGCCTTTTTACTTGCTGTAATGCTGAACATTGTTATTTGGGCTGTTTTGGTTGACTTGATTGGTTTGCCGGCAGGTCTGGGTGCCTTCTTGGCAGGTATGTTGATGTCAGAAACAATTTATCGTCATCAAATTACCGCTGAAATTTCACCGTATGCAACATTGTTTCTGGCGTTTTTCTTTATCTCATTGGGTATGGGGCTAGACTTAAAACTGCTAGGACATTATTGGTATGTTGTTCTGTTTGGTGTTATAGGGTTGATTGCGTTAAAGTTTTTTGCGATATTCATTGTTGCACGTGTTCGTGGTGTCAACGCACCTGATGCATTGATGATTTCTTTGATTCTGGCTCAGGGTGGTGAATTTGCATTATTGATGCTGCAAACAATGAAGACCAGTGGGATTTCTGCAATTCCATCTGGCCACAAAGAAATTTTGACGGCGATAATAATCCTATCGATTATGATAACTCCGCTATTGTTAGACTTGCACGATTATCTGCAGCGAAATGGACGATTGTTTCCTCAGCGTCAATCACGCAAAATAGAAATGAATAAATCAGAAGTTCAACCTGATGTGATTGTTTGTGGTTTTGGTCGTGTTGGTCAAATTATATGCCAAATGCTGGACGCAAAAAAGATTCCATATGTTGCGATTGACCTAGATGTTAACGCTGTTATGATGGGACGTGAAATGGGCTTTAATGTAGTCTATGGAAATACGACCAGTCGTGATGTTTTGTCAGAATTTGGTCTGCGTCCACGTCGTGTAAAATCAGTTGTTGTTGCATTGGATAACGCCACCACAGCCAAGCGGACAATATTGACTGTTCGTTCGATTGCACCACGTGTAAAAATCTTTGCCCGTGCACGTAATTTGGCTGATTCCCAGATGCTGATGACCCAGGGGGTCGAAACAGTGATGCCCGAAACCATAGAATCTTCGTTTTTATTGGGCTTTGGTGTATTGTCTGATTTAGGTGTATCTGAACGCAGTATAAATAACTTGCTAATTGATATGCGTCAGGATAATTATGCAGCCTTATCGACTGTGATTTCGGACAAACGTGATTGATTGTTGCTTACAAAAAAGTCCCCATTTTTTGGGGACATTTTATTTGCAATTCACCTTGCATATTGTTATATTTCAACCTATATAGAACGGAAAGGCAAATATGAAAAAAATAACATTGATTTTATCAATCATTTTTGGCGTGTTGTTCCTGGACCTGGTGTCCAAGGGGGCGTTGTTGTATTTAATCACGGGTGGTGTTCCATTATTTGGTGCTGCATGGGATATTGTTCCAGTGCCATATTTAATGGCACATGTGTGTGATTATTTTAATATTGTCTTTACGTGGAATCCTGGTGCGTCATTTTCATTATTTCGTGCCTTGGGCGAAGCAACCCCGATAATATTGATATTTGCAACTGGTGCGATAATTGGAATGATATTGCATTATTTGTTTGTCCGTGCCAAGTCATATGAATGGGTGTCATTGTCATTGATTGCTGGTGGTGCAATTGGTAATTTGATTGACCGCATCAGATTTGGTGCGGTGGTTGACTTCCTTGATTTTCATATTGGTGGTTGGCATTGGCCTGCGTTTAATGTTGCAGACATTTGTATTGTTGTCGGTGTTGGTTTATATTTGTTAAATATGTTCCTTGCCCGTCGTTGTTGTTTAAAAAATATAAAGGATGGTAAATAAAATGGTTCAGTATATGGATAAAAATTCTGGTTTTAATCAGTGGAATGCGAACAAGAACGCAAGCCAACGTAAATCTCCGTTTTCTGGATTTTTGTGGTGGACATTGATGTTTATTGCTGCCTGGTGGGCAATTGGTGCGATTACATCACCCCGGCAGGCTGTGCAATCAGATACTGTCATAACCAGCAACGAAGATTTATCAAGTGTTCCGACATCAACAATTTCGTCTGATAACATAACGGCAACGGTTCAAGGCTTGCGTATATCAGATATTGCACTGACAAATTTTGCAGCCTCTCCAAATACTACCGAGCCAGTTGTTTTATTAGGCAATGATAATAATTTTATCGAGGTTGGACAACTTGCCACTGGCACAACCGCCCCTGTTTCTACAACGGTCTGGTCTGGCCAAGACGGCACATACACCTGGCGTAATCCTGATGGGGTTGAATTTGTCCGTAATATCGCAGTGGACGGCTATACAATAACTATTACAGACACAATCAATAACAAATCACGTTCTGATATTTCTGTTGCACCGTATGCACGAATTGTTCGTGAAAATGATATGGCATCCGCTGCCGGTGTTTCAAATGGTGCTATTGCGTATGTAAATTCTGATGTCGAAGATGTTGCTTGGGCAAAACTAGATAAAAAATCATATGCCTATTCAACAACAACTGGTTTTGCAGGTTTTGCAGACCAGTATTGGGAAACTGTTGCGTCAATTTCTTCGCCTGACCAAACAATCCGCATTAAAAAGGCAGGCGACAAATACGCATCTGATATTGCGGCGTCTGCTGTGCCTGTTGCTGCTGGCACAACCGCAACAATCACAACAAATTTGTTCACAGGCCCACGTGACCAGAGTGTCCTGGATTATGCAGAATCAAAGATTCCAGGAATTGCTGAAACAATTGACTATGGTTGGTTCTGGTTCTTGGCACGTCCAATGTTGTGGTTATTAAATGCAATCCACAGTATTGTGATGAATTATGGTATTGCGATTATCATAATGACAATTTTACTGCGAATGCTGATGTGGCCTTTGACCCGTAAATCATATGTTTCAATGGCAGCAATGCAGAAAATGCAGCCTGAAATGCAACGCATCCAGAAATTGTATGCAAATGATAAAATGCGTCTGCAAATGGAAATGATGAAACTTTATCAAACGCACAAGACATCACCAATGTCAGGTTGCTTGCCAATGTTGATTCAGATTCCAATCTTCTTCGCATTGTATAAGGCCTTGTTGGTATCAGTTGCAATGCGTAATGCACACTTTTTGTGGATATCCGATTTATCTGCGATGGACCCATACTTTATATTGCCGATAATGATGGGGGCCACCATGTGGATTCAGCAACGTTTACAGTCGCCAAAAACATCTGGCAATGGCAATGATGTTGCGGCCCAGACCCAGCGAATGATGCGTTGGATGCCGATATTGTTCACAGTAATGTTTGCATGGATGCCGGCAGGATTGGTCCTGTATTGGACGGTATCGAATATATTCGGGATAATCCAAATGGAAATGATAAAACGCAAAAACAAGTAAATAAAAATCCGCCATTATGGCGGATTTTTTATATCATGCTCAACTTTTTATACAATGCCTCTGGCGTTTGAATCCAGTGGTATTGCAGTCCCATCATTGCCTTGGTCATCTGCACACAGGAAAAACATAATCTGATATTTCCCAGCACGTTTAATCGTCCATTAAAATATAAAAAACGCCACCCATGCTTTTCCAGGATAAACAAATCACGCATTTTTAGTTCTATTTTTTGAATGTTATTGTGCTTTACAAATTGATACAGAATCATTTTGTTTTTATGAACGGAAATAGGTGCAACGTGCTTAAAATTCTTGCAGAACAGCTTTGGTAAAAATTTATGAGATTTATTTGAAAATGCAATTATAAACATTTTTTTGCCTGTTATTTTTTAGCAAATCCCCAATCGGGGATTTTTCTTATTCAATCCAACCACGCTGACGTGCATTTTGTTCCAGTTCACGCATTGCATTCCGCCATTGTTCTGCTGCACGATTTTCTGCCCAAATATATTGATGAGGTGCCCGTCGCTTGTCGCCAAATTTTTTCATTACTAATAATTGTTCTTCGGTCAATTTTCCTGCCAGATATAATTTTGTAATCATTGATTCAACGTCCAAGATTTCGCACGGTCTGCGTGTTTGTGATGAACGATTTCGCATAAAAGTATTGTTCTGAACAGATTTTGAATACAAAAACCAAAACCATAATTGTTCTGCATTTTGAAATTTTTCAGTCTGAATCATAGGCATTGTTTTGGTCATTTTTCTTTCTCCTTTTTTTATATTCACCGCCTAAAAACATATATAGTATAAGAAAAGATTCCTGTGAAACACTACAACCAGCGGTTGAAGTTCGAATCGAAAAACAGATTCGGCTTTGACAATCGATTTTTGTCCCACGAATCGAATTTTTTCTTGATTTAATATTTTTTTCAAAAAAAAGTGTGCCAATCGGCACACTTTTTAATATCGATTTCAGTTTAATATTTATGTAATGTTTTTCTCCTTTGCAAATATTGTTAAATTAAAACCCGCCGATGGCGGGTTTATTTTACAGAATTGGTGGGAAGCAATCGCCGCCCGTCTCAGGACAACAGTTAAATCCTTGTTCGCCCATATCGGTGTAAATCTCCCCTGGACAGCAACCGTTTGCATCTGGTGCGATATTACCTTCGCACATAATTTGTTCAACAACTTCTTCGACCGCTGGCTTTGCAGGTTCCTTAAATGGATTTTCGATATATCCATTATCGTCATATTTCAGACCCAGAACCTGTTCATTATATGCCTTGTCGCCTTGAATGCCGGTCAAACCTGTTTCTGGACTGCTAGATACTTCATATGTATCCTGGAATTTTTGCTGCTGGCTTTGATATACAGCGTCTTGTTTTGCGTTATTTATTGCTTTATACTGGCCTGACTGGCAATAGAACAACACTGTTCTGTAATCCAATCCTGCATTGTATATTTCTTCTGCACTTGCCGTAACCTTACCCGTGCTCATATCGCAATACTGTGCCAAATTAAATGAACGCACTTGACCAACCCACTCTTCACCCGACTGGTTAATGTTTACAGATTTCACAACACTGTTGTAATCAAATCTGCTTTGGTTTCGTGATTGAGCGTAATAACTTTCCATCTTGCAGCTTTTTCCACCATCTGGGCATACCACAATCAAATCTTCTGGGGAATAGACCGTAATACGTGTTCCTGCGGCAATCGTAAATGGTGGAACAGTATTATCCATCATATCAACCAACAGTTTTTGTGCAACCTGATTCCACGCCGTAATAATTTCATTCTTTGCCAGTTCTGACGACCGAACTGTTCCGCTTTGAACGACGGTATTGTTATCCAAATCGATTTGGTTTACAAATGCATCACTAACTGGTGCAATCAAATTTACCGCCGCTGGCACAATCGCTGTCAACATCGGCATAATAAACTGTTCCATATAGTCTGTGCTGCCACGTCCTGGCACCCCAACACGCCCCTGGGCATCGCCTGCAAATGGCTGATTTCCCTGACTGTTAAAGTTAAATTCAACGCCATCTGGGCGGATAAATTGATACCAGTTTATTTGCATACGTCCAATTGCCTTGTATGGGCCTGGCAAATCACCAGTCACATATCCCAACATCAATGTTCCTGTTGGAATAATGATATTGCGTCCATCGTCCGAATAAACATTTCTGTCAACGGTTGCACGAACGGGCAAGGGACGGCCATTTGTATAAACATCTGCATCCGCCCGCACTTCGGACACAATTGTTGCAGGAATTGGTTTATATTGACGCAACACAAAACTGCGGTCGTATGGTTGCGATGCAACAACAGCCCTATCATCACCAGACGAGCCAAAAATAACATTCTTGGTTTCTTCTGGTTTTAATCCACTAAATGCTTCCATCCCGTTTGCGGTCAAGCGTCCTGCACCACGGCTGTTCATTACAACGGCATTTGCCTCGTCAGAGTCTAATTGACGTGCACGATTTACAACCTTTATCGCAGGTGCATTAGACAATTCTGGAATTTTTCCGTCCCAGGTTGCTGCAAAGACGATATGGTCAGCATCTGTTCCGATTTTTTTGCCCTTGCTGTCAGTAATAATACCATTGTCTGGATTATATGTTCCGATTGCTTTTTCACAGTTTTTATCTGAAAAAGGATGGAATTTATACGACCCACCTTCTGGCTTTATCCAACCAATTTGCACACCAAAATTATTATAGCCCGGAAAAGCAAAATCCGAACAACCATCAGGAATTTCAATCTTTTCAGATTTTGTAGCCGTTTTCACAGGTTTTTCAATTGGTGTTGCTGATGAAATTGTTTCGATGTTCTTTTTTATTTCTTCTTTGACGGGCTGTGGTTCTGGTTTTTCATCAATCACAGGTTCTGGCTCTGGCTGTGGTTCTGGCACAACAACGGGTTCTGGTATTGGTTCTGGTTTTTTTTCAACAACTGGCGAAACTGCCCCCAATGTCAGAACAATTTTCGAAGTTTTTTTCATTGCGTCTGTTTCATCTGCCTTGTGCCAGTCAACAAATACAGGAACTTGTTCTGTTGTCATTGGGGTTGTTGGTGCATAAGAAACAATCACGCCACAAGCCAGATTTTCATTTATTTGTCCCATTTCGGTGCAAGTTCCTTTGACATCAAAACCCTTGATATCCTTGTGGCGACGAACAGAAATCACCTTGACCGGTCCTGTTGCAGAAATTTTAATCGTTTCAGACTTTTTTTGACCAACTGTTGTTTCTGCCCAGTTTATCATATCGGGTGAAATTATAATATCTACTGGACCACTATCTGTGCCTGCAATGTCTGATTTATCAGATTTTTTATTATTTCCACTTAACAACAATGTCAACAATATCAGCACAACAACAAACGCAGCCGCCATTAACAACCACTGCACCCGTTTTGGTGTGTTTTTCCGCATTTCTGAAAATTGTTGTTTGAAACTAGCCATCCCTCAAACCCACTAATTTTTATTGCATTCTGACAACGCTACAACTTGTTCCGCTGAACTTTAACAGCTTATCGCACAATGTCTGTGCCGTATCTATATCTGCCAATGGTCCAATACGCAGGCGATATTGACGTGCTGTTGTTGAATCTGCACCCAATTCGCCGACCCCCTGTTCGTCAACCGCAAAGAATACCATATTCTTATATGGGGTCAGCAGTCCTTGACCATTTTCGCCACTGAATTTAGCCAACAGCATTGTCCAATAGTCATCCAACGCCTTGACAGACGTATCAGATTTTAATTCAACCGCAACCCCAACCTGATTACTTGAAATCAGCGGAATATTTGTCTGTGGCAAATACGCACCTGCTGTGTTGCGTTGTGTTGGCAGCATATTTACAACACTGCCCGATGAACGTGGCATTGTCTGCGGTGTTGTATAGCCTGCCGGCATATAATATCCTGCACCTGTTGCCTGGTTGACAGATTGATTGTTGCCAACGAATACAGGTGTGCCAGTATATGGTGTTCCCATGCTCATTGCGGCCATACTGTCTGTATATGCAATGTTGCTTAATGATTGTCCCGACAGCATGCTTTGTGCAACGTTTGCCTCGGCCAGTGCCATCACAGATGCTGTATCTGCAATCAAGAATGGTTTTTCACGCTTTTTAATACAAACAATACGTTGACCACTACGCAGAACCATATCGCCCACGGCTTCTACAATCAGCAAGCGTCCATCTTCGCCGTCTGTGCGGAATCCAACAGGGGATTCGCCCCCTTCGACCAACAGTGAAACAACAGGACGTTGGGTCATTGCGATAACCTTGTCGCCAAAATCAATGTATGTGAAAATTCTATCACGCCATACACGTTCTGGTGCGATTACATAGTCGTCTGGATTT
Source organism: Candidatus Enterousia sp. (assembly GCA_045637165.1). Taxonomy (GTDB): domain Bacteria; phylum Pseudomonadota; class Alphaproteobacteria; order Rs-D84; family Rs-D84; genus Enterousia. The sequence continues at coordinate 8,982 of JAZTYU010000025.1, read as the reverse complement.
GGAACAAAGATGTCCAAGTCGAAACGGAATTCCGAAGGGTCAATTTTCATCGATTTAATCCAGCCATAATCTTCGCCATCAACCCCAACTGTATTTGTGGTATTACTTGAAGTTGCAGCTTTTTTGAATATAGAACTTGCCCCACTTGATGCCTGAACTGCACCTGCGGTTGGCAGTGCTACATTCCCGTCCAAAACGATATCAACTTGGGAATATGTGATTTCACTGGAATTAGATGGTTCGCTGCGTAAATAGAAAATATATTTATTTCCCGATTTTCCCGTCACAATCATATTGGTATCGGACCCCTGATTCGAACCGACTGGCGAAATAAACATTGTCTGACCGCCCTGGGTTGCGTCAATATCAAACAGGTCTTGGTTTCCAACCATTGCATCTGCAATCTGCTCGCCATTTGGCAATGTGACCATTGTTACCATACCATTACGCAATTTGATTGGTAAAACACTGCCGGCTGACCACGCTAACTGTGCATATCCTGGCTTGGTGCTGCCGCTGGCCATATTTGCTGTCGGATTGTCCCATGCCTCTTGCACACCGTATTCGGTTATCGCAGAATATGCCGGCAACGTCAACAGACCAGCCAGACAAAAAACAGACATATTAAATCTTAGTGCTTTTACGAAACTCATACCAATCCTTCCCATTTTTCTGTTGTTTTATTCTGCTTCACGAAAACCAGTATTTAACGGGTCGCCGTTGTCAGATATAATCTTGTATTCAGACACACGCAGTCCCAATGGATTTTCAATACGGTCAGCCCATTTGATTTGTGTGTTGTCTTCATCCTGTAATTTCAACTTTATTGTATAATCTTTTGTGATTGTATGTCCAGCATTATCAGTGCAGAAATATCTAAATTTTACCTGATATTGGTCTTCGCTTGCCAAATATATTGGTGCACCATCAAAAATAACAGGGCACTGAAATTCAAAGTCGGGCATGCCTGCCATCATTGCGATAAACATATCGGTATTTGCGAATTCGCCATAAACCGCATCTGTTGACATAACACGAACGGCACCATCGTTGCTGTTCCATTTTTTGTGCATCGCCTTGGCGTTTGTAAAGACTTCGTTTCTGTTGCGGATGTATTCACGAACAAATGCTTTTTTGTATCGGTCCAGGTTTTCGCTTTTGGGTTGCATTTGAATCAGTCGAACATCTTGGTCGGCACGAACAGCGGTTGTTAAAAAGAAGACTTGTGGTCGATTTAATGGGAACATTTTTACCAGCGTCACGGTCATCACGCCCAACGTCACCAACGCAGCAGCCAGCACAAAAGTCATCAGTCTGGATATCAAAATTGGTGGTTGTATGCGGTTTTGCACGACGTGTCTCTCCCTTCAATTAAAATGATTGTAGAAAAAAATAAATGCCCTGTGCAAGAAAAAATTTGCAATAACAAAAAACTAAAATATGAAAAGTTGTAACGGGTGTTAAAAATATTCTTGCAAGGGAAAGTGAAAAATATTATAATATTTCCACTTGATTTTTTATATAAGTATGCTATTCTGTCGCAGACTATTATGGTGGTGTGCGGCACATCGACGGGTATCAGATATGGACACACAGGGGCATAGTTCAACGGTAGAATATCGGTCTCCAAAACCGCGGATGAGGGTTCGATTCCTTCTGCCCCTGCCAGGAATAGTCAAGGTTAAATTACGTAATTTAGGCAGTTTTTTATGAAAAAAATACTGGATTTTTTTAAGTCGGTTCGCAGTGAATGGTTTAAAATTGTATGGCCATCACGTGACAGTGTCGTGCGTGCAACAATTATGATATTGGTATTTTCCGGGCTGGCGGCCTTGTTCTTTTTTGTTGTTGACAGTGTCTTGAATGCGATTGTTGGGTGGATTTTCTAAATCAGGCAAAGGAAGCAAAGATGGAAGAAAAGATGCAGTGGTTTGTTGTAAATGTTCATACAGGGTGCGAAGACAAGGTTGCACGTGGTTTGCGTGAACAGATTGACAAGCGTCGTTTGAATGCGTTGTTTGGCGAAATTATGGTTCCAACACGTGAAGTTATTGAAATCAAGGCCGGCAAGCGTGTCAAAGCTGAAAGAAAGTTTTTTCCAGGTTATATCGTTGTTCAAATGGTTATGAATAATGAAACCTTTACTTTGGTTCGTCAAATTCCCCAGGTTGTTATGTTCTTGGGTGCACGCAACAAGCCAATTGCAGTTAGCGAGGCTGAGGCACATCGTCTGATGAAACAGGTCGAAGAGGGTGCTGTTGCAATCGAAGATGTTGAATACGAAGTCGGACAGGAAGTTCATGTTATCGATGGTCCGTTTGCTGGCTTTAATGGTGTTGCATCAGAAGTTGATAATGTAAAACAGAAGATGACAGTAACTGTTCTGGTGTTTGGTCGTGAAACCAGCATGGAATTGGAATTTGACCAGGTAGAAAAGGTTTAACAAAGTTTTTTGTGGTTTTCTGAAAAATATTCAGTAAAATCACAGCAACATGTGGTAGATACGCCAAATCGAACCACAACACAAACGAAAAAAAACGGAGTGAATAATGGCAAAGAAAGAAGTTAAGGGATTGGTTAAATTAGTCGTCCCTGCAAAACAGGCGAATCCTGCACCGCCAATCGGCCCAGTTTTGGGTGCAAACGGTGTAAACATTGCAGAATTCTGCAAACAGTTTAACGACAGAACATCTGATAAAGAACCTGGAATGCCAATTCCATGTATTATCACTGTTTATACAGACCGCAGTTTCGAATTTATTATGAAATTGCCACCTGTGTCATACTATATTAAAAAAGCGTTGAAACTGAAAATCGGTTCACACAAACCAGGTCGTGAATTTGTTGGCACATTGACTCAGGCACAAATCAAAGAAATTGCCGAAGCAAAATTGCCAGACTTGAATTGCTCTACCATTGAATCTGCGATGAACATTGTTGCGGGTCAGTGTCGTTCTATGGGCGTAAAGGTGGAGGAATAATATCATGAAACTGACAAAGAAACAGCAGACTTGGAAAAACTTGGACACAGACAAAGTGTATTCTTTGGCTGATGCGATTGAAGTTTTGCGTGAATATGCATCTAAAAAGTTTGACGAAACACTGGAAATCGCTATCCGTTTGGGTATCGATGTGACCAAGGCAGACCAGAACATTCGTGGTATGTTGTCTTTGCCAAATGGCACAGGCAAATCAGTCCGTGTTGCGGTATTTACTGCAAATTCTCAGGACGAAGCGAAAAAAGCTGGTGCAGACGTTGTTGGTGCCGAAGAATTGATTGATTCTGTGGCCGCAGGCAACATCAATTTTGACCGTGTTATTGCAACACCAGATATGATGCCAAAGATGTCAAAAATCGCACGTGTTTTGGGGCCAAAGGGCTTGATGCCGAATCCAAAATTAGGAACGGTCACAAACAATGTTGCCGACGCAGTTGCGACTGCCAAGGCGGGTCAGATTGAATACCGTGCAGAAAAGAAGGGTATCATCCACGCAGGTATTGGTAAAATGTCATTTGAAACCGCAAAATTGGTTGAAAATGCAGTTGCCTTGATTGACCAGTTGAAAAAGGTAAAACCTGCATCATCTAAGGGTCAGTATATCTTGGGAATCTCGGTTGCTACAACCCAGGGCCCAGGTCTGAAAGTAGATGCAAAATAATTAAATGCGATGGTGGACGACCGCCATCGCATAAACAGATTTCTGTCCAAGACTGATGGTGCTAAGGCTTAATTTCCATCATAGACAAAGAAAAATTCTTTGGGGCAGGAACAAAAGCCCCATCCCGGGTAAAAACGGATGGATAAGTTAACAAAACAGAAGCTTGAAGGAAAAATAGATGAGACGCGAAGAAAAATCAGATTTGATTTCAGCGTTACAGTCGTCCCTGAAAGAAGCGAACGGTGTTTTCGTTATTGAAAACCATGGCTTGACAGTAAGCGAATTTGAAACATTGCGTAATGAATTACGCCCATTGGTTTCTGTATTCAAGGTTGTCAAGAACCGTTTGATGAAATTGGCGTTAAAAGACACTGATTTCGAACCTGTATCCGAAATGTTGAAACGTCCAACTGCTGTTGCTGTTGCAACTGACGGTTTGGCGGTTACCAAGGTTTTGGCAAAATTTGCTGGTGAACACCCAAATTTGACAATCGTTGGTGGTAAAATGGATGCGGACGTTTTGGACGTAGACGGCGTTATGCAATTATCCAAGCTTCCTTCCCTGTTGGAAATCCGTGGCACAATCGCACGCATTTTGGTCGAACCAGCGTCACGTTTGGCACGTGTATCCGCAGAGTATGGAAAAAAAGAACAATAAAATCAGAATATTTTATTCTGACCTAAAACAAAAATTAGGAGTAAAAAAATGGCAGACATTCAGAAATTAGTTGAAGAATTGTCAAAATTGAGTGTTTTGGAAGCAGTTGAATTGTCCAAAGCATTAGAAGAAACATGGGGCGTAAGTGCTGCTGCTGCTGTTGCAGTTGCTGCTGGTCCTGTTGCTGCTGCAGCCGAAGAAAAGTCAGAATTTGACGTTGTTTTGGCTGAAATTGGTGCAAACAAATTGGCTGTTATCAAGGCTGTAAAAGAAGCTACAGGCTTGGGCTTGGGCGAAGCAAAAGCTTTGGTAGAATCTGCACCAAAGGCCGTTAAAGAAGGCTTGGCAAAAGACGAAGCTGAAAAATTGAAAGCTGCGTTAGAAGCCGCAGGTGCAAAAGTTGAATTGAAATAATTTAACTTATTTTGAACCGCATGGTTCAATAAATCTGGTCGTATGAAAATGCGACAAAAACGCCGCCCGTGTGGGATAAAATCCCATGCGGGCACAAAGGCGTAAAAGACGAAAGTCAAAAAAACATAAGACAAAAGCAGGGCAAAAAGGAGATTTTTAGATAAATTGTGTAATGATAATCAAGCCGGAAACTGATTGATTATCCAAGATTTTTATAATTTGTATTCACAATTTGTTTAAGAATTTTCTTTTTGCCCTGCTATGTTTGCAAAACGCACAGAAAAAAGGATTAAAACCGATGGCAGTTATCCAGAAACTTAGAAAATCTTTTGGAAAAAGTTTTTTGCAAACTCCGCTTCCTGATTTAGTAGAGATTCAATATAATTCATATAAAAACTTCTTGCAGGCAGATGTTGCCCCAGAATCACGCAAAGACATGGGGTTGCAAAATGTATTCAAATCAATGTTCCCAATCAAAGACTATGCCGGCATCGCCGACCTGGAATTTGTGGAATATACATTGGATAAACCAGTATACAACGTAAAAGAATGTATGCTACGTAATATGACATATTCCAGCAAGTTGAAACTGAAGCTGAGATTGATTTTATGGGATGTCGCCGAAGATGGCAAAAAAAGCCTGCGTGACATCAAAGAACAAGAAATATTTATGGGCGAAGTGCCATTGATGACTGAACGTGGCAGCTTTATCGCATCAGGTGTTGAACGTGTTATTGTGTCCCAGATGCATCGTGCCCAGGGCGTTGTGTTTGCAACAACCAAGGAATCAAAAGTTGCGGGTAATCCAACAACATATACCGCACGTATTATCCCAGAACATGGTTCTTGGATTGATTTCGAAGAAGCCAAAGGCATTATTTATGTTCGTATTGACCGTCGCCGCAAAGTTCCTGCGACAGTTCTTTTGCGTTGTTTGCCAAGTGCCCAGGATGAAAAGAAATGGACCGATGACCCACGCAAACCAACAATTCAGGGTATGTCAGATACTGAAATTTTGGGTGTATTCTATAATCGTATTCCATTGGCATTTGATGGTAAAAATTGGGTTGGCGAAACAGCCAGTTTCCAGGGCTTGGATAAATTTAGCCTGAACTTTGATTTGCTGTCAACCAAAGGCAACAAGGCAATCTTGGCCAAGGGCGACCGTCTGAACGGCAAGAATACCAAGAAATTGATGGCGGAACAGAATTTCGAAATCGAACCAGACGCATTAGAAGGCGAATATCTGTTTGACCCGGTTGTCTCTGGCGATGAAGTTATCTTTCCTGCAGGCACAGAAATCACCGAAGATGTCTTAAAGACATTGGACGAATTGAATATAAAAGAAATCAGTCTGATTGCAATTGATAACAAAACGGTCAGTGCACATATCCGCAACACATTGTTGGCGGACAAGACAACAAACCGTGAAGAAGCCCTGATTGAAATCTATAACATTATCCGTCCGGGTGAGCGTCCAACACTGGAAGCGGCAATCAATCTGTTTATGCGTCAGGGCTTTGAACCTGCATATTATGATTTGTCTGCTGTTGGTCGTTTCAAAATGAACAAGCGTTTGAAAATTGACTCTGGTAAAAAACCAGAAGACGAACGTTTGTTGACTAAATCAGATTTCTTGGCAGTGTTAAAGACATTGACAAACATCATTGACCGCAAAGATACAGTTGATGACATTGATAATCTGTCAAATCGTCGTGTTCGCACAGTTGGTGAATTGCTGGAACAAAATTTCCGCACAGGTATGGTTCGCATTGAACGTTTGGTCCGTGAAGCGTTGTCTTCACCAAATATTGCGAACATGCAACCACAAGACGTTATCAATGTAAAGCCATTGATGTCATTGGTTTCTGAATTCTTGGGGACATCACAGTTGTCTCAGTTTATGGATGCGTATAATCCATTATCAGAACTGGAACACAAACGTCGTATTTCTGCATTGGGGCCAGGGGGCTTGAACCGTGACCGTGCAGGCATCGACGTCCGTGACGTTCACCCAACACACTATGGCCGTCTGTGTCCAATTCACACCCCAGAAGGTGCGAACATTGGTCTGATTAACCACTTGTCAACATATGCACGTGTAAATCCATATGGATTTATTGAAACACCATACTATGTTGTCAAAGATGGCAAGGTCACCAATGAAATGAAATATTTGACCGCAGACGAAGAATTGGGTCATAAAATCGCCCAGGGTAATACCCCAACTGCCAAAGACGGCACGTTTACCGAAGATACGGTTACTGCACGTGTTGACGGTGAATTTACTATGGTATCCAAGGACGAAATTGACCTTATCGACGTTGAACCACGTCAGGTGGTATCCATCGCAACAGGGTTGATTCCATTCGTTGAAAACGACGACGCGAACCGTGCATTGATGGGTTCAAACATGCAGCGTCAGGCTGTTCCATTATTGCGTGTTCAGGCACCATTGGTTGGAACTGGTATCGAACGTGAAGTGGCACGTGATTCCCGCACTGGTAAGGTTGCAAAACACAGTGGTGTTGTTGAATCTGTTGACGCAAATCGTATTGTGGTAAAATGTATGAACAGCCGCAATGTTGTGACAGGCGTTGATATTTACAACTTGGAAAAATTTGAACGTTCAAACAGCGAAACAATCATTCACCAGAAACCATTGGTCAAGGTTGGCGATCGCATTTCTGCGGGCGACATTATTGCTGACGGTTCATCTATGAACTATGGTGAATTGGCATTGGGACGCAATGTTCTGGTTGCATTTATGCCATGGCGTGGTTATAACTACGAAGACTCTATTGTTATCTCTGAACGCATTTCACGTGACGACGTATTTACATCTGTAAAAATCGTTGAAAAGGAATTCAAAGTTCGTGATACCCAGTTGGGGCCAGAAGCATTGACCCGTGATATTCCAAACGTCGGTGAAGAAGCGTTAAAGAACTTGGACGAATCTGGTATTATCTATGTTGGTGCCCGTGTAAAACAGGGTGATATTTTGGTCGGTCGTGTGACACCAAAATCTGAAACACTGTTGACCCCAGAAGAAGCATTGTTGCGTAACATCTTTGGTGAAAAGGCATTGAATGTTAAGGATACATCACTGCGTGTTGGTCCAAACGAAGAAGGAACAGTTATCGGTGTAAACGTTCTGACCCGTCACGGTGTTAAGAAAGATGAACGCACCCAGATGATTGAATTGCAGAAAATCGAAAAAATCAACAAAGACCGTGAAGAAGAAATCGCAATTATCGAAAAAGGCTTTGCAGACCAGATTTTCCAAATTGCAGAAAACCTGGAAATCGAGGCAGGCACAGGCAGTTTGAAGCCATTTGTTGGCAAAAAACTGACAGGCGAAGTCTTTGAAGGTGTCCGTGCATCTGATATCAAGAAATTGGTTGTCAAGGACAAGGAAGCCCAGGCAAAAATCGAAGAATTGCGTGAACAGCACGTTCAGAAATTAAAGATGCTGAACGACAAGGCCGATGCCGAAGTTGCCAAAGCAACCGAAAGCAATTCATTGAATGCAGGTGTCTTGAAAGAAGTCAAGGTTTACATTGCACACAAGATGAAATTGCAGCCAGGTGACAAAATGGCAGGACGTCACGGAAACAAGGGTATTGTATCCAAGGTTGTTCCTGTCGAAGACATGCCACACTTGGCGGACGGAACACCTGTTGATTTAGTTTTGAATCCATTGGGTGTGCCATCACGTATGAACATCGGTCAGATTTTGGAAACTCACCTTGGTATGGCTGCCCGCACATTGGGTGCCCAGATTGGTGCAGTTTTGGACGAAGTCAAGGCAAAGCGTGCAGTAACTGATGATTTACGCAAAGAAATGGGCAAGGTTTACGGCATCGACGTTGCTGAAAAACTGGAAAAAATGACAGACACAGACGTTCGTGCCCAGGCTACTCTGTTGCGTGACGGTGTTCCAATGGCGACACCAACATTTGACGGTGCAACATCCGAAGACATTCGTGAAATGCTGAAATTAGCAGGTCTGCCAGAAACAGGTCAGTTTGATTTGTATGACGGTATGACTGGTGAAAAGTTTGCACGTCCTGTCACAGTGGGTATTATGTACATGCTGAAACTGCATCACTTCGTTGATGAAAAGATTCACGCACGTTCAACCGGCAATTATTCATTGGTCACACAGCAGCCATTGTCTGGTAAAGCCCACATGGGTGGCCAGCGTTTGGGGGAAATGGAAGTATGGGCATTAGAAGCACATGGTGCGG
>JAZTYU010000024.1:0-5359 GCA_045637165.1 Candidatus Enterousia sp. | reverse complement strand
GATAAATTATATACCGAAGGGGTAGAGCGTGAGCGTTTAGGTGCCAAGGCAAAGTTAGTATTTGGAGAGAGTGAGGCAGCAAAGAAAAGTTCGCGTGCGTCAGGATTAAGTTTTGCGCAGTGGTTGAATTCAGAGGCAGATGATGAAGATGCGTTGGATTCTGATGCGGATATTGGTGATGGTTTATACGCGATGGCGGCAGAATTTTGTGCGTCTGAATTAGAGGCGTGTGGCGACAAGGCAGAAATGGAAGAAATGTTGTATTCGCGTCAGATTACATCAGATTGCAAGGCGTTTAGTTTATATTTGGCAGATCAGAAATCGAATGCCCAGGCGAATAAACGTACAGCAGAGGCATCTGTTCGCCAGGCGCGTTTAGAAATGCTGGATACAACAAACAAGTATAATCGTGGTGAATGTTTGTTGGCGTATCGTGCATGTGTCGCGGACAAGGGTGGATGCGGAAGTAATTTTGAGAATTGTTTGGATGCTGATTTGCTGGGGCGTCGTGCAAATGCATGTGAAAATGTTTTGGATCAGTGTATGGCGGTGCGTAAAGATGTTTTAAAGGATTGGCAGGCAGAATCGGAATCTATTTTGGAAAATGCTGTAAAATATGCGGATAAGTATCGTCGTCAGACGTGCTTGGCACAGATACAGGTTTGTTTGGAAGATGGTTGTTCGACATCGACAAATTCTGCGTGCTTGACTGATGTTAATGTTGCAGCAGGTGTTTGTCCGATTATTGATGAATGTAATGAAATGATTCCTGGATTAAAGGCTGTTGTGAATGACAAATTGGGATATTTGCGTACGCAATTCTGTCAAAATGACGTTGATGCGTGTCTGCGTGACAAGTGTGGCGAGAATTTTACAAAACCAGAATGCGTTGGTAAAAAACCGTCCGAAATTGTGGCTATGTGTCCGCAGTCAATGTTCCCATCGTGTAAAACGGAAACACAGTTTGATATTATTGTGTCGGCTGCGGTTTTGCAGATGGATTATCAGATGATGCAGGGGTGTATCAATTACTTTGGTGAACAACTGGGCAAGACATGTGGGACAGATATGTCGTGTCTGCCGGCAGACGATACGGTTATGGGGCTGACGGAAATTCCAGAATCGGAACAGGATATGGTTGCATTGCGTGTTCGGGTGCGTGAAAATTCTAAGGCAGCTGTTGATGAGTTTTTTAAGCAATTCGAACAAGATAAAACAGTTGCGGCATGTTCTGATGCGGAAAAGCCAAAGGGACGCAATAATTTGGGGACCAGTGTGTTTAATACGGCAAAGCTGATTGCAGAAATTGGTGCAGAAAATCGCGCAATGCGTGAACTGGAATCCAAGATTGCAGAATTGTCACGCGAACAAGAACTGGAAGAAGCAGAAAAGAATTGTTATGCGACATATAAGGTAGAAACGCCAGAAGAAGGAAAAAAGAATTATAGTTATATTCGCAGTGTGCAATTTGAACCAGCGTTGCGTAATTGTCACGTGTGTCGTATGCAGCAAGTGTGTGAGGTTGGTGGCGAATCTAAGGCAACGTCTGCATTGAAATCTGCGGCTGGTGGATTGTCGGCAGGGGCAGCAACGGGTACGATGGTGTCTGCTGGTTGGGGTACGGCAATTGGTGGTATTGTTGGCGCTGTTGGTGGCGGTTTATTGGGGATGGCGTCTGGTGGCAAGCAGGAATTCTGTCAGGAAATTGAAAGTTGCGAAGACGTAAATATGTAAATTCTTGAAAATGGATTTAGGGAGAGAGTTGATATGAAAATCAGAAATATATATGCGTTGTTTCCATTGGTTGGTGCGTTGATGACATTGCCGATTGTTGATGCGTATGCAGCAGCGGCAAAGAAAGAGACAAAGCAATCGGCATTAAAGAAGGGTACAACTGTTCGTACAAAAACGGATGCGTCCGGATTGTATGAACAGGAATGTTATGATGCGTATTATGGATGTATGGATCAATTTTGTATTTCTGAAAATGATAGTGGTGGCACGTGTTCGTGCAGTGATTTAAGTATTAAATACGATAAGCAATTTACAGAAATTCAAGATATTTTAGGTGAAGCAGAACGTGTCTCAACAATAGAGGTTGAAAAGGTAAAACTGGGCGCCAAGGCCGATATCGTTTTTACAGGAACGCGTGAATATGACGAGGCAGGAAACTTAAAAGAGATTGATGAAATTGAGGGTAAAAATTCAAAAGAAAAAAGACGGCAGGATTTGATGGCCTTGTGGAACGAGGCATATGAAGATGAAGAAGAAGAAATGGATGCCGAAGATTTTTCAAATCTAAAAGGTAACGCATTATATGAAGCAGCAGAAAAGTTGTGTCTGAACGAGGTTCCAGAATCATGTGAAGGCGATATGATGTTATTGCGCAATATGTATTCGCGTCAGATTACATCAGATTGCAAAGCATATGAAAACAGTTTGGCAACAAAAAAGAAAGAAGCAGATTTGGCGTTGGCACAGGCCCAGGGTGATGTTCGTCAGGCGTTAAAAGAAAGTTTTGAAGAAGCGAACAAATATGATCTGGGACAGTGTATGGTTCAGTTTAAAAAATGTATGCAGACTGATGATGCATGTGGTAAAAACTGGGAAAATTGTGTTTCGACAATCGCGTCTGAAAATATGCAAAATAAACAGGCAAAAAGTACAGCCGGTACAACTGTTGCAACGGTTGATGTGTATGATATTACCGCATCTACGATGGAGGTATTAAACGCAAAACGCACAATCTGTGAAAATGTTTTGGGACAATGTGTCGCTGTGCGTGATATGGTATGGCCTGCGTTTTTAAAAGAGGCGGCGCCAACAATTAAGGTGGCAGAAACTGCCGCAGAATCAAAATTCCGTCAGTCTTGTTTGACCAATATTTCAAACTGTATACAAAAAGCATGTAAAGATGATATTGTTGGCAAGGGTGTTGAAACAATGGATGCTTGTTTGTCGCGTCCAGATATGGCGCGCAGTTTCTGTAAGGTTGAAATAGACCCATGTGAACGCATGGAACCGTTGATTTGGGGGTATGTAAAGGACAAGTTGGCGGCAATGCGTGTGGATGCGTGTACCCAAGAAGTTAAGGATTGTTTTACAGCCGAAGATCGCTGTGGTGAAAATTTCCAAAATTGTATTGGTATGGATTATAACTATATTCACGATATTTGTCCAATTGACAAGTTGGTTGTCTGCAAGGCAAATAATCCAGATTTTGCAATGGAAGATTTGGATTCTATGCTGATGGGATTGTATTTAAATATCGATAATTCTGCCCTGGATCAGTGTCAGGAATTGGTTGACCGTAAGATGGCAGAAATTTGTGGAGATACAGAAAACTGTGATAGATTTGCGACCGATGAAACAATTGGTACTGGGTCATTGCGTTCACAGAAAGATGGAACGATTTATCGTGTGACGGGTATGATTTCATTCGGTTCGATAAAAATGGGTGATGCAACCGGTAAAATCGTCGATGCAATTAATGAAGATGATGAAGGTGCGGTTGTGTTGGGACCTGGTGAATTGGGGGTTCGCGAATATTTGGCACAGGTTCGTCAACGCAATGCAGGTGTGCCAGATTCAGATGCTATTATTGCGACAATTGAAGAAGAGCTGAATAATATCACGGGTACAATCAATCGTACAATTGAAATGATTGAACAGGATCCAGAGGTTCAATTCTGTGTATATGGTCGTGACTTGTCTCAGATTACAGGTAAAAAGAATCAGAAGACTACGGGACGATTCCCGAACCTGTTGACACAGTTAAAGATGCAGATTGCGATTTCGGCGTTAAAGCAGGCACAAAATAATTATCATAAAAAGTTTAATGAGGCCGTGACAACCGCAACCAAGGATGCATCCGCAGATTTGGCACAATATATGTGTCAGCGTTTGGCAGCAACAAATGGTGAATTGGCGGGGGCGCCAAATTCCCAGGTTGATACGCCGTTGGCACCACCATATGCAATTTCATATGAAGTTGGTGCTGGGTTGATGGGGTCTGATTTGACAAAGGGCGGTCATGCAACAAGCGAAGGTTTGAAGACCAAGGCTGATTTCAGTTCTTCTGGTGCTGATTTGGCGTCATTAAGTTTTGGTTCAAAACGTCATAAGTTTGAAGGCGGTGGGTATACACGTGAAGTATGGTCAACATTTAATCGTGAAACCAGAAACTGTCATTTCTGTACCAGTACAGTGACACAAAGTTGTACAACGAAAAAGAAGAATGGTTTCTTGGGCATTGGTGGCAGTCAGAGTGTGGACTGTAAGACATCGGCGCCTGTGGAAAAATGCGAAGATATACCTATGTAATGGCGAGGTGCGGCAGATATGTTAACAGAAAATATAACAGTTGCAGAAAAAGTTCATATAGAGGCAGGATCATTAGAAGCGATATTGTCGACATTGGGTGAAAAAGCTGTCGCGTTTGGATTGCGATTATTGGCGGCTATTGTTATCCTGGGGGCAGGGTTGTGGTTGTCCAAGTGGTTGCTGAATTCTATTCGACGCGGAATGGAACGGCGCAAGGTCGAATTGTCGCTACGTACTTTTTTGCTGTCGTTTTTGAATATTGTTTTCAAGGTATTTGTTTTGATTATTTGTTTGACCACCGTTGGTGTTCAGATGACGTCAATTGTTGCGGTTTTGGGTGCGGCATCGTTGGCGATAGGTATGGCATTGTCTGGGACATTACAGAACTTTGCCGGCGGAATTGTTATATTGTTTTTTAAACCGTTTAAGGTTGGCGATACGATAGAGACTGCAACGGGCAAAACAGGTGTTGTAAAAAAGATTATGATTTTTACAACCGAACTGCATACGTTTGATAATCAGGTTATATTCTTGCCAAATGGTGCATTGGCAAATGGTGAAATTACAAATCTGTCTAAGGGAACAATTCGTCGTTCTGATTTGAAATTAAGTATCGCATATGGCGACAGTGTTGATCAGGCACGAAAGGTGATTTTGGGTATTTTGAAAAAGGATAAACGCGTGATGCAGGATCCTGCGCCATTGGTTTTTGTTAATAATTTGGGTGAAAGTGGCGTTGATATAACAGTGCGATATTGGTCAAAATATGCGGATGTATATGGTTCAACAATGGATTTGATTGAGCAAATTTATGAAACATTGCCAACCAAGAGTATTAATTTCCCATTCCCCCAGTTGGATGTTCGTATTACAAAATAATTGTTGTATTTTTCTGTGAACAGTGCCTAAAAAAAATCCCCCGTTTGGGGGATTTTTAGTTGTGGTACTTAATTTTCTAGAAACTAAAAAAACTCTTGTTGCTTCGCGGCACTTCGTAGTCGCTTCGCGGCACTGCGTAGTCGCTTTCGCGGCACTG
>JAZTYU010000023.1:0-44675 GCA_045637165.1 Candidatus Enterousia sp. | reverse complement strand
GACAACATCATTTTTCAACTCCTTGGCTCACAGAACGACATGGCTACGATCCGACTTACCGGTGGCGGCTCTGGCGGCGGTGCTGGTGGCGGTTCTGGCGGCGGTTCTGGCGGTGGTGCTGGTGGCGGTTCTGGCGGTGGTTCTGGTGGTGGCACTGGCGGCGGTGCTGGTGGCGGCTCTGGTGGTGGAACTGGTGCAGGAAACACTAATGGCGGAAACACCAATACAGCCCCCAAAAAAGGCCCATCCACATTGGCCAAGGCTGGTGCAGTTGTCGGCGGTGCATTGGGGGCATATGGAATATATGAAAACACAAAGGGCCAGGGCGAACATACCGCTGGCAATGTTGCTGGCGGTGCAATATCTGGTCTGTTGGGCGGTATGAGTGTTGGTGCACTGTGGGGGTCTACGGGTGGATGGATTGGTGCCGCAATTGGTGCATCTGTCGGTGGTTTTATTGCTGGCTCGCAACTATTTTCCGAAACCGATTGCCTGCACGACCCAATCACAGAACAATTCACGTGTTGCAACACACTGTTTAACCACGGCGAACGCCAGGCCGCCATTGGCGACTATATGTTCTGCGGGACCGAGCCAACCAGTGACACACCAACCCAACCACTTCCCCCCGGGGTTCGCCAATGCTTACAGGGCGGTTCACAAACAGAATTTTCCTGGTGGGACGGTTTGTGGGAAGATGATACCTGGTCGGCGGAATGCGTTGTGCGCTATTGCGACAACGAACCACCTGCAAACACAATGGTTGTATATACCGAAGACACCGAAAACTATTGCTGGAATTGGCGTCCCGCCGAACCGGGCGAAGATGGCACAGTTGTCACACACGACGGTGAAAACGTCAAACCAACTGACCAATACTCAGTCCTGATATACAGATTAAAGAAAGAAATCCAGGCAATCGAAAAGAAATGTGGTAAAATGTAATGATAAAAAAATTCTTTACTGCGTTTATCATTGCCACTGGACTTATTGCAAATTCGCTTGCTGACACCACCACCGAATGTGCCAGTGGCGTATTTGCCAATGCATTGGCACAAACCACCGATACTGTTTCAGAATCAGACCACGAAACGATTATCAAACAATGGATTTACAAAACATTTGCACAACCTGACGTTCTAACTTCTGTCCTTGCCTGTCCAGAGGTTGCAAACATCCCTGACACACAAACAATAAAGTTCACACCAATCCAATACACATTTCCAAACGGCCGTGAAATAATTGTAAATTATGAAACACAACCAAAAATTTTAAGGCAACGCTTGGCACTTGACAACAAACGCTCAGTGCCATCATCTGACCCAAACCCAAAAATTGGCGGTCCACTTGATACCACTGTCTGGACAAACACCGACCCTGCCTGGTATGCAATTATGGTCGTGCAACACGGCACACTTGATTCCTTTGTTGGCCCGAACAAAAACAATACCATTTCATTAAAATATATAACCGAAAACATTGATGCGTTATACCCATCCGGCCGAACATGCACCAGCAAAAGTGCCTTGGCCAACGACAATCACGCAATCAATCGTGCCGTCACACAAACCGTAAACCTCAAAGAAAGCTCTGGCGAAACTGACAGCAACGATTACTATGTTGCAGGCGACGTAAATCTGCAATGGATTTCATATGCCGAAATCGCCCTTGACGTTGTTATAACCGTTGCAACAATGGGCGGTGGCTTGCTTATAAGTGGTGCAACAAAATCAGCACGTGCATCACGTGTATTAAAAAACCTTGGGACAACCATACGTGAATTAAGCAAACTTGATTCTGTTCGTGATTACATTACCGCAACACGCAACGCCGACCGTCTTGCTGATGAATTGCGTGCGATTGACGCAACAACTGACGCAATTCGATACGCTAACAAAACCCGTGAATTAGATAACGCCCGTGATTTAGTAAAAACACTAGAAACAAACGCAGACGTAAAAAAATACCAACAGGCACGAAATACATATTCCCAATTAAACGCATATCGCCACAGTCTGCGTGTTTGGCACAATGCCCAACGTGGAAATATAATCGCACGTGCCGCCCGTGCAGGTCGTGCCAGTCTGACAGGCAACAAACTGATTACCAAGGGGGCAAAACTCGCACGCAGCAGTAAAGCATCAACCCAGATTCGTGATTGGCTGTTCCAATCAACCCTGCAAAACATTGGAATTCTTGGCAAAATGGAATCCGCTGGCGGCTTGATTTATGGTGCATTAAACTTTTTGGGCAGAATGTATGACTGGACCGAAACCAGCACCGGCGACTATACCAGCGGTGTTGATTTTTCACCATTATTACTATTATCTGCTGACGACCTGACCGGCAGCAACCAAGAAAACGTTGTAAATCACGGCATGTGGTTATTATGGGCAGGTGATTCAGTCAACGCTGCCGACGACGATGCCGCGTATTTACAGGCCATGGATTTCGCTGCAAAATTTCACCAGGATTTAACAGAAATCCAAGACAACACCGCATCCCCCTGCGATATTGATATTTACATTGTGCGACCAATTCTACGCAACCCAGGCAGTGAAACCCCAGAATTATATTACCTGGTAATGAACGATAAACCATGGACAACAAACGATGAAAAATAATCTGAAAATCTTATCAATTATTACTTTTTCCTTGGTTGCGTTTCCTGCAATGGCCGTAAATTCATTTTTGCGTCCCACAAATTTTCCAACAACATCAAACGACGCATCTTTTACTGACCGCACACAAAACGCCACAACCGGATATAAACCATACGCCGACCGCAGTGCATACCAAACAATAGAAATTGAAAGCGAAGAAGAATATATCAATCGCTTGGTATCCATGTCCGAAGGTCAACGTATTCGTGATGAACAAACCCTTACCACCGCACAATATTGCACACAATATCCATTGGATGACACACGTTGCCCCCAGGCACCAGGTTTAACAGAATCTATCATTGCAATTGGCAATCGCCCAACAGCGACAACAACAGTTGCACTTGCGACACCGCCCAAGCCATCTATTGACATTCCCATGCCACAAACACTGCCATCGTTTCCTATTGTGCAAAACACCCCAACCACAACACCAGCATCATCACAAACAAATATTACCTACAACGCAACTTGCACACCACCACAGCACAGCGACCATTTCCCAAACAAGATTTTAACCACTGGCCGCTATGCCTCAATTGACCCTGCCTTTGAAAAGGCAATGATTACAGTTTTTCGCACCGAAGGCGAATGTGTCAACGACCATGACGACACCGGGGGCTACACATGCTATGGCATATCACAGAACAGCAACCCTGAAATAGACGTTCGCAACATCACACGTGCCGACGCCGAAGATATTGCATATCGCAAATATTACACAAACTATAACATAAACCAACTTCCTGACACCAGTCGTGGCAACGTATTTATGCTGGGGTGGGGTGCAGGCACATCCACAGGCATTCGTCGTTTTTGCAAATTCCTGGGCATTCCAGAAAAAAATAAAATAGACCCAGACGTTATATCTGCAACGGAAAATTATCATGGCGATATACACAATGATTTCCTAGACAACCAACAACAGTTTTATATTGAAATTTCCAAACGTGGCAACAATAAAAAATACCTAAAAGGCTGGATGAATCGCATTCGTTTAATGCGTGAAAACGGCTGTCACAGCGAAACCACCACCCCAATAACACGATAAATATATTCCTGTTGTTTTTATTTGCATTAAAAACTATAATAGATACAACACCAGGGGAAAAAAATGAAACGCATATTATTTAGCATCATTGCTATTTTCGTCGCAATCAACACCGCCACCGCATACCAGGTTCTTTCATCCAAAGAACTGGGCAAAAACGATGCAAAAAATCAAAATGTCGTTGTAAAATGCACGACAGACACAGGAAAAACATCTAATCAAACATGTTCATTGCGTAGATATGCAAAATGCACAGGCACTGGCCAAAACAAACGCTGTAATGGCTGGCAACCGTGGCGTGATTTACGGGACCCATCAAAACAATATTCAGACTGGCGTTCTGCCGCATCCGCATGTTGTCGTGCCAAAGGACTACGTTAACCAAAAAAATCGCCACAATGGCGATTTTTTTTATTATCGTTGACGTTTATTCAAATACGGATATGCAGGGAACACAAAACGACGAATAGCATCATCATTATTCTCGATTCCCCACCAACGTTCGGTTGAAACATTTTCTTCACACGCAAACCAAAAACCCGCTTTCGCCAATTCTTCCTGATTGACTAACGCACGTGCAACCACTGGCAATGGCTGCCCGGTGCTAGACAACTGGTCCAAAACAACCCCCTTAGCAGGAATTGCATAAACATAGGCAACTCTTTTTATATTTTGCTTATACCAATCTATTCCAACCTTGTGTGCATCATAAATAACCAAACGGTGCCTTCTTGTGCAATAAACATAGAAATCCGTCCCACCATATTGGTCTTGCCCCCAAACACGCACCAACGCAAAACGCAATGCAATATCAATACCACCCGCATAAACACATCTTTCGCTATGCTTGAAAAAACCAGGTCTAAGCACATCATACCCTGGCTCTAACTTCGCAGGCGAACCATGAAAAATATATTTTCCCGTAAAACTTTGTCGCACCATTTCCCGCAGTGAAATTTCGCCCAAGATTTCATCAGACATAACTGGAACAAGGTTTGTCTCTGCATTTCTCATACCAACATCACCGCCAAAAATTCGCAATAATTTTTTTATCATATTAAACTCGTTGCTTTTCATTTTTCTGCAACGCAAATTTTTTTGCTAAATCCCTGTGTGCCAATTTAAACAAAAATTGATACACAGATTCCTCGGTTGCGGCTAAATTACACGTTCTCATTTCAACTACAGACCACTCTGTTGGACTAAACCACCACGCAGAATCATCTTTTTTCTCGAAAACAACATTTCCCACGACACATGAACCATATCTGCCATATGGCGGATTCTGCAAACGTTCAGGGTCAGTGATATCTGAACACATCACAGTCCTAACCAGCAGCAACACAGGTTTCATATTCACAGAATTTTGCAAATTTTCGATGGCAATATTTGCCCAGTCCTTCATTGCTGGCATTTTTATAACACGAACGCCATTATAGTAATCTGCACTCATTCGATTTGCCACTAAATCATAACTCAGCGAATGTTCCAGAATCTTTTTCAAACCGCCATTGTCATTCATTTTCATTTATCCTATTAAAATCCGGGCAAACTGTATCACACAAAGCCAAATTGTCAACAAATGTATAAAAAAATCCCCAACCCCAGGAAGATATGTTATAATTGGTGGATGTGATTGGACTCGAACCAACGACCTTTTCGATGTGAACGAAACGCTCTAACCAACTGAGCTACACATCCAAATAAAAAAACGCCATCTGGCGATTCAACGTGTGGTGGGGATAGTGGGACTCGAACCCACACGGTCGCAATGACCAAAGGATTTTAAGTCCTCAGCGTCTACCATTCCGCCATATCCCCGAAGACTTACACAAAAACGAACCAAACAGTGGTGGAGCTGATGGGACTCAAACCCACGACCTCTACGATGCGAACGTAGCGCTCTATCAACTGAGCTACAACCCCAAAACTGGTGCGGATAAGAAGACTCGAACTTCCAAGGTATTGCTACCACTAGTACCTGAAACTAGCGCGTCTACCAATTCCGCCATATCCGCAGGCTGACAAACATACTATATTAAATTTAATTTTTTTGCAACAAGAAAAAAGACTAAAAAATACATTTTTTGAAAAAAATCTATGCCCCACCTACAACGCAAACCAATTATTCACTTGCACTAAAAAATATAAATTTGCTAACATTTCAATCAGAGATGAATAAAATTCTTGTTTTCATTACAAATCTGCTTGTCTGCATTGGCTTTGCCAACGCTGCTGTTCGCGATGGCACAACCATTTCACGTGACAAAGGCACCAAACAAACATCTGTTCAAACACAATCACGAACGTCCAGTGTTGTAAAACGAACTTCATCACCACACACCGCATTGATTCCACGCAACATAATAACAAATTCTCGCAGTGCAATATCTGGACGCACCCTGACAAAAACAACAACTGCACGCACATCGAAACAATCAATTGTTCGACCACAAAAAACAATTACCACACGTGCAGCAACAACCCCCGGTGAATCCACCAAGACTGGTGCAGAATACGAACAATGTAAAAACACATATTTTTCTTGCATGGACCAATTTTGCACACTAAAAAACGACGATTATCGTCGCTGTTCATGTAACAATCGTGTATTTGCCCTGGCCGAAGTTCGTGAAACCCTGCAACAGGCAGGTGAACAACTAACTGTATTCACCGAAAACCTAGACGTTGTTGGTATGACTGCCGCCCAGGCAAAATCGATGCGAACCGAATCCGAAGGCGAAACCGCCCTGACCACGGACAATTCCGCATCCAAGGCACTATTACAGGCAATAATGAACTCTATTCGTGGCGACGACAGTAATGTTGGCGGAAAATACTCGGATTTGAACAGCATAAACATCTCTTTTGACACAACGAACGCATTTGGCACAGTTGATGCAGGCCAGGCAATTGCAACATACAACGGCGACGCATTATACAATGCAGTATATCCACAATGCCGAAACGCTGTGCGTGCAGATTGCAACGATGCATCATTACAACGTGCAATTACTGCATACCTAATGGCAATCGAACAGGATTGTAACACAGTCCAAACTGCAATCGAACAAACGCAAAAACAAATGAAATCCGCCGTGCGCGAGGGCAGTGCAATGCTGGACCTGGCACGCATTGAAAATCGCCAAAAACATAATTCTTCGGACATCACAACCTGTATAAACGAAGTTGAAACAGCAATCCTTAACGAACAAGTATGCGGTGCAAACTATCATAAATGCCTGGACAACGGCGAATTCATCGATATTACAACCGGGGCACCAATCACAGGTGTCCAAGATTTCTATAAACTTGAAAAAATGCTAACATTTAGCGACGGCATCGAAGCATCTCAACAAAAACTTGCAAAAAATCCCAGCAATCGAACATTTGTTCAAAATTTCGAATCACGCACCAAGAAATTTGCACAACCAGCACTTGATAAATGCGTCGAAAAAGCTGACATAGTCTGGTCCGAATACCTTGACAAGGCAATGCTTGACATTTATTACGCACAACGCAGCAAAGTCTCGGAAATCAAACAAGGCTGCTTTGAATATATTTCCGCCTGCTACATCGACAACGACAAGGCCCTTACATCTGCAATGGCAGATTTGACAGAAGATAAAAAAATTTCGCTACAACCCGGAAAAATTACATTAAACACTCAAATGTGTGCAGACTATATAAATTCTTGTAATAATATGTTTGATAACAACATAATTGCAGACTTTATAAACACACAACAAACCACAGATACATTGGCGGCATGCCGTGCAGTCGTAAAGCAGTGTTTTGATAAATACGGCGGAACAAACTATGAAAACTTTTACTATCCATACAGTGGCTTATTTGAACCAGATTCAAAATTTGCCCCTGATTGGTTTACGCTTTATGACACTGATGGTGTAACATTAAAATCAGAATGTGCCAAACAATTGCAAGATATTGATGCTTGCAGTGCCCCAGAAACCATTGAACAAGCCTTTGGTGGTTTTGACGCATTTTATGCAAAAAAAAGCACAGACGACGACATCACCTCATATACAAAAACGGACGAAAAAACAGAAGCTGCAATCTATCTTTACGGTCTAGCAACCAACGACCAAATCTCACATCGTTTTACACGCCCAACAGGTGTCGCAACCGAGGTTTACAACCAGATAATCTCAATTCTAACAACCCAATGCACAAACTTGCAGGGCCAATTCATCGAAATACAATTCATCAAAGAAAACACATACAATCCTGACAATTTATGCACCGCAACTTTCGCTAATAACATCAATGACACCTCTGACCCCACCGACCCCACCACGACCATGGCTAAGGTATATAACATCGGTACCAACGAAAATATGTGTCCACGTGATTACAACTTATCTGTTGCAACACAATCA
Organism: Candidatus Enterousia sp.; assembly: GCA_045637165.1. Lineage (GTDB taxonomy): Bacteria > Pseudomonadota > Alphaproteobacteria > Rs-D84 > Rs-D84 > Enterousia. Next base: position 36,561 of record JAZTYU010000023.1, on the reverse strand, counting down.
TGGGGCGTATGTTCATGCTGGGAAAATGGGGCACGCCGCAGCAAATGGGGAAAATCTGCAAAATGCGTTGCTGCATTACCTGTTGCACCTATCGAAATCGAAAACGAAGATGGCACAAAGACACCAGTTCTGGCAGAAGATATCAAGTGTGATTCCGAAGGCATAAAAGCACCAGAAAACGACTTAAACAAAACATTCAGTGCAGATTCCTGGTGCACCCAAAACGAAATCACAAACCTTAACCAGGTCTGTCCTCTGGGCTATACACTCACCAAAGATTCTGAAAATCCAAACAAAACAATTTGCCAAAAAGGCACTTCCATAATGAAAGAAATGCCCGAAGGTATCGAATAAACCAGGAAACGAAAGAACAGAAACACTATAAAAAACACCCCTAAAAAAAAATCCGTCATTATACGGATTTTTTTATTCCATCTGCAATCAATCTTCCAGCCCCACCATCACCACGACACCACACAGAATCCGCACTTTTCAATTCTGCAATCATCTTTTCACGTTTTGATGGAATTGTCAGTTGTTGCACAGCATTTAATACATTTTCAGCGGTCGCCGCTGGTCCCAAAAACTCAGGCAACACGCCCGAATTTAATAAAATATTTACTAACGAAACCCACTTTACCTGGATAATCTGACGAACTATCCATGTCGTTATCGGATTCATTTTATAAACGACAATCGTCGGCACATGCAACATTGCTAATTCTGCTGAAACTGTGCCACTGGCAACAATTGCAATATATGTTTTTGCATAAACATCATATCGCTCTGCGGCTGGCACCAAAATTGGTTTAACACGCCATTTTGCCACTTCACGACGAACATAATCAACAGTCGTCTCGACAGTTGGGATAATAAATTTATATCCCATATATCCATTTCTGTGCAATTGTTCTGCAACATCACGCATCAATGACAACAAGCGTTTAACTTCGCTCATTCTGCTGCCAGGAACTAATGTAATAATCTTTTCTTCTTGTTTTTTTGATGTTTTATATTTTCCAATCAACGCATCTGCAATTGGATGACCAACTGCCACTGTTTCCAGACCGTGTTTTGTAAAATAAGGAACCTCAAAATCAAAAAAAGCATATAATTTATCAAAAATCTGAGCATACTTCTTGGCACGTCCTGGCCGCCAGGCCCAAACCTGGGGTGCAACAACATGCTGAAACTTTAACCCATCTTTAATCAGTTTTTGACCATCTGGATGCTTTCTAATTTGTTTTATAACACTTTTTACAAATCCTGGTGCATCCACAGAAACAACAACATCTGGTTTTTCTTCGATAATCGCATCAACAGTCTGCCGGATACGCCGTGTCAATGTCCGTGCATTGGCTAAAACCTCTACCGCACCCATAACTGCCAAATCAGACATTGGGAACAAAGAACGCAGACCTAATGCCTGCATATTTTCACCACCGATACCAACAAATTCAGCATCAGTCATATTGGCCATAATCCGTGCGGCCAAAACATCGCCAGACACTTCGCCTGCGATTATAAAAACCTTTAACTTTTTATTCTGCATTCTTAGATGTTCCAATTCCACGCTTTGACCGATTTTCGATAAAGTCAATTGCGTCCATCGCATACTTATTATTTTTCACTTCCTTGCGAACTTTGGCCAATCTTTCAGACACAGTGCCTTCGCCGCCACGAAATACCGCCGCATACACAGAATGAATTGCATGCATATCTTCGTTTGTAAATCCATGACGCATCAACCCAACACGATTGATAGTGCGATATACTGCACGATTTCCGTCATAAATTGCGTATGGCAACACATCATTACCAACCCCAGACATACCACCAATAAACGCATTACGTCCAATACGTGCAAATTGCAAAACCATTGTTCCACCAGACAAAATTGCAAAATCTTCGATTTCAACATGTCCTGCAACCTGAACCAGATTTGACATCACAACACTATTACCAACCTTGCAATCATGTCCGACGTGGGCATTTACCATAATCTGACAGTCATCACCAATCACCGTCCCATCGGATGCCGGTGTTCCCGAATGAATTGTCGCATATTCACGAATTCTGCATCGCTTGCCAATACGCAAACCCGTCATTGTAGCTTCGTCCTGCCACTTCAAGTCCTGACTCATCACGCCCAAAACAGCAAACGGATAAACAATAGAATCATCACCAATAGACGTTTTTCCATCAATAACCACGTGCGAAACCAATTCTACACGGTCGCCCAAAACAACATTTGGACCAACCACACAATATGGGCCAATTTTACAATCGGCACCTAACTTTGCACCTTCTGAAATAATTGCTGTCGGATGTATTGCCATAATAAAACTCACTTTTTTTACATTACTAACAGCCCGATAATACATTATTCCGACACTAATTGGTATTAAAGAAATATAACCAATTATAACAAACGTCTGACTAACCCTCTAAAATCAGAACATTTTTGATTACGCCACAACAAAATCCCCAGGACAGTAATAACTGGCATAACAGTAATTACCCCAAACGTTCCCAAAACCAGTGCAAACATCATAACCCCAAAGTGTTCAAAATCTGCACGACTATGCCACACCGACAACGCGAACATTATAAACACTGCAATCAGCGTTCCAATAAATACCGGCACAGCCTCTGTAATAACGAACAAGGCAGCCCCCAACGCACACAGAACACGCATCAACCATTTTAATTTCACAAAAATACTTCTTTTGATTTTACCAGAACTTTTTATATTCAACGTTGCGACCGCCGCCATTGCCGCCGCCCCCAAGACCAACATCGCCCCCAGATGTGCAACTGTCAAATTCCCCAACTGGCCAAATCTAAAAAATTCTGGTTGCATCAACATTGCAATTGCAACACACAGCACAATCAACAAAGTCCCAGCCACAGGTCTCATTTCTCCCTTGGCCATACGTCCCAGAAAGAAACCAAGAACAGTTGCCCCAATCTGCAATAACGGTCCCCACCATACATGCATATCAGACATACCAATCAACGCCACGCATACAGCAACAATCAATATCCGCCACCACGTCATACGGGGCAGGGGTCGATTTCTCATATGCGAAGAAACAAATAACGCAGACAAGAACAAAATCATTGCAACAGTAAAAGGCAACACCGACAGGCTATCACGCAAAACATTATATGTCCCACCGAACAAAACGACCCAAGCAAAAATCAAACTAACAGTCCAAACAGAAACATTTTTGATATCGCAATTTAACTTCTCACAGAACAAACCTGAATATTTATACACAAACGCAAACAAAGGCACCGCCAACAGTCCCCACCACAAAAACGCAGGTGCTAACAACGCTGCATTATTAAACGCACTAACTGCACTTTGCACAACAATCATATTATCTAACATAAACTTGCCTTTTGCTTTTAATGCTTTATTATAAATAGCTATGAGCATAAAACAAGATTTTTTTAGCCTGCTAGGTGGTCGTATTAAAATGCGACACAGTCATTACAACCCAACATCCGATGCGGTATGGCTGGCTGCGTTTGCACCAACAAACGCAAAATCAGTTCTGGACGTTGGCATTGGAACAGGTGGTGTTTCATTATGCCTACTAAACCACAACCACAACGCACAAATAACAGGTATTGATATTTCCGAACAAATGCTGGGGGCAGCACACGCAAATTGTGAATTAAATAACAAAAACATGGAATTATTATCAAACGACATTTACACATGGCGAACGAACCGCACATTTGACCTGGTTATCACGAATCCGCCGTATTTTAACGGCACACCTGCCAATCACAATGCCCACCATAACGCAGATTTAAAAAATTGGATATCCCGATGCATTGCACGGGTTAAACCGATGGGAACATTTTGTATGATTACCGATGCAGCAACAGCGGCATTAGCAATCGGTCAAATGGCGACAAAACTTGGCGACATCCGAATTTTACCGCTATTTGGTGGCAAAAACACTGCTGAACGAGTTCTGTTATCTGGCCGCCTGGGAACCAAAGGCATAACAACAATCCACCAAGCCCTACCAATGAATTGCGAGCCAATTTTGCGTGATGGCTTGACTATTGACTATATTTTGTCTAAACTGGCCCAGAAATGATAAACTTTATAACACGATATTTTACATCGCTGTGGGCATTTATAACATCACCATTTCGTGCGATATGGCGGTTGATTGTTCGCATATTTCCACCACGTGAATTCACTGTTATGGACACACCACGTGGCAATGTTTACACCTATGGGCAAAGCAGTTTTTGGCGTTTTACCCGCTTTTGTGGCAAGGTAGGGCTTGTCTTGTGGGCATCTTGGTCAACATACGTATTTGTATATCATCGTCCACTATTGCAGAAACGCACCCAGCAACTAGAAGAAGCACGCAGCACCCACACCAGACACATGTCTGATTTGCAAACATACCTGACAAAATATAACAACCTGGTGCGTGAATTAAACATTATTGATGACAAAGTCCTAAACGCAAAAAAACTTTCCGACACAGAAAAAGAAAAATTGATGAACACCCGCATCAAAACGTGGGGCGAACTTGACTTTTTACGCACCCGTATTGTTGAAATGCTGGGCAACGAAGATTTTACACCAGAATACACAAAAATATCTGAATTATCTGCCGAATACGAACTAACCCGTGCAGAAAACGAAGACTTAAAAAAACGTAATGCCCAGATGCTGGATACAATGGCAGAAATAATGGATGCAGACAACATAATTGTTGACACTGTCACATCACTGACCAAAGAAAACACAGACGAACTGCAAAAAAGCCTTAAACGCATAAACAGCACACTGGCAACACTAGGACTAAACCAAACAACACTATTGCGAAACGCAAACAAATACACCAACCCATTGGTCGGCTCTGCCTTTACCCCAATCGAATTTGACAAAGACCTGGACGAAAAATATCAAAAATTGGCTGATGGTCTGGAACGCTGGAACGGTCTGCGTCGCCTGAACGAGATTTTACCCTTAGGTAAACCCGTCAGTTCACGTATTACATCAAATTACGGCACACGGAAAGACCCCTTCACCGGCAAACCAAAGAAACATCGCGGGCTTGATTTTGCCGGAAAAATTGGTACAGAATTGATGGCGGTCGCCCCAGGGCGTGTTGTATCGGCCGGGGAACGTGTTGGATATGGCACAACCGTTGAAATCGACCATGGTCTGGGCTTTACAACATTATACGCCCACCTGTCGCAAATATTGGTATCACGTGGCGACTGGGTTCGTCCTGGCACAGTAATTGGTCTGGCTGGCTCTTCTGGCCGTTCAACAGGACCACATCTGCACTATGAAATCAGATACAAGGGCTCACCATTTGACCCAACAAAATTTGTAAAGGAAGAATAACAATGTTGGCATTTACGAATTCAAGTGAAAAACAATCCCCAACCGTCATCGGGGCAGGTTGCAAATTAACAGGAGATATAAAAACAGACCACAACGTGCAAATTCACGGCGAAGTGATTGGCGACATCACCGCTGAAACGGTTGTAATCGGCCGTGGCGGCCGTGTTGTTGGAGCAGTGCAAACACCCGTCTTGTTTTTACACGGCACCCTAGAAGGGCCTGCAACTGTTACGACCGCAAATATTTTCAGTGCTGCCAAAATGACCGGCACGCTGTCATATCACACATTAAACATCACAGGCAACACAGGCCTGGAATGCAAACTTGAAAAACGAAAGGACAACAACAAATGAACAAAAACATATCCAAGGTCTATATTGCAGCCGACCACCGTGGGGCAGGGTTAAAATTATATTTAATCGAAATGTTATCAACCGTTGGGTATGAGGTTGTAAATCTTGGCGTTGACGATCCAAATACATCGGCAGACTATCCAGATGTCGCTGCAACATTGGCAGATGCAATGCTGGACGATAAAAACGCCCGTGGAATCATTATCTGTGGCACAGGTGCTGGCGTAATGATTGCGTCTAACCGCTATCGTCATATTCGTGCATCACGATGCAACACGCCGTCCCAGGCACACGACGACCGTTTTCACGACGACATAAACGTCCTGGCACTGGCCGCTGACGATATTGATATCGAAATCGCTTTCCTAACTGCCCAATCGTTCCTGGAAAGCCCATTTGATGCAATCGAACGTCGCATTCGTCGCATTGAAAAAATTTCATAATAAAATATAACCTAAAATTAAAAAATCCCCCGTTTGGGGGGGGGATTTTTATTATTTCTTTATCACAAAGTTTACCAACTTCTTTGGCACAACAACCGTCTTGATAATTGTCGCCCCATCCAGTTTTGCACCTGCTGCGACCTTGGCGGCAGCAACAATCGCTTCTTCATTACTATCTGCCGGCACTACAAAATCATTTGCCCGCTTACCATTTACCGACACCACAATTGTCATTTCCGTTTCAATCAATTTCGCAGAATCAAATGTCGGCCATGGCTGGAACACCAGCATATCACTATGTCCCAAACATTCCCACATTTCTTCGGTCAAATGCGGTGCGAATGGATTCAAAACCTGCAACAATGTTTCATACGCAGGGCGGGGCATACCACCACTAAACGCATTGATAAATTCCATCATTGCAGAAATCGCAGTATTAAACTTCATATTTTCAATACGGTCTGTTGCATCTGCAATCAACTTGTGCATTAAACGTTCTTGGGCAGCTGTCATTGGTTCATCCGTCAAATTGTCTGACAATGCCTCAACACGCTTCAAGAATCTTTCAACCCCACGCAATGTATCTTCAGACCAATTCGCACTTTGTTCCCATGGCCCCAAATACAAAATAGCCAAACGACATGCATCTGCACCACTACGTGCAACCACATCTGAACTTGGCACTGTATTGCCACGTGATTTTGACATTTTCGACCCATCTGCCGCCATAATCAAACCATTACTGGTGCGTTTTTTATACGGTTCGATACCTGGCACATATCCTAAATCTGCCAACGCCTTATACCAAAAGCGCGAATACAGCAAATGACGAGTTGTGTGTTCCATACCACCATTATAATGGTCAACCGGCATCCATTTATCCAACTGTGCACGTGAACAGAATTCATCATTATTCTTTGAATCTAGATAACGCAAGAAATACCATGAAGAGCCTGCCCACTGTGGCATAGTATCTGTTTCACGACGTGCTGGTGCCCCACAATGCGGACAGGTTGTATTTACCCAATCTGTTGCACGGGCAAGCGGGCCTTCACCATCATCGGTTGGCTTATAATCTGCCATATATGGCTGCATCAATGGCAATTCAGATTCTGGCACTGGCACCCAACCACACTTTTCACAATAGACCAATGGAATTGGTTCGCCCCAATACATCTGACGTGAAAACCCCCAGTCTTTTAACTTATACTTTTTAGTTCCACGTGCAAAACCGTGTTCTTCACCATATTTAATTGCAGCCGCAATAGCCGCTTCTTTACCCATACCGTCCAAGAATGAAGAATTTATATGCACGCCATCTTCTTCCCAAACCTTGTCAGGCTCACCACCTGCCAAAACAGGGATAATTTCCAGACCAAATTTTTTTGCAAAATCCCAATCACGACCATCATGTGCTGGCACCGCCATAATTGCACCGAAACCATAATCCGCCAAAACATAGTCTGAAATAAACACAGGAATTTCACGACCATTAAATGGATTCTTGGCCATCACACCTTCCAGGCGAACACCTGTTTTATCCTTGGTCACATCTGTTCGTTCAAATTCAGACTTGGCACGTGCTGCTGCGATATAGTCATTCACTGCATCAACATTTGTGATTTTGCCTTCTTCTAACCACTTCTTAACCAACGCATGTTCTGGGGCAACCACACAGAACGTTACACCAAATATAGTATCAACACGTGTGGTATAGACCGTCATTTTATCTTCGCCAACCATAAAATCAACATCTGCCCCATACGAACGCCCAATCCAATTTATTTGTTCTGTTTTGACCCGTTCTGGATAGTCAACATGCACCAAATCGTCAATCAACCGGTCAGCATACTTGGTAATTGCCAAATTCCACTGCAACTTCATTTTCTTTTCGACTGGCCCATGACACCGTTCACAACAGCCGTCTTCTAATTCTTCATTTGTCAGGTTTGTTTTACATGCCGGACACCAATTCATTGGCAATTCAGATTTATACGCCAGACCAGCCTTAAAGAACTGAATAAACATCCACTGCGTCCATTTAATAAACTCTGGATCAGACGTAGATAATTTAGATTCCGGATTAAAAGACAACCCCATAATAGAAATATCACGTTCAAAAATTTTAATCAGTTCTGCCACTGACTCACTTGGATGCTTTCCAATTTTGGTGGCATAGTTTTCAGACGAAATCCCCATTGAATCATATCCGATTGGGAACAACACATCATACCCACGTGAACGACGAAAGCGTGCCATAACATCCATACCTGTATATGGCAACATATGACCAACATGCAATCCCGAACCAGACGGAAACGGAAATTCAATCAAATTATAATACTTGGGCTTTGCCCCATCATTTTTTGGCACAAACACACGTTCATCATGCCATTTTTTCTGCCATTTTGCCTCACGTTCATGGATTTTTTTGATATCGTCTGCCATTTTCAATTCCTATTTTATATAAAAACTTGCTACACCATACCGCTATCCTCATTTTTTTTCAAGAAGATTCCTTGAATTATCAGATTTTTTTAATAAAATTAAAAAAAATAAAAGGCAAACACAAATGAACAACAGAACAAAAGACAAAATCAACCAAAACAATAACAAAATAAAATCCATCACACGCAACAGCCGCGATTCAAAATGGGCATCTATTTTGGCGACTTGCGGTGGATGCACATCAATCATTGCCGCACTGGCATATTCTACGAACAACAAATCAGATACAGCAACCGCAATGCTACTTATTGCAGCAATTATGTTTACAGGTGCATACAGCACCCACAAATATTATAACAACAGCCAACGACAAATAAAACAACTTCGCCACAAAAACAACAAATTGAAATCACGATAACACAAAGACACAAAACATTAAAAACATCCGCCATTTTCAGGCAGATGTTTTTATATCTTAAACTTTTACTAAAACTTAAAATACGCCAAAAATTCTGTATTACCACTACCACCCTTGACCGGCGATTCCGTCAACCCAGACAACACAAAACCAACCTCTGAAAACGCATTTGAAACACGTTCAATCGACCAATCATGCCACTGCTTATCTTTTATAACCCCATTTGTTTTTGCGGCGACTTCACGCGGCACCTCAAACTGCGGTTTGACTAAAACTATTATTTTCTTTGCACCCCACGCTTTTAAATTATCAACAATCGCCGTCAACGAAATAAAAGAAACATCAACCACAATCAAATTAACAATTTCTTGAACGGGCAGGGTGCGAATATCCGTTTGTTCTAATGACACAACACGTGAATCGTTTTTCAATTCTGGAACCAACTGATTTGTCCCAACATCGACCGCATAAACACGCTTTGCCCCACGATTTAACAAAACCTCGGTAAAACCACCTGTGCTGGCCCCGACATCCAAACAAACCATACCAGATGGATTGACATTAAAATAATCCAACGCACGAACTAACTTTAAACTACCACGTCCACTAACATAAGGCAACGCCCCTGCAACAATAACATCAGCTTCTAAAATTGCCTGACTTGACTTCTTTGCGACAGCACCATTTACTAAAACCAACCCAGCCTCGATAGCCGCCACAGCTTTGGCACGACTTGGATATAAATTTCTATTTACTAATTCCACATCTAATCTCATACAGGTAATTTTATCGCACAAACCAGCAAAAATCAACTTGATATACCAATTTTTTAATATAAAATTTAATCAACAAAATTTAATAACAAGGATTCAAGAAATGCCATTTATCCAAACAAACAAAACAAACATTTGCAAATGCGACGGTTGCCCCGAACGCTGTGAATTGGGTGCAACATCAAACCACAGCTACAATCCAAACGAACGCTACAAACCCGCCATAAACGGCAAAACCATCGAACGCTTCTTGTCGCAAAACGGCACACTTGAACACATTACTAATTGGACTTCATATACCGCCGCAATCGAACAGGCCAGGGCAATTTCACGCCTGTGCGACAACTACACACTGCCGCACCTGACTACCCCAACAAAACAACCAAAATTTAATAAAATATCAGTTGCAACGACTCTGATATCAAAAATCACCGACAACATACAACGTGACAAACCCCAGGACATCAAAATAATGGCACTGCTATACCTATTATGGCTTGAATACCAAACAACGCAATCTAAATACACCAAAATCCCAACAAATTCTCCAATCAGTTGTTTTGAATGGAAAGCATGGGAATTTGGACCTTGCGACAGCGAAATTTATCAAAACCTTTCCTTTATCCGCTCTCAAATACAAAACAAGAAAACCCCAACTCTTGAAGAAAGCGGATTCCTCCATACCGAACAAGACACCTTATCAATTGCAATTCAAAACACATACAACTATTGCCAAAACATCAGCATTGACAACCTTGTAATGTTTAATAAATACAACCTTGGCGAATGGGGACAAACCAAAATGTTCAAACGCATGTTTACAAATCCACCAACCGCCAACGCCAACGAATGCGATTTATATTTGAAAAATCGCCCACTACTACTTGCCCGAACAAAACAAAAATAAAAAGTAAATTCATAAAAATACAAACATTTTACAACAAACAACTTCCCCTTCGTAAAATCAGCGGAAGCCCTGCGTAATTTCTGGAATTGGTTTGGAGCGAGTCAAGTTGTTGATGATAAGAGCAGACCGTTGGTTGTGTATCACTCAACAGATGCAGATTTTGATGCGTTCGAGAAAGAATATATAAAAACAGGCGGTGGATTTTGGTTTACAGATAATATGGAATATGCACAACAGCACGGCAACCGAACATTGTCTGTATATCTAGCGATAAATAAACCATTTGATGCAGACGTGCAAGATACAAGCAAATATACCGACAATCCCGAAAACATTATAAACGATAAAGCAACGCAACAGAAACTAATGACCGACGAGTTTGACGGCATAGTATTCTCTGGCAAAAACAGAAAAACATTTATCGTTTTTGATACATATACACAAAAATTCAACAAAACAACGAAATCCTTGCAAGAAATTGTAAATGGTGCAGAAGAAGCAACTGTAAAAGACCTGCGTAATGATTTAACACAATACGGCGGAACAAATGATATTACCTTTGTATGGGGTAATAAAAAGAAAGGTATTGTGCATATTGCGACAGACCATAGTGTTGACGTATTACCCAAGGTTATAGACACTGTTATTGACGGTAAAATAACACATTTTACCAAGAAAAACAAAACAGTTCATTTAATGAAAAACGGTATTGAAGCGGTATTATCACTTGATGAACACGGCAATACAAAAACTTGGTTATTGACTGGTTGGGATACAAGTATAAGCAAAGATGCAGAAAGGGAGTTTAACGCAACCCTAGGTGCTACGCAAGACGGACCTACGTTTAGTCGTTCCGAATTGGGGGCTTTGCTTAATACTATGAGTATGACACAGCCATACAAAAATGTCAACAGTCAAATAAAAAGCACACAGAACAGGGGGACATTCAGTAAAGATACTGGGAATATTTACCTCCAACGCACACAAGTCAACGGTATGTATGACCCAGAATTAAATGTTATCGTGTTAGAACGTAATTTGAATACTACAACCCCGCCACACGAATTATCACACTTCTGGTTAAATACAATACTTTCCAATTGTTCAAACAGGCACAAAAACAAACAAAATCCACAAACAAAAGGGAAGACACATTCCGTAGCATACTCATGTCTGAATATAGATTTTGTTGCCGTTACAACTAATAACATCTAATTTAACTGCAAACACGCTGAATCACGAATATTGACACACCACTGAACAACGAAACGACAGACTACCCCACCAAAAAACACCCCATTTTTGCCCTACAGACATAAAAACAACCCAAAAAACCGCAGGAATCCGCCATTTTTTTTCATTTTTTCTGGTCAGAGTAGGGCAAAAATCACAAATTTTGGCTTTTTGGGATCTTTTTTTGACATTTTGAACACAACAAGCAACAACCTAACACCCAACAAACCATTCAACAAAAACGACATCAAAATGTCACACAACAATAAACTAAATTCTAAGTCTAATAACAAAAAGTTATTCATTACTTTAAATACAACTTTTTAACTTTATAAAAAGACAAAAATAAAAAATATTACACAAAAACCGCACACAAAATATATTATATCACAAATTCAAACAAACACCAAACCTGAAACCACAACACAAGTTTAGACCAGACTCACAATTAAAAAAAACACATCACTAACATCCACACAGCCGCAACACAATGACAAACATTCACACAAGCATCTGATGACACACAAACAACTATTCACACGCTTGAACAAAAAGAAAAACAAACGCCACACCAAACAACAACACCATAAAAAACCATCCACAAAACAACCACAGCAATAATACAAGACGAAAACAAAAAACAACAAAAAACCAAGCCTTTCACACCATTTTACACCACTAACTATACATAATATACATTATACGCCAATATGATAAACTGCCCTTGTAGGGATAAAAATAAGCGTTTTATCACTACTCTATAATCACCCTGCCAGTAAGTAAATTCTGGCAGGCTCAATCAAAAGGGAAAACAATGTTCAATTTCAAACGTAATGTAAAAAAAGAACTAAACGATTTGTGGACAGAAATAAACAACCACAAGAACCAATTAGACAAAGCTTTTTTAGAAAGAAAATCATTCGAAACACAACTAGAGATTGTAAAAGTTGATAAAAAAGAAAGAAAAGAAAAAATCGATACCCTGCTCCAAATGATTGAAGGACAAGATAAATATCTACAAAAAATAACACCATCATTCAATAAACAAGAACAGAAGATAAAAAAACTAGAAGAAAATTATCATTTACTAATCAAAGTAGTTGAAAAAATTGTATCAAAAATTGAACCAGAATGGGATAAAAAAACAGTAAAGAAAAGAAATTAAAATGGAACAAAAAAACATATTCAAAACAACAGAATTTATAAGAATTGGCGGTCTTGAAAACTTTAAACAATGGTTAAGTGAACAGCCAAAAGATTTCATATGCGTAAAAATTATGCACACAACACAACATGATATCGACGAACAAAAAAAATTAAATAACAAAGGAAAATAAACATGAAAACAAAAATTTACACATCTTTCGACAAATTATCAGCTGAATTAAACAGCCATACCTTTAATGCTCCAAACGACAACGTGGCAAAGCAAATCGTAGAAAACTCTTTTTACAATCAGGACGGTTCTGTAAATGCTAAATCTGTGCGGACTGCTAAAAATTATACGCTGGTGTGCCTGGGCGAATATGATACTGAGTGTGGTATTTCTAGTCTGGGTGGCGATTATAGAACTGTTTGCGAATTCACAGAATTAGTTCCAGAAAGTAAAGTCCAGGATACAAATAAGTAATCCATGGGGTTATTCATTGCTACACCCCGTTCAGGGGTGGGCAATAAATAAAAAATATATCCTTGCCTGTCGGCGAGCTACTAAAAGGAAAAGTTATGAACGATGTAAGTATTATCTGGCACATATTAAACGAAGCAGTGCGTGGACGAATTCCAGTTTATGAAATTGCAAGCAGATGCATCGGATTACCAATTGAAACAATATACGAACTGGCTGACAAATTAGAAGCTGATACACATTCTAAACCTAATTCATACACAAGATGGATTAAACAGCAAAAACTAAACAAAATAAAGGGAGAAATAAAATAAATGAACTTTAATTTAACAACAATTTTCGGATTTAAACTACAACTTTCAGTAGGTTATTACGACAAAAACAATAAGGAATTTACAGCACTGGGAATCAATCTAATTAAATCAACGGAGGAATAACATGGCAAACGGATATACACCAAACAACTATACGGCAATGTTTAAAGCAACAGCAAGCCGAGGAAGTCAGAAAAACCGCACTACCCTACAGCCAAGAGGTGGCAAGAACATCAGACCATAGGAGATATAAAATGAAACCAATCGGATATAAAGTTGATAGCAATAAAATTGTTCGCAAAAAATATAATTGCGAAAATTGCACATATAAAAAATACGGAAACGAAATAAAAATCACAGATTATGTAAATGCTGGACGTGATAGAACAGAAACAAAAAAAATAATCGGAAAAACAGTTTCAATCGAAGAATTAAAACGTATGTGTAAGGAAATTCCACAGCAAAAAGAAATTGTAAACATGAACCTTGACCCATATATGGCAAATAAAATCATGAAAACATCAAAAATTGCATACGATAAAATAATGGAATTTAAGAAAAAACAAGAAGAAATGAAACAAAAACAGGAAGAAACAAAAGGGGATAATGTAAATGAGTAATATTATTCAGCTTGAAGCAACAGCTGTTAAAAACGTAAACAGAAACACCTTTATACCTAAACCATTTGAACATATTTATACTTGCAACGCTGGCGATTTAATACCTGCATTCACAACAATACAAGTCCAACCTGGCGACATTTGGAAAATAACAACATCAATCATGGCACGATTAAATACATCACGCTATCCAACAATTTCACGTGGATGGATTGTATATAATTGGTTTTATGTGCCACACTCACAGATTTGGGACAATTGGGACGTCCTGATGGGAGAAAATAAAGACAGTGCATGGGTTTCACAAGCACAAGTAAGCGTTCCAAAAATAGTAATTCCAACAGAAACAACAATACAAAACGGACACTTGTTGGACCATTTTGGATGGCCAACAAACGTAGAAGAATTTGAAGCTGGTGCATTAAAATTACGTGCATATAACTGGATTACAAACGAATTCTACCGCAATCAGAACATAGAAGCACCTTTTGCACCTAATACAGGGGATACAGCTATCACATATACAGAAGATGGCGATTGGACAACTGGCGGAAAGCCTTACCAGATTATGCGTAATGCTGATTATTTCTCAACTGCATTACCAGAACCACAGAAAGGTCCGGATGTTTTATTGCCATTAGGAACAACTGCACCAGTTATTACAAGTTTAACAGAACACGATACAGATGGCGGTAATGCATTGTTAATGCGTTCATCAGCAGATGGGGGACGTGCTACAACCGGGACAATTCTTGGATTGTATTCTGAAGGTGGCGTTGGTGGATTTAATAATAATAATAATAATGCAAAGAATGCGTTTGTATATCCGACCAATTTGGAAACGAATTTAAGTGAAGCGATAGGTCCAGAATTAACCACACTGCGTGAAGCAGCTGTAACAAAACAGATTTACGAAAAAGATGCACGTTCTGGAACACGTGCTGGCGAAATGCTGTGGGCAAGATATGGCGTGGAGGTTGACCCGTTAGAACTGGGAAGACCTGTATTATTGACAGGTGGTAAATTTGATATTTCAACTAACCAGGTTCCACAGACAGCACCAGGTGACGGTAACGAAGTAGGAACATTGACTGCATTTGGATACACTAATAATCGCAGTGAGCAAGATACATTTGCATTTAAACAGCATGGAACACTGATGTGTTTGGTAGCAATTGCATACGAACACAAATATCAGCAAGGAATTCCACGTGAAGACATGAAGTTTGACCGTTTCGATTTCTGGCATCCAGAATTTGCAGGATTGGGCGACCAGCCGATTTACGACTACGAAATCTTTGCAACAGGTGGAGCAGACGGAACAATCAAACAAGAATCAATATTTGGTTATGCAATTCGTGGAGCAGAATACCAAAACTATCCATCAATGATTACAGGACAGGTTCGTTCTAATTATGCACAGAGTTTGGATTATGTCCACATGGCTGACGAATACGAAAGTAAGCCGACATTAAGTCCAGAGTGGATGAAAGAAAATCCAGACAATTTGGATAGAACAATCTTTGTAACGTCAGAAGTAAGTAATCAGTTCGTGGTGGATTTTGTGGCAGAGTTTGAGATTACAACATGTATGCCATTATATTCTGTTCCAGGGATTGAACGTTTGTAATGTTTAACAGCCCGTCCAGTTGGGCGGGCATTTTTAAAATATGGAGGTAAAAGTATGGACCCAATTACAGCAAGTGCAGCAATAACAGCAGGTGCAAGTATTGTAAATGGAATGATGGGAGGTGCATCAGCAAGTAGAGAATATAGTTATGCAAGAAGATTACAAAAACACGACCAGGCATTCCAAAAGGAAATGCGAGCAACAGCATATCAAACAACAGTGGAAGATATGCAAAAAGCAGGAATAAATCCGGCAGTGGCATTATCAAACGGAGCATCTGCATCACAAGCACAAGGGGGAAGTTCACAATCAGCACCAAACGTTAATTACGGTGGAATAGATATACCTGGAATGATGCAAGCAATGCAAGCAACAGCTTTAACAGAAGCACAGAAAGAAAATATTGAAGCAGACACAGCAGTCAAAGAAGAACAATCAGGAAAAAATAAAGCAGAAACAGAACTGATTAAATCGCAGAAAAAAATAAATGAAGCAATATCAAAGGCAGAAATAGCATTAAAATCAGCACAAACAAAAGCAGAAAAGGCTAATATTGCAATGACGCTAACGCAACAGGCAAAAGATACATATTACACACTATATATCAGCAAATACGGACACGCACCAGATGCGAAACTAATAGATAGAGTTGGCGGAAAAATTGAAAAAATAATATCAAATGCGACAATAAACGAAGACATAAAACTGGATGGAGCAAAGTTAAACAGCATGATAAACGAATGGCTAAAAGATTAAAAAGGATAATCTTTACGAAGAAAAATATACCAAAAAAGCCACAAAGGAAAACATGCAAAAAAAAGCCAAACAATCAATAAACGTTTCATAAACAGCCCTTTTATATAGTTATAAAGTTGGCTCAAACCCGAATCGAACGGGATATCACATAAGTGAACCAGTAAAAACTGGGTAGGCAATCCAATCCATACTCAGCAAGCCAACTATTGCAATTATACATTAGGGCAACGACTTTGTCAACACAAAGCCCCTAGACGGGTCAGGATAGCGTAAAAATCATTAGATTTCTGCCTATCCTGTCAGTTGGCACTATATATATCAAGAACAACCGTGCCAACTTTTTCTTCCAGGGTAGAAAAAGCCAAAAGAAAATATCATGCAATGCATACATAGACATCACATATACACAATCGATAAAAAAGCGATTGAAAGAGATTTCCAAGAACTAAACAGAAAAGGTATATTAAACCTAAAAGCAATATGTTCACTTGCTAACGGTAGTTATAGTGGTGGAATAGAAGAATTTTTTAAAGGAAAACACTGGGTATATTATGACCGCAGTCCAAGACATAGCAAATACAGACTACATAGACAACTTTACGAAATGGGTTATTTTAGATTCACAGAAAAAGGATGTGGAAAGTGTGAAATTTGCAAAGTAGAACATAGTAAAGAGTGGACAACTAAAGGATTTTGTGAAAGTCAGATGTGGAAAAATAAATGTTTTTTAACATTTACATACAACAACGAACATTTACCAAAGGACAGACGACTAAAAAGGTCAGACTTACAGAAATTTTGGAAAGACTTAAGATATCATTTATACAAAGAACCAACACAAAAAAAAGGCAGATGGCGTAGAAATAAGGAAACAGGACTAAAATACTGGGAAGAATTTGTAGATTTAACGAAAGAAAGAGAACAGATGGAAGAAATATACAGTAATCCACTGGAAGATGTGTTTGGGAAAAATGCACGAAGAAGAAACAGATATCCATTACGTTATTTGAACTGTGGCGAATATGGTCCAAAAACAAAACGTCCACATTATCACGCAGTGCTATGGAATTTTGAACCGACAGACCTTAAACCACATCACAAGGATAGTCGTGGATATTACATATACACATCCAAGAAAATAGATAAAATATGGGGAAAGGGTTATGTGATAATAGGAAGAGCAACAACGGAAACATGTGCATACGTTGCGAGATACTGCACTAAGAAATTTGAAAGAACAGCAGAAGAACAGGAAAAAATGAAAAAGAAAAAACAACAGGAATTTATCGGGGCTTCTAGCCTGGGATTCCTGGGTTATTTCTACTGGATAAAGAACAAAGAAAGAATAAAAGATAATGGTGGGATAGTGATGCGGAACAGAGATATAACATTCCTGGCGAAACTTCCAAGAGCAATGCAGAAAGTTTGGAAATGGGAAAATGAAGACGAATTCGAAACATACGATTGGTGGAAATGTAAAGTCGGAAAAGAAAACTGGGAAAGAATATTATCACAAACAGACTTGACCGAATCGGAATATATACAAGATACATACAGAAAAAGAATGAAAAAATACAGATTATTAAAAAGAAATTTCGGCGATAATTTTGAATAAAAACAAGGACATACATAAAAGGCGTATAATGCAGATTATATTCAGTTGCTACACAACTCAACATAATCGTTGACACATTATACGCTTTTTATGTGTTACCGCCCCACCACTATAGAAAGACTTAAAAACCAAACTAAAAACAACACATAACACAACCATACATCACACACACCAAACGTAAAATTCAGACCCTAACACAGAAAGAACTCATACAATTTTATTTATCCACTAACACCCAACTGTCCGCCCACAACACGACACATCTCTCTATTGCTCTAAGCACCAAATCATAACCCCATCTACACACCCCCCTACACAAAAAAACTATACATAATCAGCCTCCTCATCATATAAACACAACAAAAAAAGACGGGGCTTTTGCCCGCCTTACACACTAAATCAATTTATCACAAAACAAACTTAACGTTTTGTTATTTTTTTAATTTTTTTGATTTTGCCCAGAGCTTCATCCGCAACACCAGACACCAACTTGGTTGCCGATTTTATCCCTTTTTTCAAATCACTTTCAACCACAGCAGCTGTTTCCACTGGTTCTACATCAGAACAACAAAACGGACATTTTGTCGCAGCATTATTGATTGCAGATTTGCAATATGGGCACGCATGTGTATTTGCTGGTTTTTTATCACGCATTTTATTCATTGTTCTCACAAACAAGAATATTGCAAACATTGTTATAAAGAAACTAACCACAGAGTTTACAAACATCCCTGCATTCAGCGTGGTCACCCCCGCCGCCTGGGCAGCTTCTATTGTTTCATAATGAACACCATGTGCCCCCAGCGTATAAAACCACTGTGAAAAATCGATATCACCAATCAGGTATCCAATTGGCGGCATCATAACATCTTTGACCAACGAATTTACCAACCCTGTCATAACACTACCGATAATGATACCGACAGCCATATCGATCGCATTTCCACGCTGAACAAAAGTCCCAAATTCTTTGAATATATTGTTCTTTTTTGCCATTTTTACTCCTTTTCTTGTTTGTTTGAATAATCTTCAATCGCACGCAACACCTGCCCCAGTGTTTTACGCAAACTTTCATCGTGCGTTTCCACAGTTATATCCGCCAACGCATACGTTTCATATCTTTCAGATATCAATTGCTCTAATATTTTACGACTATCTGTATTCAACAATTGTGGCCGTGTATCACGTGCCCCAGTCCGCTTAACCAACAGGTCCAAATCCGCACACAACCACACTGATAACGCACGTTCTAAAACCATCTCACGCACGGCAGGGGTAATAAACGCCCCCTCACCCGTCGAAATCACTTTTAATGCCGGCGGCGTATCTAACAAGCGTTCAATAACCCGTTGTTCTACACGACGAAACTCTTCTTCGCCATACATCGCAAAGATGTCAACAACACTACAACCTGCCGCCGCCTCGATTTCTTTATCAGAATCAACAAACGGAATCCCCAATCGCCGTGCCAACGCACGTCCTACACTAGTTTTCCCTGCCCCCATCAACCCAACCATTACCACAGGTCTGTCAATAAAATCTTCATTTTTTTCTTTCATAATGCTTTCTATCTTATCAAAAATCCACAAACATACAATAAAAAACACAAAACACTGCCACAACTAAACTTTTATTAGTTTTAATAAAACCCTTTTTGTGCTATAATCACACTGATAATTACAAAAACCACAAAAAAAATAAGAGAGAATACAAAAATGAAACAATCTGCATTTTTTTTAGCAACATTGATAACCTTGGCATGTGTATTTGACGCAAACGCTGTGCCGTCCAGCATTCACGCCAACACAATTTCTGGATATAACATTGGCACAATCCAGCACACCATCACAACAAACGCATTTAATTCATTCCTTGGCTCTATGGGAACAACGTTAAACAAACTTGCCCCCACCTCGGCCCAAAGCAATGAAGACCCAAATAAAACATACGGACATGCACCAATGTATGGCACCGCACCATTATACGGCGAATTTAACGACGACGGCCGTGCCGGACGTAGCGGTGGCGACACATTAAATGCAGATGCTGCATTGAACAACATTTGGCTAAATTGGCAACACGCCACCGGCAACACAAACCTTGACAATATTTCACGTCTTGATACCAAATACGACACATTGATGTTTGGCATTTCTGGTGGTCAGACAAAAATGCTAAACGGTTTGTCCAAATGGGGACTTTACACAGGCTATGTCGGCAGCAGCCAGCAAAATCACGAAATCGACATTGACAGCAATGGCGGATTTTTCGGAATTTATAACGGAAATACATTCGGCAATTTTGGTTTATACCTGACATTGAACGGCGGCGTTTTGAATAACTCTGCAAAATTAAATGAAACACACAGTTCAGCAAGCGATGAATATACAAACTTCTGGGCTGGCGGTGCAGTAAAAGCGATTTACAACATCACCCTTGATTCAACATTTACATTACAGCCCGGAATTCACGTCGGCTATACATGGATAAAAGGCGAAAATTACACATCTGCAACAGGCGACATTTTGAAAAACGACGCACTGAACCTGGTCGAAGTTTCACCATCAATCCGTGCTATCAAACACATTGGCAACGGCTGGATGGGTGCAATCAATTTGACGCACGTAATGACAATTGCATCTGGCGGCGACACAATTGCAAACTCACTGCCAACCACAACACCAGAATTTGACAATTACACAGAATACAGCATATCGATTGAAAAGACCGTTGACACACTAAATTTCTCGGCCAACTTTGGGCGCTATGACGGTGCACAAGACGGCTGGATTGGCGGATTAAATATAAAATACTTGTTCTAATCCAAAATCTATCTAACAAAAAAATCCCACTTTGTGGGATTTTTTTAACGCTGCCTTTGAAACTTCACTGGCAATTTATCATTTATACCCAAGCACCAACGCCAAGTATCTGCCACAACTTGATAATCTGCCCCACCCTGGTCTAATTTTGGCAACCACGCCAAAACATCCGCCTTATGCAAGACATATTCTTGATAGTCCTCATAACAATTACGCAATGCACTTCGCTGAAATCTCAACCGCCTATCATATGATGTATATTCCACAAACGATTTTCCACCTAATACACTCTGACACATATCATAAGCTGTTTTAATTTCCACCAAACTACGCACAGCCTACTCCATATTTGCCAGTTGCTCTAACTGGTCTGCCGCAATCAATGCATCAATCATTTCATCAAGCCCAGCACCACCAGCCAAAATATCATCTAACTTATACAAAGTCAGTTTTATACGATGGTCTGTCACACGTTGTTCTGGAAAATTGTAAGTTCTAATTTTTTCACTTCTGTCGCCTGAGCCAACCATTGTTTTTCGTGATGCATTACTTGCACTCATTTGTTCTTCACGCTGCTTTTCATACAACTTAGAACGCAACACAGACATAGCCGCAATTTTATTCTGCAACTGCGAACGTTCGTTTTGACACGTCACAACAATCCCCGACGGAAAGTGAGTAATACGAATTGCACTGTCTGTTTTATTGACATGCTGCCCACCCGCACCAGATGCACGGAAAATATCTATACGAATATCTTTGTCTTCGATTACAACATCTATATCTTTGGCCTCTGGCATAACCGCCACAGATGCGGCACTGGTATGAATACGACCACCTGCTTCGGTTTCTGGCACACGTTGCACACGATGAATTCCGGATTCAAACTTCATACGCCCATACGCCCCTGCCCCGTCGATTTTAAAGATAATTTCTTTATACCCACGCAACGAAGTCGCATTTTCTTCAATAATCTCGACATGCCAGCCTTGACGCAACGCATAGGATTTATATTGATTATACAAATCACCTGCAAACAATGCAGATTCTTCACCACCAACGCCTGCACGAATTTCCATAATAACACTGTTATCATCCGCATCATCACGTGGCAACAAGGCAATTTGCAAGTTGCGTTCGATTTCTGGCAATTTATGATTCAGTTCAACCAACTGCTCATTTGCGATTTCACGCAATTCCGCATCACTTTGCATTTCTTTAGCGTCTGCGATACCAACAACCACTTGAAAATACTCGTTTATCAACGGTAAAATTTCCGCCAGACGTGAATATTCCTTGGACAGCTTGGTTAATTCATCACCAGACACATCCCCAGAATTCATCTGACGTTCTATATCAGATGCCCGGGTTTGAATATCACGTAATTTTTGTTCAATTATCATCTTATACACCCTTTACCAAAACAACCGCTAAATCAATTGTCATTTCCAATTGTTCGCCCGTTTTCATATTTTTTATCGACACACGATTATTTTTAACCTCGTCTTCACCGATAATAATGCTGTATTTTGCCTTTATCTTGTCAGCATATTCTATTTGATTCTTAAATTTCTTGTCTGCATCTAAATAAGCAACTGACGCAATACCCGCATCACGCAACGCCCCCAGCACAGACATAGAATACACCACATTATCCGCCCCCATACACAACACCGCAACATCGATTGGCGATTCAAATTGCGTCAAATCAATTCTATTTTCATCCATCAACGCAACCATAAGGCGTGAAAACCCAACCGCAGCCCCAACACCAATTATCTTGGTCTTTGAAAACTTAGACGCTAAATCTTCGTATCGCCCACCACCACCAACGGCCCCCAATTCTGGAAACTTTTCCAAAAAGAATTCGAATACAACACCCGTATAGTATGCATGACCACGCATAATTCCCAAATCAATTTTTGCGTTTTTCACCCCCATTGCATTTAACAACTGCATAAAATTATCCAGTTCTGCAATCGCAGCATCTAAATCATCGGTTTTTCCAACAAAAGCCTTATACCCATCAACAAAAACCCGATTGATTTCATCAGCGGCATCATTTCCAATTTCCTCGGTCAAGGCCCCAACAAAATCTTTTAATTTATCTTTCTTGTCAACCAAGACAAACGCACTGCGTCGTTTTTCAGAATCCAAATTCAAATAATCAAACATTGCATTCCAAAACTTTCGATTACCGACCCGAACAACAGTTGGTCCAATGAATTCGGTCACAGACTCATACACACGTGACAACGTCGCAACAATTTCTGCGTCATAGTTTGTTGACAACGAATTTATACCCATAATATCTAAATCCATCTGATAGAATTCACGATATCTGCCACGTTGTGGACGTTCACCACGATAATTTCTTGCAAATTGATACGCCTTGAACGGGAACACCAGGTTATTCATATTTCCTGCAACATATCGTGCCAACCCAACAGTGCCATCATAACGCAGCCCCATTTTTGTATCACCTTTTTGAAACAAGAACATCTGGGTTTCGATTTCGTCCCAGTTATCTTTGTCTGTCAAAACTTCCGCACGTTCGATTGCAGGCAAATCCAAATGACTAAACCCTGCAACTTTTAATACGTTTCGCATACGCTGTGCACATTCATCAAAACAGCGTTGTTGAATTGGTGTCAATTCTATAAATCCCGACAATGGTTTTGTTGGTTTTAAATCCATCTTTTTTATTCCTATTGTTATTATGAAAAATCACGACATATCAATGTCAATTATACCACAAAAAAATTTATATGCTAATATTCGCCCACATGGGCGTGATGGAAAGCAACAAAAATAAAGTAGTTATTTTGCATTACCTACTAATCATAGGACTTTTTTTTGTTTTTTCAAGCACAAACATAAAAAATCAGGCGGGTGCATAGAAATTCAAATACACATAACGAAAGAAAAGAAGTTTCTTGGCGTTAGCTTTTTTGCGAATTTGAATTCGTTCTGCACCCGGGAAAGAGATATCCATATAATAACACATTACACACAAATACGCCACAGGAACGTTATCCGCCTAGAAATACCGATGCAACTGTCCACCATTTTGCGACAACCAACGTTTCGCACGTTCAACACCAAATCCATACAATTCACGCACAGTCGCCCAAAATTGTTGCGAATGGTCCATATGTTTTTTATGTGCCAATTCATGCATAACGACATACCGCATAACATCCAATGGTGCAAACGCCAATCGCCACGAAAAAGACATTGTCCCACTGGACGAACAACTGCCCCAACGTGTCGAAGTATCCCGTATTGCAATACGCTTTGGCCAAAAATCGCTTGGTGCACTTCGCACCATTTCCTTCAAAACAGATAAAAATTCACTTTTTATAACATCACGAATCCTGCGTTCAAACATATCAATCGAACCACCGATTTCCAACACAGATTTATCATCATTAAACTTGTTCAAACGCACATTTGGATTATGTTGCAGCGAAACACGCCGCCCCAAGAATTCAATTTCATCACCAGGCTTTATTGCAATCTTAGCTGGACATTTTTGAAAAACACATTCTATCCAACTTTGCTTTGAGACCAAGAACCTAATTGCCGCCGCATCAGAAACCAACCATGGTCTTGAAATACAAATTTCACGTTTTGGAATATTTTTCGGACGCAAAGTAATATTTCGAACACCACGCCGTCCTGTGATAACCACTGGAATTTCTTCACCAGACGACAAAGTAAAAACATAGTCAGACATTTTTTATAATTTATTTTTTATATCGGCCACAATTGCATCTGCATTGAATCCCATATCTGAATAAACCCGATTCCCTGGCCCCGAAACACCAAACGAATCAATACCGACGACCGCATCTGCAAACTCGAACCACGGTGCTGTTGCTGCCGCCTCTATAGCAACGACAAACCCTTGTAAAATTTGCTGTTTATATTCAGATTCCTGCTTTCTAAAATCTGATACAGAAACCACAGACACCACCTGAACATCTGCCCCCAATTTTTCAGCAACCGAAACAGCCAACGGCACTTCACTACCTGTCGCCAAAATAGTTGCCGACACACGTGCCGTTTTTGCACCACGAATAACGTATGCACCACGATTCAAATCCGCCCCCAGTGGTGTTGAAATCTGCTTAAATTTCTGACGAGACAAAACAATCGCCGTTGGGGTATTTTTTTCACTTAACGCACGCCGCCATGCATACATAACCTCTGGTGCATTACAAGGTCGAAAAACGTTCAAATTTGGCACCATACGCAACCCTGGCAACTGCTCAATCGGCTGATGCGTTGGACCATCTTCGCCAACTGCAACGCTATCATGACTAAACACATAAACAACCGGCAGCCCCGACAACGCAGCCAATCGGACATTCGGCCGTAAATAATCACTAAACACCAAGAAAGTCGAACCATACACACGCAAACCAGCGATTGCCATACCGTTCATAATCGCCCCCATTGCGTTTTCACGAACACCAAAGTTCACATAGTTCCCAGAAAAATCATTCGCAGTAATATCACATGATTTTTCAACCCGAACATTTGTGCTGCCCCCCAGGTCTGCACTGCCCCCAATTATATCTGCACCTGCCTTTAACAATTCGTTCAAATATATTCCAGACAATTCACGTGTTGAAATATTTTCATCAACAACCGGCATCGACGCATTCGGCAAAACCTTTTTATTTTCACCACCAACGACAACCACTTGTTCCATCGCAACATTACGCCACAATTCATCACCCTGCGGGGTTGCCAATTGTTGAACCAATAAAATCAATTCATTATCTGAAACCGCCAACCCGTGGGCTTTATTAGTTCCTGCAACACTCAACCCCTGACCGATTTCTGTTTTACACTGTATAAAGACCGGCTGTCTGGCCCTTTTTGCTATCTGCAACGCACGATTTAATTGAACACAGTCATTACCATCAACAGACAACACTTTCCACCCTGCCGCCATCATTCGCAACGGCATATCACAATCAACCAGTGCCGCCCCATCGATACTAACACCATTATCGTCCCACAACAAAACCAGATTATTTAACTTATATTGTCCTGCAAATGCAATTGCTTCATTTGCGACACCTTCCATCAAATCGCCATCGGAACACAGACAATAAATTGTCGAATCTGCACGATTTATTTTTTCTGCCAACGCCATACCAACTGCATTACCAACACCACAGCCTAACGGCCCTGTGGTTGCATCAACACCATCAATTCCATATTCTGGATGCCCTGGCAATCCCCCCAGCATACGAAAAGAATTCAAATCACCAATACTATATCCCGCCAACTTTAACACAGAATACAGCAATGCACTGCCATGTCCAGCAGACATAACAAATTTGTCCCGTCCACGACGCAAAAAATTTGCATAAATTACAGTTATAATATCAGCCGCCCCCAACACAATCCCCACGTGTCCACTGCCAGCCAACCGCACGCTATTTACTGCCCACGCCCGGACAGCATTCGCCATTTCTTTTAAGTCTTTGGATTTATAGTTCATATGTGATATTATATCACAAAAAGGACGTATATAAAAATGTTAAAAATTTGGACAGATGGCAGTTGCCTGGGTAACCCTGGCCCTGGAGGTTGGGGATTTGTTGCAACTGATGGCATTCACATCGCCGAACGCAGCGGTGGCGAAAAAGAAACTACAAACAATCGTATGGAACTAACCGCGGTTATCCGTGCATTGACAGCGGCCGCCCGTCATAACGAACTAGAAATCCACACAGACAGCCAGTATGTAAAAAACGGAATGTTATCCTGGGTCAAAAATTGGAAGAAAAATAACTGGCGAACTGCCGATAAAAAACCAGTCAAAAACCAAGATCTGTGGCAAAAACTGGACGAATTAGCATCAGCCAAGAAAATCCATTGGCATTGGGTCAAAGGACACGCCGGCAACGAAATGAATGAACGGGTTGATATACTGGCCCGCACCGCCGCTGAAAGTTTCAAATAATACCCCCAAACAAAAAAACGCCGAAAGGGCGTTTTTTAACCACGAAACCCCATGGCAACTATAAACATTTCCACACTATCCTTGCGTGAAGACGGTGGTTTAATATGATGAACAGATTCAAACCTTTCCTTGATTTGCTTTAACAAATCCTGTGTCGTTCCACCTGTAAATGATTTGCACACAAACGTTCCGCCCGGTTTTAAGGCACGCAACGCAAAATCAAATGCATAC
Organism: Candidatus Enterousia sp.; assembly: GCA_045637165.1. Classification (GTDB taxonomy): domain Bacteria; phylum Pseudomonadota; class Alphaproteobacteria; order Rs-D84; family Rs-D84; genus Enterousia. The sequence goes on along the minus strand of JAZTYU010000023.1, from coordinate 8,990 downwards.
TCTAACAAAACCATCTGACGAATATGGTCTGTCTTTTTATGTCCAACCGTATTTGGTGCCATATCAGACACAATTACATCTGCCGTCCCTGCTCCAACTTCATCAGGTTGCAAACCTAACTTATCCTCTAACCAGTGCAAGGCTTCATCTGACGTAAAATCCCCTTGATATGTTTCAACACCAACAATTGGGGAAATTTCCAACAAATCCATCGCAAAAACTTTGGATTTTGGATATGTTCGTGCAATATATTGCGACCACGAACCGGGTGCTGCCCCCAAATCAACAACAACCTGTCCATTACGCAAAAACTTGAACTTTTCGTCCATTTCTATCAATTTATACGCCGCCCTTGCACGATATCCATCCTTGTGTGCACGTGCGACATACGGGTCCGTTGCCTGACGTTGCAGCCAAGCGACCGAAGATTTTTTGCTGGCAATTTTTTTGTTTGTTATCTTCATATTTGCCTATCTTTCTTTTTGAATCTGCCAATAAATACCGAACGAATGATTCAACGCCTGTTCATCTGCGACATATTTCATATACAGCCCTGGACTTGGCGTTCCGTCAAACCGATGGGCTGGCAATTCATAAACATTATGCCCTGGCACACCATCAGTTTTAACAGTATAAACACAGACCGCCCTACCACCATATTGCCACAGTGGTTTCATCTCGCTTTTTACATCCAAAATGCGTTCTACGACCTGTGTTATTTTCATCTTAACGCTGTTTAATTTTACTTTTTTGTTTCAAGGCAAAACATTCCGCACGCTTTTTTGCAATTTCCGCAGTCAACAAACCAAATTTGTCATCAACAAAAAAAGAAACGTTCTGCACACCATGATGCTTGTATGTCACAGAAACATTATACCCCAACAAGACTTGTCCCTTATCACGATAATCTCTGTAAATTGCAACCGGCTCTGCAACATCAACAACAGTCCAATCAAACAATAATTTAAATTTTTTAATACAATCCTTGATACCCATTTTTATAATTCCTTTATTAGTTTCCTTGTGGTTTAACACCTGGCATTCCACCATTTTGCATTTTCGCCATAACCGCTTCCATACCCCCCATACGCTGAATCATAGCCATTTGTTGTTTCATCTTGGTATATTGCTTTATCAGATGTTCCACATCACGCACTGTGCATTTTGCAGTTTCCGCAATACGTGCCTTGGCATTTGCAAAGACTTTTTCTGGCTCTGCACGTTCTGCTGGTGTCATTGCTTCCAGTATTTTTATCTGGGCATCAACACTGCCGTCTTTGATTTTTTCTTTCATCGCAGATACTGCACCGCTCATACCTGGCACCATCTTTAACAGACCGCTAAAATTACTCATTTTTTTAATCTGCTTTAACTGTGCCAACATATCATTCATATCGAACTGCCCACTCATCATACGCTGGGCTGTCTCTTTCATACCAGATGGCATTTTATCAACACCCAAATCCTTTTCTGCGGCCTTGACATCTGCCTCTGTAATATTATTCTGTTGTGCTTTATCTTTCTTTTTTCCAAAACCGAACATACTTACTCCTTTTTGCCCTTTTATTTTATTTGCTTTTCTTTATTTGTCCAGATACTTCTTTAAATATTTTCCAGTTTTTGATTCCAAGACACTTGCAACCATTTCTGGTGTTCCTGTGGCAATTATATTTCCGCCACCTGCCCCACCATTTGGCCCCAAATCTATAATCCAGTCTGCTGTTTTTATCACTTCCAAATTATGTTCAATCACAATTACTGTATTTCCCTGTTCTACCAGCTCGTGCAGAACAGACAGCAACATTTTTATATCTTCGAAATGCAAGCCTGTTGTTGGTTCATCCAAAATATAAATCGTCTGACCAGTGCTGCGTGCCGCCAATTCCTTGGATAATTTTATACGCTGGGCCTCGCCCCCGGACAAATCCAGCGAACTTTGCCCTAACTTGATATAGTCCAACCCAACACGCTTTAACAATTCTAACTTACGTGCAATTTTTGGAACATTTACAAAGAATCTATACGCTTCTTCGACTGTCATATTCAAAACATCTGCGATTGATTTTCCCTTGTATTTAACCGCCAACGTTTCTTCGTTGTATCGTGTTCCATGACAGCAATCACATTCGACATAAACATCAGCCAAGAAATTCATTTCAATCTTTATCTGACCATCACCCTGACAGGCCTCACACCGGCCGCCCTTAACGTTAAATGAAAAACGTCCTGACGTATATCCACGTGCCTTGGCCTCTGGCAACGCAGCAAAGAAATCACGAATATCACCAAACACCCCTGTATAAGTCGCAGGATTACTGCGTGGTGTTCGTCCGATTGGCGACTGGTCAATATCAACAACCTTGTCAACATTTTCCATACCTTTGATAATATCGTGTGCCCCTGCTTCTAATTTTGAATTATACAACGCACGCATCAACGATGGATATAAAGTATTTAACAACAACGTCGATTTCCCAGACCCCGACACCCCGGTCAAGGCCACAAACTTGCCCAACGGGAAATCAACAGACACATTTTTCAAATTATTTTCACGTCCCCCAATAACACTGATAACCTTGCCATTGCCTTCACGACGCTTTGCCGGCACAGGAATCTTTCTTACCCCTGACAAATACTGTCCTGTAATTGAATTCTTATTTTTTATAACGCTGGCAGGCGTTCCTGCTGCAATAACATTACCGCCATTTATACCTGCACCACGTCCAATATCCACCAAATAATCTGCTGCACGCATTGCATCTTCGTCATGTTCTACAACAATAACTGTATTATCCTTGTCTCGCAGCATTTTCAATGTTTCTAATAACTTGTCATTGTCCGCTTGATGTAATCCAATTGACGGCTCGTCCAAAACATACAATACACCCGACAGCCCACTACCAATTTGCGATGCCAGACGAATTCGCTGTGCCTCGCCACCCGACAACGTTCCTGCCATACGCGACAAAGTCAAATAGCCCAACCCCACATTTTGCAAGAAATACAATCTATCTGTAATCTCACGCAGGACAATCCGTGCAATATCATTTTCTTTTTGTGTTAAATGATTTGGCAAATCCCGAAACCATTCTAAACAATCATCAACCGACAACTCACAGACATCCATAATGTCTGCATTATTTATTTTCACACACAACGCATGAATATTCAGTCGTTTTCCATGACAAACTGGACATGGCTTTTCAGACTGATACTTTGCCAGTTCATTACGCATCGCCTCGGATTCAGACTCACGCCAACGTCGTTCAATATTTGGAATAACGCCTTCGTATGGTTTTTCATAAACAAACCCATTCCAGTTTATTTTTATTGGCTCATCACCACTGCCATACAAAACCAGATTTTTCTGTTCTTCGGTCAACGCATACCACGGCTTTGACAATGGAATTTTGAATTTTTTATGCAATGCCTCTAACAAGTTTTCAAACTGACTTAGCATACCACCACGTGACCACGGTGCAATTGCACCACCCAGAATTGATTTTGACGGATCAGGCACAACCAAATCAGGCGACATATTCAACTGCACACCTAAACCATCACAATTCTGACACGCCCCCATTGGTGCATTAAAAGAAAACAATCTTGGTTCAATTTTAGGCACTGTAAAACCACTAACCGGACAGGCATAACTTTGCGAATATAACGTATCTTCGTTTGAATCCAACCGACGCACCAAAACAGCACCTGGCACCAATCGCAACGAGCCTTCGAACGAAGAATACAAGCGACTTTTAAAATCTTCCACATCTGCACCATCAACCGGCATCTGCAATCTATCAACCACCACAAAAATATTGTGTTTTTTATTTTTATCCAATGGCTGAACAGCGGACAAATCAACCAATTCACCATCAATAATTGCACGCTGATACCCTTGCTTTACCAAGAAAGCCAATTCTTTTCTGTATTCACCTTTGCGTTCACGGACCAACGGTGCCAAGATAAAAATCTTGACCCCTGACGGAATTTTCATTGTCCAATCAACCATTTCTGCAATGGTCTGGGATTTAATAGGCAAACCTGTAACTGGCGAATGTGGCACACCAACCCTGGCCCACAACAAACGCAAATAATCATAAATCTCTGTAACTGTTCCAACCGTTGACCTAGGATTTTTTGACGTTGTTTTTTGTTCGATTGAAATTGCAGGTGCCAAACCCTCGATTAAATCAACATCTGGCTTTTTTTGCATATCCAAGAACTGACGTGCATAACTAGACAACGATTCTACATACCTACGTTGCCCTTCGGCATAAATAGTATTAAACGCCAGCGACGATTTTCCTGACCCAGATACGCCAGTAAACACCACCAATTTATTCTTTGGCAGGTCCAAATCAATATTCTTAAGATTATTTTCACGTGCACCGCGAATTTTAATTACATTAGCCATAGTATTACAGTATATAGTTTACATTGAAAAAAATTCAATACAAAGGGCGAAAAATCCTTTCGCCCTTTTCCTTTTTATTTCTTGCTTTCCATTAAACTATCAGGTGCCAACGAAATTCCTGATTTTCTGGTATGGTCAGGGCCTGCATCTGGTGCCAATTCACCATTTACCCAAATATCTATACCGCCAGCGTTTCCGAATGTCGCCTTGTGCTTGTTTCCGACTGGAACATAATATAAATCCCCTGGAACCAAAACACGACTAAATACTGTGTTTCCACGACCATCTTCAATCTTTACCCACGATTCCTGAATAGCCTGCAAGACAACATCTGCCTTTTCACGATTATCCAAACCGAATCGTTCACGCACAGGCAACTTATATTCTGGCTCTGCCAACACAGACTCCACCACCACTGGTGTCTCTGGCACCACAACTTCTTCTGCATTTAGCTTTAACATAATAATTGCAAATACAATCAACCCGATTGCCAACAATGCCCCTGCAAACCAAATCCAGTTTTGATAAATAAATTGATAAATTTTGCCAAATACAATTTTCACCCAACTTTCTTCCTTGATACTTGGCATTGCACAGGCCGACACATCATCGTCATCTGACGAACAATCTGCAACCAAGCCCATTTCTTTTTTAATTTTTGCGACGATTTCGTCCGGATTCAAACCCAATTCCATTGCATAATTGCGTGCAAAACCCAAAATATAAACAGGTTCTGGAATAACCTTGTAATCACCATTTTCCAACGCTTCCAAGAATTCTTCACGGATACACAACTGTTTTGAAATCGTTGGAATTTCACGTTTGCGACGCCCTGTTGTTCGTGCATTACGCAACATTTCTCCTGCGGTCATTTCCACAGGCATTTCAACAACAACATCAACATTTTCAATATTTTCTGTCATATTTCACAATCCCCTAAGTGTATTAAACATTCCCTAAATCATACCCCAAAATTCTTGAATTGCAACCTTTAAGACATCTGCCTTATCAATTCCATTGACTTTGATTCTAAATTCAGACGAATTAGGCATCCCTGCACTATACCACGCAGCGTGCTTCCTGAACATTGGAATTGCTGTTTTTTCGCCATAGTATTCAATTGCATATTCCAAATGTTGCAGAACAATTTCACCAACATTTTTTGGCGGTTCCTGTCCCAAAATCTGTCCTAATGCCCATGGCCGCCCCAACAAACCACGCCCAATCATCGCCCCGGCATACCCCAATTCATCCAGCCCTAATAAATCATCAGCTGTCTTTATATCACCATTTGCAATTACTGGTATTCTACATTTTGACACATCAGGATGCACTGCATTCCCCAGATATAACTGTGCCCGTGTGCGTCCGTGCAACGCAGCAAACTTCACACCACAATCCGCCGCAATATCAATCAACGTTGCCCAGTCCTGATGTTCATTATCCCAACCCAATCGTGTTTTTATCGACACCGGAATCTGCACCGCCCTAACAACAGCCGTCATAATCTTGGCGGCTAAATTATGGTCCTGCATCAGGTGTGCACCTGCCCCTGCCCTGGTCGCCACCTTTGGCACGGGACACCCCATATTTACATCAATCCACTTTGCACCTGCATCTTGCAAAATCCGTGCAGCATCTGCCATCAACGCAATATCAGCCCCAAATATCTGGGTCCCAACATTACCTTCCTGGGCATAGTTATCAAAATTACGCAAACAGTTCTTGTGCCCACCGACCAACGAATGACAAGAAATCATCTCGGTCACCATTGGTGCATCTGGCGAAAACGTTCGCACCATACGACGAAACGGCTGGTCAGTAATTCCAGCAAGCGGTGCAGCAAAAATTTGATTCTTGGTAAACATTTATGATATAATGCCACCGATGAAAGGAAAAATCAAAAATTTATTTAGCTTTCTTGGCCGGGCCTGGTCAGGCAGCTCCCGTGGAAAACTGGGCGTATTTTTTGCCCTGTTTGCCGTTTTTATGTTTATTGGAATGTTCTGGGGCGACGTCAGTTTACAGCGTTTTGGCTTAAACATCTGGAACGAATCCCAGGATTCCAAGCAACTGGCAATGGAACAAAAAACCTTAGACGAATTAAATCGCCACATACGTTTGTTGCAAAATTACAGCCCAGATTACGTCGAAGAACTGGGGCTTAAATACCTGAATATTGGCGACCCCAAAACAAAAATTCTAAAAATTTAATCCCCCAACCGGGGGATTTTTATTTAATTCAATACCATTATCGTTCCGTTCAAATACAACGCAAATAACAACCACGCAATATACGGCCATATTAAGTAATATGCAGGACGACTGATTGTTTTGAAAACACCGGCCATCCAAATTGAAATCACAATCAACGCAACCAAACACAACAACGCCGCACCAATAAAATTCAACCCAAAGAATAAATAAGTCCACAACAGATTTAACCCCATCTGTGCGGCAAACAAAATATACGCCTTTGACTTATTCTGCTTGGACCGTGCATTATTCATAACCAAAAACAACGCAATACCCAACAAAGTATATAAAATCGTCCACGCCACACCAAACACCCAACCATCTGGGGTCAGAACCGAATTATTCAGCGAATTATACCAAATATCATTACTGTGGCTGGGCGTGAAAGCCACCCCAATAATTCCTGGAATAAACGACACAAAAATTGCCCAAACAAACAACCAAAATTTTTTCATATTTTTTCTCCTTTTATGAAAAGTGTATCACAAACACCCCACCACCCCAACAGGAAGGATTACCTAGAAAAAATTAGCGACATAATCAACAAATTATTTTTTATAAACAAACAACTTATGCGGAAACTTTAACCGCCCATATCGTGTGCAACCACCACCCAAATCAACTACTTGAAAAGGTTTTTTACCAGTAATCGGCACATCTAAAACAATCAGAACCCCAAACCTATCCAAAACATCAACCAGCCTGTCATTTACCACGGGCCCCAAATAAGCAATTCCGACATCAAACTTTTTCTTATAATTTTTCAAATAATCAAACGCATCACACCGCACCCACGACACCCAACATCCACCTGGCAAGACCTGAAACACCTTGGCCACAGCAAACGTAAATGGCATATTTTCCAACGCCACCACCGACACCTTGCAACACCGTCCAACATATCGTGCCAGCCACCCATACCCGGCCCCTATTTCACATACAGACTTTGCCTTTGGGCAATATGTTTGAATATAAGTTGCAACTGAACGTCTTAAATTTTTATCACTAGCCATATATGGAATTTGTTTTTTTATAATTAAACACCACCAATGTTCAACCAGGCGGAAAATCAAATAAAATTCCAGCCCGATTAAAGCAAAAACCAAGATAACCAATCCCCCAAACATCCCCAACAATTCCTAAATCATAAATTACTCTGGCACACAATTATAGGCAGTTTCATAAACATACCCTGCTTTACATGCACAGTTACCTGTTTTAGTATCCTTAATCTCCATCCATGGCAAACACGAACCACGCAAATCCTTTGCACAATAAATATCTCCATCTAGAATAGAAACCACCGAATATTTACACACACCTGATACCATCTTTCCACCAATATTATCACACGCCTGCTCAGAAAGCGACCTTATATTTAAACATTCAACTTCTGCAATATCTTGACCGCTAAGCTGCCCACCATAACCACGACACCTAAGCATCTCATCATTATATACAGAAGACAACATATAAAAACAAAGAAACTATAAGGATGTTTTATATTCTGTTGGTATGCTGCGATTCCATGTAACGTCACGTTTAATGATTTTTGCAGGATTACCGCCAAGTGCTGTCCATTCTTCTGTAAATACCTTGGTTACAATTGTTTCGGCACCGACAATAGTATTATTTGGCAATTTGGCATTTTTAAGCAATCTAACCCCATGCCCCAACCAACAATTGCTGCCAATAACAACGTTGCCAGGACCATTTAATACACGACCTGTCTTTCTGTCTAATACGGTATGAAAATCGGTTGCGACAATACTGATATGCCAGCCAATCATACATTCTTGTCCAATTGTTACAGATGCGCCACTTTCGCATAATTCTATATAACCGCCCGTAATAGTCGTGTTTTTACCCCATTTCAAGTGTTGTTTATTGCCGTTTCTGACAAAAACTGACAGATTGTTTATTTCTGGGCTTTCTTCAAAATTCAAAACCGCATCATCTGCAACAATAACTATTTTAGAGCCCTTAAATATGGTTTTGTCTGTCAAACATACCGTATTGTTGTTGCCATTTATTTCTATATCCAGACCAGATATTTTCTTGTGCTTTCCCAATACAATCTGAACACCATCGGATTGTTTTATTATGATTTTATTATTGTTTCCAAGAATTTTATACTTTCGTAGCCAGCATTGTTCGATATTTTGCATTTAAGAGCCCTTTGTCTTTAAGAAACGATTGGCAATCGCAGAATTTACTTTATCAATATATTTATCCATTGACATGTCATTCTTAACTTCATTATGGTTGTATTCCATATAGGCAGCATCCCATGCCGTGTCTTCATTTCTAAAACGTG
>JAZTYU010000022.1:0-16323 GCA_045637165.1 Candidatus Enterousia sp. | reverse complement strand
TTTGTTGGGACTTCGTCATAGTGCGACAATTCCATATATGGATTTGCACGCCCCTGTGACAAAGAACGCAGTGTTTTTACGTACCCAAACAGATTTGCCAATGGAACGTATGCTGAAATCAACTGATTACCGAACTGTGTTCCGATACCATTGATTTGTCCACGACGACTGTTCAAGTCCCCAATGATGTCACCGACGTATTCTTCCGGTGTATTAACCGAAAGCTTCATAATCGGTTCCAGCAATTTTGGCGCAGCCTTCTACATCGCTTCACGGAAGCAGGCACGTGCCGCAATTTCAAAGCATAATACATTAGAGTCAACTTCATGATACTTACCATCTACCAATGTAGCCTTGAAATCCACTGTTGGATAGCCAATCAGAACACCTGTCTGTTGTGCTATCTTCAAACCTTTTTCCACACCTGGGATGTATTCTTTTGGAATCGCACCACCAACAATCTTGTTTTCGAATTCATAACCCTTACCTGGTTCTAATGGTTCAAATTCGATTTTAACCTGGGCATACTGACCCGAACCACCAGACTGTTTTTTGTGTGTATATTCTTCGGTGATAGGTTTGCGGAATGTTTCACGGTATGCAATACGTGGTTCACCAACGTTAACATCAACCTTAAATTCACGCAACAAACGATCAACCAAAATTTCCAAGTGCAATTCACCAACACCTGACAAAATCGTCTGACCTGATTCTTCGTCAACAGAAACACGGAACGAAGGATCTTCTTTGGCCAACGCTTGCAGCCCCAAAGACATTTTTTCAATATCTGCCTTGGTTTTTGGTTCAACTGCGATACTCATAACTGGCTCTGGCACGTGAATTGATTCCAACAAGATTGGATTTGATTCATCACACAATGTATCACCAGTAATTGTTTCTTTCATACCAACCAAAGTGATAATATCACCCGCTGACGCTTCTTTGATTTCTTCACGGTTATTTGAATGCATCAACAACATACGTCCAACACGTTCACGTTTATCACGGTTAGAATTATAAATATATGAACCCGACACCAATTTACCAGAATAGATACGGATAAACATCAAATTACCAACGAATGGGTCATTTGCGACCTTAAATGCCAAGGCACTAAATGGTTCTTTGACATCTGGCTTACGAGAATCAGCTGTTTCACCGTCCATCTTTGTTCCAGAAATCGCTGGAATATCCAATGGACTTGGCAAATAGTCAACAATCGCATCCAACAATGGTTGAACCCCCTTGTTCTTAAATGCAGTTCCGCACAAAACTGGGTTAAAGTTCTGATTGATTGTTCCCTTGCGGATTAACTTCTTAATAGTTGCTGTATCTGGAACATTGCCTTCCATATAGGCTTCCATAATTTCATCATCCAGTGTCACAACTTCTTCAATCAGCTTTTCATGCAATTCCTGTGCTTTTGCTTTCAATTCTTCTGGAATTTCGATGACGTGTGGTTCTTTACCCATATCATCTTCCCAGACAATTGCACGCATTTCGATAACATCAACAACACCACGAAAATCAGATTCTGCACCGATTGGGAAGTTGACAACCAATGGATTTGCACCCAAACGTTCACGAATCATATCAACACAGCGGAAGAAATTACCACCAATACGGTCCATCTTGTTAATAAAGCAAATACGTGGAACAGCATAACGGTCAGCCTGACGCCATACAGTTTCTGTCTGTGGCTGCACGCCAGACACAGATTCAAACACAGCAACCGCACCGTCCAAAACACGCAAAGAACGTTCTACTTCCATTGTAAAGTCCACGTGTCCTGGGGTATCAATCAAGTTGATACGATGGTCACGCCAGAAACATGTAGTTGCAGCTGACGTAATTGTAATTCCACGTTCCTGTTCCTGGGCCATCCAGTCCATCGTTGCACCACCATCGTGCACTTCACCGATTTTATAAGTTTTACCCGTATAGAACAAGATACGTTCTGATGTAGTTGTTTTACCCGCATCAATATGGGCCATAATGCCAATATTGCGGTACATATGTAAAGGTGCGGTTTTTCCGACTGACATTGTATCTTTCCTTTGCCTTTGTATTTATTACCAGCGGAAGTGAGCAAATGCTTTGTTCGCTTCTGCCATCTTATGGGTATCAATTTTCTTTTTGAATGCACCACCCTGACTATTCAGTGCATCACGCAATTCGCCAAACAGTCTGTCTTCCATGCTGCGTTCACCACGCTTACGTGCAAAACCAACCAACCAACGCAACGCCATTGTTTGCTGACGTGCTGGTCGAACTTCGACAGGCACCTGGTATGTTGCACCACCTACACGACGACCTTTTACCTCAACTGCTGGCTTTAATGCATCAACCGCTTCCAAGAACAAGACCAATTCATCTTTACCATCTTTGGCCAATGCCTTCAATTTATCCAATGCACCATATACAATGTTTTCAGCAACTTCTTTTTTGCCGTCCCACATAACAACATTAATACATTTTGCAACAACCAAATTACCGTATTTGGAATCTGGCAATATTTCACGTTTTGTCGCAGCTTTACGTCTTGACATATTTATTTTCCTTTTATCACTTCATCTGGTTTTATTTTTTTCCAGATTACTCACATACATTACATATGTGTGGTTAAACATAATTATTTCTTTGTTTTGGCACCATACAAAGAACGCCCCTGTTTACGTGCATCAACACCCTTGGTATCCAATACACCACGGATGATATGATACTTCACACCAGGCAAGTCCTTTACACGACCACCACGAATCATAACAACACTGTGTTCCTGCAAATTATGACCTTCACCAGGGATATATGCTGTTACTTCACGGCCGTTTGCCAGTTTTACACGGGCAACCTTACGCTGCGCCGAGTTAGGTTTTTTCGGTGTTGTCGTATAAACACGTGTGCAAACACCACGTTTCTGTGGGTTTTCCATCATGTCAGGTGCAGTGCTTTTCACTGCAACTTTTTTACGAGGCTTCCGAATCAGTTGGTTTACTGTTGGCATTCAAAATCTCTTTGTTTCTTTTACCTATTTTACTCTGCACAAAACCCGCTTATTCAGACTTATTTCAACGACTTAGCCGGATTATAAATCTGCATTCCAAAGCGGTTTTCATGTCCTCTCTGCTTTCAATGTTTACACAGAAAGCGAACATACTATAATAGTGCCCCCCCAAATTGTCAAGAAAAATCTAGGAAAAAAACATAAGAAATACGCTTGAAAAGCCCGAAAAATTAGGAATTTAGAACTTTTTCAAAAATGACAAATTTTTACTTTGTATCGATTCCACAAAAAGCCCGTCGAACAACGGGCTTTTCGTCAAAAATCTATACCAAATTTAATATTAAACCATAATGGTGCACGTTCAAAACTGTGAACAACATCTTTATTCACAGCGAGGCCCATATATTTTGTTTCATCAAAATTATAGTTTGCACCAAATTCCAGCCTTAACTGTTCCCCGTCATAATATTTATCAAACAAATCAAAATCAAACATCAACCCAGCGACCAAATTCCACCGATTGTTCAAAATATACTGCCCCTGCATACCAACAGTCATTGCCCAGGCATCAAATGTATCTTCTGGCAAATCATCGTTCAGATAGTCCACCTGAACTATCCCTGCCATTGTCCAATTATCTGCCATACGCCCTACCCTTGCACCCAGACTCCAATTATACGCCACAGTCTGCAAATTATGTTTGGTATTATAAATTTGTTTTACATCACCATAAACTTCGGCAACGCTTTCCCCTTGATGCCACAAATCCCAATCAAACCCGAATTCCAAATCATTCCACGACCACTTACCAAATTCTGGATTATCAGACGAATCGTATGACCCGGATGTAGCAACATGAATTGCGAACGCATCTGAGACACCATAGCCCAATTCATTAACCATAACAAAGCGTTCAAATTTTGTATTCATACCAATCGGTGTAAAAACATCATAAAATCGCCCCTGTTTTGGATTATAAAATGGATTTCCATCAATAACATTGGCTGCATTTGCAGAACCACCCCCCAAAAGCACGCCAACAGACAAACAAAAAACTCTTTTCATAACTTCTCTCCTTTCGCACTACTATTCTAGAAGTCATGAACAAACATATAAACAGGAACATAATCAAAAAGTAAACACCCCCGAAAACTCGGGGGCAAATATTGACAACCACACTCCTTGATTTAGAAGTCAACTCCAAACACCATTCCGAACCCAAATCCATCTACGACTTCCCAATCACCAGTTGAATGTTCCATTTCTCCCATGACATAGGCACCAACGAATTTAGTTTCATCGATGTTATAGTTTGCACCAATCTTACCTGTCCAACGACCTGCATCTTCAAAATGGTCATCCAACATGCCAGTATATTCTATCGCCCCAATCAAATTCCACTGTTCATCCAACAAATACTGACCGTCCAATCCCAACTTCAAAGAATGAATTCCATCATCACCCCAGTTAAAAGATTCCGAATTCAAATAATTGAACATAACATGTCCTGCCAACGTCCAGCCATCGCCAACATAACCACCACGCACACCAATCATCCAGTCATACGTCGTTGCTTCTTCTGGCATAAACTCTGCATGGTCGCCCCATACCGGTGCCACAGAATATTCACCAATCAAATCAGCCTTCCATGCACCATTATCAAACATGCGATAATTCACACCAAAGGACAATGAATCCCACGACATGTAATCAAAACTTTCCCGTTCTGACAAACCTGTCTTTACAACCACCGCCAAATCGTCTGTGATTCCATATGCAAATTCTTCACCCAATTTCCAATCTTCTGTTGCCTCTGAATGCGAGCCAACTGTTGTAATGCTATAAAAATGCCCCTCACCCGGACGATATAATGGATTAGCATCAATAATATTTGCCGCATGTGCACCTGAAACTGCCAAGAAAGCCAACAAAGAAGTAAATGCGATTTTTTTCATATTAAATCCTTTTGTTTTGGTTCCCAAGAACTGTTGTTCATCAGCCTTGCTACTACAATTTTATCAGGTATAAAATCACATCTACAAGGCCAAAGATTTTTGAACACACCACCAAAATATGATATAATCACGCACGATATCGAATCGAAATAAACACAGGGCAAGTAATTCAACACACCAGAATTCTTACCTTTTCTTTGACTTGTTATAATTTGTTATATTTTTTAACAATTATAAAAAACAACACTATGACGACTTTGATTAAGATTTTCAAAAAAATTTTTTAGCCATCAACCGCACCACCAAAAAAAACGAAATTTGAACAACAGAAAAAACTATAATTTACCTTTAATCTTACGCCAATTAGCGTGATTTTTTTGATGTTCTTCATAATCCTTGGCAAATTTATGACCACCTTTGCCATCGGCCACAAAAAAGAAAAAATTTGTATCTGCTGGCATCAACACCGCCCGAAGCGCAGCCTGCCCAACATTTGCAATTGGTGCCGGCGGCAACCCTTTATTCCGATACGTATTATACGGACTTTCTATTTTCAAATGTCCACGCAGCAATGGCTGCCCCTGCATATCTCCCAAACCATCTGTCAAAACATAGACCACCGTTGGGTCTGCCTGCAAACGCATGCCCTTGTTCAAGCGATTCAGATAAACACTGGCCACAATCGGCATTTCTTCGGCACGTGGCGTTTCCTTTTGAACAATCGACGCCAGTGTCACAACCTCGTTCCAATTTTTCAGCGGCTTTGGCAATCTTTTAACAGTCTTACCCAACACCTGTTCTATATCAACCATTCTTTTGCGTGCCAAATCCAGCAACGCCAAACGATTCGTTCCACGTGCAACAGTATATGTATCCGGAAAAATTTGCCCATCACGCAAATTACACACAGGTGCATCATTACCAGATTTACACTCAACCGCCCCAGTCAATGACGAAGACTGCAACAACAATTGCTTTATTTGTTTAACAGTCAGACCTTCGGGAATAACAACGGTTGTTGACGCAACACGTCCATTTGCAAACATATCAGCGATTCGCCAACTGCTGGCAGAAATCGGAATATCATATTGTCCACTTTGAATCTTGCCACCATTAAATCGCACAGCCAGCTTAAAAACTTGTTCCGAATCGATTAAATTATTTTTCAGCAATCTTTGTGCCACCCCAGACACCGTATCCCCTGCAACAATATCAAAAACAACAGGCTGTTTTACCACAGTATGAACACCGAACATATAAACCAGCGCACACACCACAATAACACACGGTGCAATGACAATTTGCATTAAAACACGTTTTGGGAAAAATTTTCTTCGTCTTGGCATAGCCAATAAATTATTACAAAATAAAAAATATTTTCAACGACAAGATTTCAAAATAATAAATGCCCCGATTGGGGCAATTATTATTTTTCCTCATCATCCCTGCCCAAACCAATTGTATTTTTAATTGGGTCAACTATCGATTCCTTGGCACTATCCAACGTTCTAATCAATGCACGACGAATCTTACCACTGATTGTCATTGGCAAAGTATCAACAAATTCAATAATACGTGGACACTTGTAATGTGCCGCTTTTAAGCGGGCATGGTCCTGCAATTGCCGAACCAAGGCATCTGTTTGCTGAAAATATTTATTCAAAACAATTGTTGCCTTGACCGCCTGACCACGTGCCGCATCTGGAACACCTGTGACAGCCACTTCACGAACAGCCGGATGCTCTAACAAAACCGATTCGACTTCAAATGGGCTGACACGATAACCACTGGTCTTAATCAAATCATCATTACGCCCCACGAACCAGAAATAACCATCTTCATCACGATATGCCATATCACCTGTATGATAAACACCATCACGATAGACTGCTGCCGTCTGCTTTTCGTTTTTATGATATCCCTGGAACAAGCCCAACGGTTTAGCTTCTTTGACCAATACAGAAATTTCACCAACCACATTTGGTTCTGTTATTGGCCGTCCACGCTCATCCAGCAACTGAACATTCCAACCAGCAGCAGGCATCCCCATCGCACCAGGCTTTGGTTCAATCCATTCATTTGTAAAAACCATCACACAGGTTTCGGTCTGCCCAAACCCCTCACGCAGTTTCACACCCGTATTTGCAAGAAATCTTTCATAAACTTCTGGATTCAATGCCTCTCCTGCGACATCTGCCTTTTTCAAAGAACTTAAATCATACCGACTCATATCAGTGTTTATCATCATCTTGTATGCCGTTGGCGGTGCACAAAAAGACGTAATACGATTTTCACTAATCGCACTCAACAAATCGTGTGCTGTAAACAATCGGCTAAAATCGAACACAAAGACTGTGGCCCCTGCCAGCCATTGACCATACATTTTACCCCATGAACATTTTGCCCACCCCGATTCGGACAACGTAAAATGAATATCTCCATCACGCAAACGCTGCCAGAAAACAGCCGTATTTATATGCCCCAACGGATAGGCAAAATTATGAGCCACCATTTTCGGCATATCTGTTGTTCCACTGGTAAAATAGACAACCATCGTATCAGTATTTTCATTTGGCACACGTTCTAATTCTGCTGGATATTCGTAGCAAGCCCTTTCAACGTCTGCACAATCAATCAACTGTATATTTTCATTTTCACCAATTGCAGTTTTAATTTCGCTTACAATCACCCCATCATCAAATGCGATAACCGCTGCTACATCTGCACTATCCAACCTATATTTAATATCCTTGGACTTTAATTGATTTGTTGATGGGATTGGAATCACCCCCAATTTATGCATCGCCATCATCAAGACCCAGTATTCCCACCTGCGACGCATAAACAACAAAACAGTATCACCACGTTTTAACCCACGTTCCTTTAAAAAATTTGCCACCGAATTTGACCATTGCGACAACATTTTGAACGTTATACTTTTCTTTTCCCCACCATCATTCACCCACAAAACAGCAACTTTGTCTGGTGTTTCATTTGCTATCACATCCAAAACATCGTATGCAAAATTAAAATTATCTGGAACAACTGGGGTCGCATTTTGAACATAATCATCATAATTTTCGAAATTTTCTTTTTTCAAGAATCTTCTAAAAAACATATTAAATCCTTTTTCTTATGCAAAAAATAATATAATGTGCGATATAACAAATTACAAATAAAAAACAAAAATTATTTTATAAAAAAAAAGCACCGTAAAATCACGATGCCCCAACAATCTGGTCGGAGTGACGGGATTCGAACCCACGACCTCTACGTCCCGAACGTAGCACTCTACCAGGCTGAGCTACACTCCGCAAACCAAACGTCACGATTATGCAACCAAGTCATAAAAAAATCAACCGCAAAAAAATCCCCAGATGGGGATTTTTTAACGATTTTGTGTTTGCTGTTTTAATTTCATAGGTTGGACAACAGAAAACAAATATCCCGCCTGACCAAACAGTTCCAGATATTGCGATTTTTCCATTTCCAACTTTTTTCCATCTACAAACACACCGTATGCACTTGAAGAAAATTGCAATTTCGGTTTATTGGATTCAACACCACGAATAACAACACGTGAACTGTTCAATCCGCCAAAATCATACTCCCAGACTGCAACCCCGTTTTCCATTGCTATCTGTTTACCATTAACCCAAACAGTTGAATTTGAACTGTTCAATAACTTCTTCAAATATTCATAGTTCATTTCAAACTCCTTTCAAACACAGTTATTTAGATTTTTTTCAGAACGATACTAGCGTTTGTTCCGCCAAACCCAAACGAATTGCTAATTGCAACATCAACCTTGCGTTCTTTGGCCTTGTGTGGGACCAGGTCAAAATTACCAACCGCATCTTCTGGTTCGTCCAAATTGATTGTTGGTGGCACAACACCATCACGAATCGCCAACGCACAGAAGATTGCCTCTACTGCACCCGCTGCCCCCAACAAATGTCCTGTCACAGACTTTGTTGATGACATAGAAACTGGCATATCGCCAAACAGTTCCTGAACAGCCGCTAATTCACCAACATCCCCCAGCCCCGTTGATGTTCCGTGTGCGTTGATATAATCAACATCTGCCGGTTTTAACCCTGCATCATTTAACGCTGCAATCATTGCACGTTTACCACCCTCTCCATTTGGTGCTGGGGCTGTAATATGATATGCATCCCCTGACATTCCATAGCCTGCAACTTCGGCATAGATTTTTGCACCACGTGCGACGGCGTGTTCATATTCTTCCAGAACTAAAACACCGGCGCCTTCGGCCATAATAAACCCATCACGGTTTTTATCCCATGGCCGTGATGCGGCCTCTGGTTCATCATTACGTGTGCTTAACGCACGCATTGCTGAAAAGCCTGCCAAACTAATACGACTAACGGCACCTTCGGTTCCACCGCACACCATAATATCAGCATCACCATATTTAATCATACGCATCGCTTCCCCGATAGAGTGTGCCCCTGTTGCACAGGCTGTCACCACAGAAATATTTGGTCCTTTTAATCCATATTTAATAGATATATTTCCTGCCGCCATATTGATAATCCCCTTTGGGATAAAGAACGGACTAACCCGACGTGGACCACCTTCGTGTAATTCAATACAGTTTTCATAAATCGTATTAAACCCACCGATACCACTGCCGATTGCAACACCAATACGGTTTTTATCACCTTCGTATTTATCCAAACCTGCATCCTTAATCGCTTCGTCTGCTGCAACAATGCCATACAACGCATACTTATCCAACTTACGCTGTTCACGTGGTTCAACGACTGCATCTGGGTTATACTGCCCGGGTTCTGTTCCAACCTGTGGAATCCCTGCAATTTGCGATGCCAAATCTGCCACCTCAAAAGAATCAATTTTTTTTACACCAGACTTACCGGCCACAACATTTTTCCATGCATATTCAAGTCCAGTTCCCACTGGCGAAACAATTCCCATACCGGTAATAACAACTCTTTTCATAATTTAGTTTCCTTTATAATCGTTCAACATAACTAACATACAGTGCTATGATAAACATTTTATCAGCCAAAATACAGAAAAAAATCCGTCTGCACCATTTGGCACAGACGGTAATTAAAAATACCCAGAAACAAAAATTAGTTTTTCTTGTTTTCTTCGATATATTTAACTGCATCACCAACTTTTTCCAATTTTGCAGCCGCATCATCTGGAATTGTGATATCGAATTCTTTTTCGACTTCCATAACGAATTCAACAACGTCCAAAGAATCTGCACCCAAATCATTAACGAATGCTGCTTCTTCTGTAACTTTTTCTTCTGGCACACCCAGTTTTTCAGCTACGATTTTTTTTACTTTTTCAAAAGTTGTCATTTCTTTTCCTTTATTTTTGTTAAATTGTTTGGTCCATACCATGACCGTCATTACCCACTAAACTATCATTTTCCAATGCACCTGTCAAGGAATTATAACAAACGATAACAAAGTTGACAAAAAACCAACATTAAAAATCCGCAACAAAAACATCGTCTAGCAACGAATTCAGATTCATTCTAAAATCTTCTTTGTCCGATGCCCAGTGAACCTGTCGCATCAAAAATTTATAAACATCATCCATTGTAAGATTTGGAATACCTGCACTTTCTGCGACCCTTCGCCATGCTGTCCGTGGGTCTGTCAAATGCATACCACCACGTCCTGGAAAAACCCATTGACCGTCTTGGGGCAAATCTTGCAACAAAACGATTGCCCTATCTGACAGCGGCCACCCATTCCACATATCGTGATTAAAATCCAAATCTTCCCACGCCATAGAAAATATTTTCGAACGTGGTGCAAACCCATATATCAACATCAAGAACGCAGCTCTCAACGTCTGGTCGGTCATTTCGTCAATCTTCTGAAACAAGCGTTGCAACCCTGCCCTGTTTAATGGACGTCGCCGTCTATTTTGAACGATTTTTTCAACCTCTAACACAGGGTTTGTTTTTACATATCCCATTTCAATTGCATAGTTAAAAATACTCTGCAACAATTCCTGCATTCTTGCGGCAATCGCTTTGCCTTCTATACCTGCAATTGTTGCCCGAATATCAATCGAATTTACTTCACAAATACGTTTATGAAACAGCCCCGACAAATGCCGATTGATTGCCCGAACTAATTTTACATGTGAATCTTCACTTCTTCTAACTTTATTCGCCAGATACAAATCAATAAATTGCTTAAAAGTAATTTTTTTACGACGCACGGGTGGCTTTTTCATTGCCGCATCCAGAATCTGAGGCACAGCACTGCGTGCATCTTCGATATCAACATCTGGATATTTACCAATTAAAATCCGTTTATCCTTTCCATGCACACGTTTACGCACAAAGAACGTTTTCACCCCCCGACTAGTTATATACATACGCAGTCTTGGTTCTGAAATATCCTGAACAACATCAAATCCACTAACTGGTGCCGGCAAGTTATCCAGGATATACGGATTAAAATAGAACTGGTGTGCCATTGGCCACCCCTTTGTTTTATATTTATTTTACATTCTGAAATTTCTTTTCCCAGAATTCTGCTTTCTTTGTAACAAATTCTTTTCTTTCACGCATCAACTGCCAATATCTGTTATGCTTATAAATAGACGGACATTCTAAACAATCACAAGACGTCTTAAAAAAGTTTTCACAATACTTGACCTGTGCATCACCTTTTAGCTGTGGTTCAAC
The DNA here is from genome assembly GCA_045637165.1 of Candidatus Enterousia sp. Classification (GTDB taxonomy): domain Bacteria; phylum Pseudomonadota; class Alphaproteobacteria; order Rs-D84; family Rs-D84; genus Enterousia. The sequence goes on along the minus strand of JAZTYU010000022.1, from coordinate 4,658 downwards.
ACGAACGATACAACCATATGGTTCAGATTTATTTATATACAAATTTCTACCAACACATCTACATTCCTTGTTCAAAACACGAACTTTCTGAACCAGATATACAAACTCTTTCCAGTCTTCTCTAATCTTAGACATTGGTGTTTTAACAACATACGAATACAAACTCATTTTTTTCTTACCCTTATTTTATGATACCTTTAACGCATTGATGAAGGCCGACTGTGGAATTTCCACATTTCCGAACGACCGCATACGTTTTTTTCCTTCTTTTTGTTTTTCCAACAATTTACGTTTACGTGTAATATCCCCACCATAGCATTTTGCAGTAACATCTTTACGATATGCCGCAATTGTTTCACGTGCGATAATTTTACCACCGATTGCTGCCTGCAACGGGATTTTGAATTGATGTCTTGGAATTAAATCTTTTAATTTTTCGACAATCTGACGTCCCCGTTTTTCAGCAAACGACCGATGACACATAAACGACAACGGTTCTACATTCTCCTCGTTTACCAAGATATTTACCTTGACCAAATCAGATGCCTGATACCCATACACGACATAGTCAAACGACGCATACCCCGATGAAATAGATTTTACCCTATCATAGAAATCAAACACAATTTCCGCCAATGGTAATTGATAAACCAAAACTGCACGATTTCCAACATAAGAAATATTTTCTTGAACACCCCGACGTTCTGAACACAACGACATAATTCCACCCATATACTTATCAGGCATCATAATCGTTGCACGAACCCACGGTTCTTCAATTGACGCAATTTTTGTAGGTTCTGGCATATCAGCTGGATTTTCCAAATCAATGACCGAACCATCACGCAAATGGATTTTATATAACACACTTGGCACAGTATTTATCAGATTCAGATTAAATTCACGTGATAATCTTTCACTAATAATTTCCATATGCAACAGTCCTAAAAAACCACACCGCAAACCAAATCCCAACGCCGATGATTTTTCAACAGTAAACATAAAAGACGCATCATTTAACGCCAACTTTTCTGCACTTTCACGAAATGTCGGATAATCATCTGCCTCTACCGGAAAGAAAGACGAAAACACCACTGGCACAGATGGCTTAAATCCGGGCAACATTTGTGCATTTTCACAACGTGCATCAATAATCGTATCCCCGACCTTACAGTCATGAATAGTCTTCATACCCGTGATAATAAATCCGATTTCCCCTGTCTGCAATTCATCAACATTGACCATCTTTGGGGTAAAGTATCCAATTTTATCAACAACATATTCTGCCCCTGTTGCCATAAACTTTATTTTTTGCCCGCGTTTTAACGTTCCATCAACAACACGCACCAAAATCACAACACCCAAATACGAATCATACCACGAATCGACCAACAACGCCCGTGTGCTTGCATTTTCATCACCATGTGGTGCTGGCAATTTATTTACAATTTCTTCTAACAGTTCTGGCACCCCATCACCCGTCTTACCAGAAACAGCTAATGCTTCATCTGCATCCAATCCAATAACATCTGCAATTTGTTCACGTGTTGCAGCGACATCACTTGATGGCAAATCAATCTTGTTCAATACGGGCAACATTTCCAAATCATTATCCAACGCCAGATATGCATTTGCCAACGTCTGTGCTTGCACACCTTGGGTTGCATCAACCAAAACCAACGCCCCCTCACAGGCCGCCAACGAACGTGAAACCTCATAAGAAAAATCCACATGTCCTGGCGTATCCATCAAATTCAATTGATATTCTTCACCATTTTTTGCCTTGTAATTCAAACGAACAGTTTGTGCCTTGATTGTAATACCACGCTCACGTTCGATGTCCATAGAATCCAGGACTTGTGCTTTCATTTCACGTGATTGCAACCCACCTGTAAATTCAATCAACCTGTCTGACAAGGTAGATTTCCCATGGTCAATATGTGCAACAATAGAAAAATTACGGATATTAGATTGCTTCATACAAAAACACCTATACTTGACCACCATATACTAGTATATGATTGCCGCATTATCAAGGTGATTTTTTACAAATTTTTTCCCATAAATCTGTTTTTTGCGATTCTCTGATAGCCATTTTTGTTATAAAAGTTTTTTGCCTGAACAGATGCCCGTGAACACAAAATCACACGATTCGCCCCATATTCTTTGGCGTAATCCTCATATGCTTCCAGCAAGGTCGTTCCAATTCCCTGTCGTTGATATCGCTTATCAACATACAGCCTATCAACATGTCCCAAATTATACTCTTGATGCCCCAAGACAAAGCCACGCATACCACTGTTGTCCTCAAAAACAAGCAGCACATATCCATCATTATTAACTTGTTCACGAATCGTATAATAAACAATATCTGCATCCCCAACCGAAGAATTTGCAATCCTATAACAATCCAACTGAACGGAATCGTCCACTTTCAAAACCCGACGAATCATCTTACTTATCCAGATTATTCAACAACTCATCAATTCGTGCCGCCTTTTCCAGCGTATCATCGTATGCAAATTTAATATCCGGCACATATTTTTGATTCATACGCCTTGCCAACTCGAATCGAACTGTCCTTGTAATAGAATCCAACCTTGCCTGGACAGCTTCAATATTTTCGTTTCTTGAATAAAAGAACAACCGCACAAATTGCAGCCCCCCATGTGCCACACTTCCGACCAACGACACCCCCGAAACAATCTGGTCATCTGCATAACTATCACGCAGAATTTCCGCAACCAACGTCTGGACCTTACTAGCAATACGTTCACCACGATTTGAATTAAATTGTCTTTTTTGCATTATTTTCGTTCTTTTGTAATATTTAAACTAATTGTAAAATATAAAAAAATAAATTACAATCAAGTAAATTTTTACATATTGAAACGGGGGATTGGAATGAAATTTTCGGAATATATATTACAGAAATCGGAATCACGTGCATATTCCTGGGTTGTATTTTTACTAACAATATGCGAATCCATATTCCTGTTTATTCCACCCGAAGTATTTATGACCCCACCAATAATTGCGAACAAACGCCGTGCAATTCCAATAACCGTTGCGGCGGCACTTGGTTCATTGGTTGGCGGTGCAATTGCGTATTTAATTGGTATGTGGTTATACGATTCTGTTGGAATATGGCTCATAGAAACCTTTTCAAACCCAGAACTAATCGACAGCACGATTAAACCAATGTTCAGCAAATATGGCATATTGATAATCATTCTAACAGCGGTAACCCCAATACCATATAAATTACTTGCGATATGGCTTGGCTTTATTGGATATCCGATGTGGATATTCCTTGCCGTATCCGCCATATTCCGCACAGGCCGCTTTGCAATTGTCGGTGCACTACTTTATTTTTTCCAAGAACGTGCAAACGCCATTGTAAAAAAATACTTTTGGCCCTTGACGATTGGTGCAATTGTTGCCGCCGGCCTTGGCATTGGACTAATCAGCCTATTTTAAATACCGTTGTCATTACATATAATTTTTGTAATTCCATCCTCTCCTTTGTCATTCCTGCGAAAGCAGGAACAGGGAATCATCCCATCTCCCTCCTTATCATTCCTGCGAAGACAGGAACAAGGAATCATCCCATCTCCCTCTTTGTCTTTCCTGCGAAGACAGGAACAGGGAATCATCCCATCTCCCTCTTTGTCATTCCTGCCAAGGCAGGAATAGAAAAAAAACATTCCACCACCTTGCCATTACAAACAAAAACAGAAATAAAGAATCTTATATTGTCATTCCTGCGGAGGCAGGAAAAGGGAAAATCATCCCACCACCTTGCCATCACAAACAAAACCAGAAATAAAGAATCTTATATTGTCATTCCTGCGAAGGCAGGAATAGGCAAACCATCCTTGCCAAGTTTAGGAACATAGGAAACAAACAATAAAGAGAAGAAAAAATGAAAAACAAAAAAATCCCCCAAACGGGGGATTTTATTATTCAACCCAAATTGTCGCATAGGTTGTCGATGTCGCCGACCCAGATGGAATAACACCAATCTTTGCCAACCCCGCCACCGACGGCGTCGCAGCTGGAATCGTCGCAGTCGCCCCAGACGAAGCATTCGCCGTAAACGTCGCTAAATTACTATTTGTTGCACCATTCTTAATCGTCAATGTTGCATTATTAATAGCCGGCTTATTAGACAAATCATTATACGAACCACTTGTCGCAACCGCAGCCAATCCATCAACATCACTTTCCAATGTATCAACACGACCTGTCAGAGTGTTTATCGCTGTATTTGCAGAACCAATGTTACCACTCAATACACCCATCTCTGTATCCAACATAGATTGAACTTTACCAATCGTTGGGAAGTACGTATCCTTGTTAGAATCTGTAATTTCAGCAGTGCTCGTGGTCTTATATTTATTAGCTGTCGCTTCTTTCGCAGCAATATTCGTCTTATTTGTCGCAACCTGTGATACAGTCGACGATGTTACACCACTGTTCACCGCACTTAATTGTGCAGATGTCAACGTCGCCTGCTTACCACTCAACGCTGTATAAACTCCACCAGATGTAACCATCTTTTTCGAACCACTTGTTGGTGTTGTATCCGCAGCCTCCGCAACAGCAGCCACTTTACCATTTGTCTGTGATACTGTCTTTATATAACTTCCATCTGC
>JAZTYU010000021.1:0-26430 GCA_045637165.1 Candidatus Enterousia sp. | reverse complement strand
ATCCCCCAAACGGGGGATTTGGTTTACCCAACTGTCAAATCCTTGCCTTTGACATCTATATATACTGTGCTGCCTTCACCAATTGAACCGGTCAATATCAAATCAGCAATCTTGTCTTCGACCGCAGACGTTATCAATCGTTTCAACGGACGTGCCCCAAAGACCGCATCATACCCATTATCCCCCAGCCACTTAATGGCCTTGTCCGTGATATTTAATTCGATTCTGCGTTCAGCCAACCGCTTTTCCAAGCCACGCAACTGAATACGCACAATGCCTGCCATCACATCTTTGCCCAATGGGTTAAAGAAAACAATTTCATCAATTCTATTTACAAATTCTGGTCTGAAATTACGCTTTACCGCATCCATATCTGGCAAATTGCTGGTCATAATGATAATTGTGTTGGTAAAGTTCACCACATGTCCCTGACCGTCTGTCAACCGCCCATCATCCAATATCTGCAAGAAAACATTAAACACATCTGGATTTGCCTTTTCGATTTCATCAAACAACAAAACCTGATATGGACGGCGACGAACGCTTTCGGTCAGCACCCCACCCTGTTCATATCCAACATACCCTGGGGGACTGCCAATCAGACGTGAAACCGAATGTGGTTCCATATATTCACTCATATCAATTCGTGTCATGGCTGCATCATCATTAAACAAATATTCTGCCAATGATTTTGCGACCTCGGTCTTGCCCACGCCTGTCGGTCCCAAGAACATAAAACTGCCCATTGGTCTGCGTGGGTCGCTTAGCCCCGCCCGACTACGTCTGATTGCACGGGCAACAACACCCAACGCATGGTCCTGACCAACAACACGTTTACGCAATTCATCTTCGATATTCAACAATTTTGATTGTTCTTCGGCATTTAATCTGTCTGCTGGAACACCTGTCCATTTGCTGACAACTGCGGCAATATGTTCCGGCAACACCGTTTTATACTCACGTGCATCTGAATTCATTTGTGCAATACGTTCTTCCAGTTCTGGAATTTTCCCATATTGCAATGCAGATGCCTTTTCATAGTCGCCATTACGCATTGCTGTTGCGACTTCGGCCTTGGCCGCATCCAATGCCGCCATTGCATCTGACAAACCACGCATTTTTTGCTGTTCTGCCCGCCATTTATCTGTCAAGACTGCCGATTCCTGTTCTACATCTTTGATAATTTTTTCCAAATCTTTCAGACGCTTTTTGGATTCTTCATCTTTTTCCTTTTTCAGTGCCTGCTGTTCTATTTTCAACTGCATCAAATGGCGGTCAACTTCATCTAATCTATCCGGTTTTGATGCAATTTCAATACGCACACGGGCAGCGGCTTCGTCAATCAAATCAATGGCCTTGTCCGGCAAGAATCTGTCTGTGATATACCGATTCGACAATTTCACTGCCGAAACCAATGCCGCATCAGCGATTCGCACCCCATGATGTCCTTCGTATTTTTCCTTTAATCCACGCAGAATAGAAATCGTATCATCAACCGTTGGCTCATCAACATAAACTGGCTGAAAACGGCGTGCCAATGCGGGGTCTTTTTCAATATATTGACGATATTCGTCCAGTGTCGTCGCCCCCAAACAGTGCAGTTCACCACGTGCCAACATTGGCTTTAACAGGTTTGCCGCATCCATACTACCTTCGCCTTTGCCTGCCCCAACCAATGTGTGCAATTCATCGATAAACAAAATAATTTTACCATCGGCTTCTTTGACCGCCTTTAATATCGCCTTTAATCGACCTTCGAACTGACCACGGAACGAGGCCCCTGCCATCAATGCCCCCATATCCAGGCTCAACAGCTGCTTTTTCAACAAGTTTTCCGGCACATCACCCGAAACAATGCGATTCGCCAATCCTTCGACAATCGCAGTCTTACCAACCCCCGGATTACCAATTAAAACGGGATTATTCTTGGTTCGGCGACTTAAAACCTGAATTGCCCGTCTAATTTCTTCATCACGGCCAATCACAGGGTCTAACTTTCCATCAGCCGCCAACTTTGTAAAATCCGTTGTATATTTTTCAATCGCCTGCTTTGGCGATTCATTCAAATCATCTGGATTCATATATATGCTCCTTGAATTGTTTTATTTGCACTATATATAGTGCCACAATCCCACCTTTCAAGGATACAAGAACAAATCCCCATACTTGCACCAGACCTATTTTTAGGCTAGCATATAAAAAAACATCATAAACTAAGGGAAAGCAGCAAATGACAGAAAAACATTTCACCGATGAATACAACACCCCAAACGGCCCAACACCAGATGAAATTCTGCAACAATTAAACAATTTCAAATCAGGTTTTCCTTTCACCCAAATCACATCTGCTGCGACACTGGGCAACGGAATAACCGCCCAATTTGACACCCCAGATTATTCAACAGACGACCATGAAATAGTAAAATTTGTTCCTGCATCTGGTGCAGCAACCCGTATGTTTCGTGATTTATTCGAATTTTTATCATCTGGCCAAATGAACCAGACCACACAATCTGTCTTGGACAACCTTGAAACATTCGCATTTTACAGCGACCTACAAAAAACACTACCCGAAAATCCATCGCCATACGACATTATCAATCACATTGTCAATGCCCCTGGCCTGGATTATGGCCACCTGCCCAAAGGACTATTAAAATTCCACAAATATGAAAACGAAAACCGCACTGCCTTGGAGGAACACTTTGCAGAAGGTGCCCAATACGCAGCATCAAATGGTATTGTCAACCTACATTTCACAGTTTCACCTGAACACATTGATAAGTTTAATGAACTAATCACACAACTTACCGATAAATATCGTTCTAAATTCGGCCTGGAATACAAGGTTTCATTATCAACACAAAAACCTGAAACCAACACAATCGCCGTAAACCCAGACAACACCGTATTCTATGACGACAATGGACAGCCAGTATTCCGCCCTGCTGGCCACGGTGCACTGATTGAAAACCTAAACGACATTGATGCCGACATTATATTTATAAAGAATATCGACAACGTCTGTCCTGATAATAAACGTGCCGACACAATCAGAACCAAGCGTCAACTAATGAACGTCGGCCTGTTTATTCAGAAAAAAATATTTGATTACATTCACGCAATCGATAACAACACCGCCAACACTGACGAAATCGCAGAATTTATAAAAACCTATTTGGGCTACCACCCAAGCACGAATGCCGACCTACGTTCTATCCTGAACCGCCCTTTACGGGTTTGTGGTATGGTTGCCAACACAGGTGCCCCTGGTGGCGGTCCATTCTGGACACTTGACAGCAACGGCAACGAAAGTCTACAAATTGTTGAATCCAGTCAAATATCCCCATCACAGCAAGACATCTTGACCCAGGGCCAATATTTTAACCCCGTGGATTTGGTCTGCTTTGTTCGTGATTTTAAGGGAGATAAATTTGACCTGCGTAAATTCATTGACCCAAACACAGGCTTTATCTCGGAAAAATCCTACCAAGGCCGCCCCATACGTGCAATGGAACGCCCCGGCCTTTGGAATGGTGCAATGGCACATTGGAATACAGTGTTTATTGAAACACCACAATCGACATTTACGCCTGCAAAAACGATTTCAGACCTGATTAAACCACAGCATCAATAAAAAATAATAAAAAAAGCCAAATCATCACTTGACATTTATATAAATTTGTTATAAATTCATATCCGCTATAAATTAAAGGTAAAGTATTATGCCACGTGTATGTAAAGTTACAGGTAAGAAAACAGAAGTTGGGATGAACGTTTCCCACTCTCATCGTCGCACCAAGCGGACGTTCTTGCCAAATCTGCAAACATTAAAGTTCCACAGTGATATTTTGGGACGTGATTTTTCATTACGTATTTCTACTGCTGGCTTACGCACATTGACCAAGCACGGCGGTTTAGACGGTTATGTAACATCAAAACCAGTATCACGTTTAACCGAAGAAATGGCAGCAATCAAAAAAGCCATTGAAAAGAAAATCGGCAAACCATCGTCTGTTGCGAAGAAACCAGTTCACAAGGCAAATCGCAGTGCACGTTTGGTAAAAAAAGTTGAAGCGAAACAGGCTGCATAATAAGATACAGCTTGAGTCCACGGCCCCGTGGCGGAATTGGTAGACGCGCTTGACTCAAAATCAAGTTCAGCAATGAGTGTCGGTTCGAGTCCGACCAGGGCCACCAGAATTAAATCCCCATTTGGGGATTTTTATTTTGCCCTGGGCGAACGAAGAACCGTCGGTTCGGGGCGTCAGTTGGTGAAAACAAGCCTTCAGGCGAAGTTTGAACCATACGCAGCGAAAGGGGCCCATCGTGGCAAAGTGCCACGAATGGGAATCAGACAGTCCGAACAAAACCACCAGAATTAAAATCCCCGATTGGGGATTTTAATTTTGGTCTATAAAAAAAATTACACTTTACACCTTGCCCTATCGCCATTTATACTTTATTATTAGAGTGCTTGACAAAATGCCAGGCACAAAGGACACACAGTTAGTGAACGGGTTTAGTCACCCGAACATAACGAAAACTTACTAACTATCGTCCCGACATTCTATTGTCGGGAAGCTGTTTGCTATACAACAACCGACGGGTAAAGGCAACAGATTCATCGTTATGTTTGAATGACTAACTTCCCGACACTCACACAACTGTGGGTGTTTTTTTATTTCAAACAAAGGATTTTAGTCATATGAACAACATAACAAAACTTAGCATCATTGGTGCAATAATCGCATCTATATTTTCATCGCCAACCCATGCCAGTCACGCCATAGAAAATATTGGCGACTTTATATCTTTTAAGATTTTACCTGTATATTCTGCCACCTCAACATTTTATAATTCCGACTGGAAAACCTGGCACGACTATGATTGGAACGGCTTAAAGCAACTGATCGTCACAAATTTAATAAAATCAACCGTAACAGACCGCCTCAAAGAACAAATTGACGAACCACGCCCCAATGGCAAAGGGAATGACAGTTTCCCATCCGGGCACACATCAAACGCATTTGCACACGCCGCATTTATACACCGTCGCTATGGAATAAACCAAGCAATAATACCATATACCCTGGCAACATTTGTTGGGTATTCTCGGATTCAATCAAAATGGCACTATCCACACGATGTTATTGCGGGGGCTGCAATTGGTTTTTTATCTGCCTGGATATTTGCAAGTCCAAAACAAAACATAAGCCTTTCCGCAGACACAAATGGGGCCAGAATCGACTTTTATACAACATTTTAAAAACGCCCGAACGGGCGTTTAATTATTTTGAAAATATCTTTTCTGGATTATTCATATTCAACAAGCCAATAACAAAATCAACAAAGGCCCAAATACATACCGCAATTCCCGGAATAATCAACAACCAGCCAATTGTTCCCATCAACAGCATTGCAATACCGGCCCCATTATGCCCCGCATAGAATTTATGCACACCCCAGCATCCCAAAAACAGTGCCAACAACGCATAAACCAAAACCGACTTTTCTGCACAGGCAGAATAACCACATTTTGGACAAGCCGCCGCCTTATCAGAATGTTTTGCCCCACATTCACGACAATAAATCATCACCATAACAAATCCCTTTTATTCTATTCACACTTATTATACACCCTGCACACAAACAAAACAACACATTCCTTGCCGCAATATTTTACCAAAAAAATCCCCCAAACGGGGGCTTTTTTTTAGTTTCCAAAGACACGGTTAAACACCTTCTCGTTTATTTTCATTGGATACTCACGCATCAAGAATGAATTATAGTCGTCCATAACCCCGTTTTTCGAAACGTTCCGCATTTCCTTTTTTAATTCCACCATCTTTGCAGAATCAACCGCTGGCATTTTTGCACCTTTCACAGTCAACACATAAAACGCATCTGCCCCCGGCACAATTGCATTTGTTCCAACTTCATTACGGAACGCGGCAACCAAAACATCAATTGGGGCCCCAGATGCACGTGAAACAGTTGCTTTTTTCGCACTATCAAAAACCTTTTCCTTGTTCAATTTGACCAAGATTTCATTTGCACGAACATACGCCTGTTTCTTTTTCTGCTCCTTTTGCCAATCAGCAACCAACGAATTCTTTACAGAATCAAATTCTGCTGTATGTGCAGGCAAAATTTTATCAACACGCAAGAACAAAAAACCATCCTTGGTTTCAATCATTTCACTTTCCAATCCTTCGTCCATATCAAACAACTTTGCGACGATTTTATCAGTCAGCACAGTATCAACAGGCCGTTTATCACGTGCAAACGTTCCCAAATTGACATACTTTACACTATGCTTTTCTGCGGCATCTTTCATTGATTCGCCTGCGATAATATCATCTTCGACCTTGACCGCAATTGAATAACCCGAATCATATTTATCAGGCTGTGCCATTTCAGTTGGAATAAACACATAAGAAACCGAACGCTGTTCTGGAATTGTCTTTGGATTTTTCGCATAAAAATCCACCAACTGTTCATCGGTTGGTTTTTCTGCCGCAAAATCAGAATAATCAACTGTTGCATATTCGATTTCACGACTGCCATAGCGTGCATTATACATTGCCTGAACTGCGAACTGTGGCACAGGCACATCAGCCGACATTGCCCCCAAAACCATAGACCGTAAAACATTACCACGCAATACTTCGGCAAAATCCGCCTCAGAATATCCAGAATTATTCAACACTGTATCAAACGCCAACGTTGAAAATTCGCCATTGACCTGAAATTCTGGGAATTCACGGATTTCACGTGCGATTCGTTTATCACTGACAACAAAACCTAAATCATTTGCACGATTTTCTGCCATTTGCTGTGTTGCCAACTTTGTCATAACCTTTTGTGCAAAGGCATTCCCTGCTGCAACATCTGTATAGATTTCACGTTGCTGTTCCTTGGACATTTTTGCCAATTCACGTGATTTTTCCAAACTAAATTCATTTGCAGAAATTTCAGTATTTCCGACACGAACCAGCGTATTATCAGCGACACCGCCACCAAAAATCCATTCGGCAACGCCCCAACCAACAAACGAAAAAGCCAAAACAGCAATTAAAATCTTGGCTACTGGTTTTTCTGATGCATCTCTTAAATATTCTAGCATTTGTTCCCCTTTTGCGATACCATAGCAAAACGAACAAACAAAAAGCAATTAAAAAAAGGGAAAAAACAATGAAAATTATTGCAGGCAACTGGAAAATGAACGGTTCACGCAAACAGCTGGAAACAATGATTTCTGACCTGTCATCTGTTTCGACCGAAAACACAGTTATATTGTGTGTTCCATTCACAATGCTGGGGATAGATTCTGGGAAAACGAACATTGGTGCCCAAGACCTAAGCCAACACACCCACGGGGCCTATACTGGCGAAGTTTCCGCCCAGATGATTGCAGAAACCGGGGCAAAATACGTTATTATCGGCCACAGCGAATGCCGTCAATATCACGGCGACACAAATTCTACAGTTCGACGCAAGGCAACAAACGCATTGGCAAACGGCCTGATTCCAATTATTTGCGTTGGCGAAACCATGGATGAAAAACAAGCTGGCAAGACAATGTCAGTCATTGAATCAGGCGTTCGTGAATCAATTCCATCAGATACAAACACACCGATTATTGTTGCATACGAACCACGCTGGGCAATTGGTGCGGGCCTGACCCCAACATCATCTGAAATTGCCGCTGCCCACACATTGATTGCAAACACATTGACTGATATGGGTCTGGGTGGCACACCTGTTTTATACGGTGCATCTGTCAAAGGCTCAAATGCCGCCGAAATAATGTCAATTCCAAACGTAGATGGCGTTCTGGTTGGTGGTGCATCCTTGAAAAGTGATGATTTCATACCTATAATAACCAGTGTTAAATAAATGTATAGTGTATAAACAGGAAAACCAGTTATGAAAGACGAAAGCAAAGAAGTAAAAATCGAAACAGTATCTGTGGATAAGGTTGCCGCAAACGACGACGCCCCCCAGACCGAAAAAAACGAGGATTCTAAAATTGAACAGTTAAACAAACAACTGGCAGAATTAAACGACAAATATTTACGCCTGGCGGCGGAACTTGAAAACACACGCCGTCGGGCAGCACTGGATGCCGAATCCCGTGCCCGCAATCGTGCGATGTCTGTTGCGGAAAAGATTCTGCCTGTAATGGATGCTGTTGTTGCTGCACAAAAGCATGCCCCTGACGATGCAGGTATAAAATCAATGTCGCTTGCCTTGGAATCAGCCTTTGCCCAAATTGGCATAACCAAGATTGAATCAATCGGCGAAACATTAAATCCAATGTTTCATAATGCGATTCAGGTTATTGAATCCCCAGACCACAAAACCAATACAATAATTGACGAAATGCAATCTGGATATATGTTTGGCGACACTGTTTTACGCACAGCAATGGTTATCGTCGCAAAATAAAATACCATACATAAAAACTTTACCCCCTGTCATTCCTGCGAAAGCAGGAATAAGGAAAAATCATAACACCGTCTTATTTCTCAACAAAAAAATCCCCCAAACGGGGGATTTTTAATACCAATCAACGAATTATCCCAACATTTTGGCAACTTCGTCTGCCAAGTTGTCTTCACGTTTTTCGATACCTTCACCCAAGACAAAGTATGCAAAACCAGCCAATTTACCACCAGCTTCTGCAACAACATCTTTTACTGTCTTGCTTGGGTCCATAACGAATGGCTGTTCTTCCAGAACAGATTCGCCATAGTATTTTTTAATACGACCTTCGACCATCTTTTCGACGATATTTTCAGGTTTACCTGCTGTTGCACCAGATTCGATAAAAACTTTCTTTTCACGTTCAACTGCAACTGGGTCAACATCTGCAACAGTCATAAATTCTGGCTTGTTTGCTGCGATATGCATTGCAATTTTTGAACCAATTTCATCGATTTTTGCATCTGTTCCATTGATTGCAACTGCAACACCAATCTGTCCCATACCTGGAACCAAAGCGTTGTGAATATAAGTAAAGATTTTATCACCTTGAACTTTTGCGATACGACGCAAGTTCATATTTTCACCAATTGTTGAAATTGTTGCTGCGATATCATCTTTTACAGCTTCCATTGTTGCATCGAAATCACCTTTTAATTCCATTGCTTTGCTTGCAACATCTGCAACCAACTTCTGGAACTTTTCGTTTTTCGCAACAAAGTCTGTTTCTGCATTCAATTCGACGACACATCCCATATCATCACACTTGACCACAGTCACCAAACCAGACGCTGCGACACGACCAGCTTTTGAAGCGGCCTTTACAATACCCTTTTGACGCAACCAATCTGCGGCAGCCTGAATATCGCCATCATTTTCCATCAAGGCTTTTTTACAATCCATCATCCCTGCAGATGTTTTTTCACGCAGTTCCTGAATCAATTTTGCTGTAATTTCTGCCATAATAAAATCTCCCGTATTAAAAATTTCAAGTCTGTGGGGTCATAACCTGACCCCACCAATTTAAGTTCAGATAAATTATTTATCTGCTTTTTCGGCCAATTTGCCACGGCGTTCTGCACGTGCTTCTGATGTTTTTGATTTAATCTTGGCTTCTTTTTCCTTGATTTCATCTTCTAAATCATCAGCAGCTTCTGCACGCATATCAGATTCAACCTTTTTACCGGCCGCACCGCCCAAGCGTTTTTCGATACCAGACAAAATCGCATCTACGAATAAGTCGCAATACAACTGTGTTGCACGTGCTGCGTCATCATTACCTGGCACTGGATAGTCAACCATTTGTGGATTTGCGTTTGTATCGCAAATTGCGATTCTTGGGATATCCAAATTTTTCGCTTCACGAACAGCGTTCATTTCACGAGGCACATCGATAACGACCATCGCCTGTGGAACACCATGCATATCCATAATACCACCAAAGATATCACGCAATTTTGCGACTTCTTTGGTCATAACTCCGACTTCTTTCTTGGTCAATCCCAATTTTTCAGCGTTTTCGATATCGGCTTCCATTTTCTTCAAACGGCGGATAGACTGTGAAACTGTTGTCCAGTTTGTCAACATACCACCCAACCAGCGGTTATTTACATAATACTGCCCACAACGTTCTGCTGCATCTTTGACAATATCTTTTGCCTGATGCTTTGTAGCAACAAACAGAACCTTACCACCTGCGGCTGCGATTGCTTCCAATGCGACCAAAGAACGGTGCAATAATGGTGCAGTTTTATTCAAGTTGATAATGTGAATTTTATCTTTTACGCCATAAACATATGGTGTCATCAACGGATTCCAGCGACGTGTATGGTGGCCAAAGTGAACACCAGCTTCCATCAACTGTTTCATTGTAAATGTTGGCAATGCCATATTTTTTACCTTTTTTTGTGTTGTTATCCTCACCGTCTGCGAAACCCAAATACAATGATTTGGACACAAATATTACAGAACGGCTGTGTTCTTCGCACAAAGTGCGTAGCCCGATATTACCCGACCCGCTACAAAAAATCAAGTAAAAATATAAAAAAATCTGCAAAATCAGACAGGAAAAAAGCCTTAAATTCTATTGACAAACCATTCCTTTGTCCTATATTTATAGTGTGGTGGCACGGCCACCGGGATAAAAGAGGTTGAAATGACAGGAAACAGAACATTTTTAACGGCTGTTTTATGTGGCACGGTTGTATGTGTCCCTGCCATTGCCAACAATTGCGACAACGAAATCTATCGTCGCTATAACCCCGACCGGTGTAAAGATTACACATCCACCGATTCTGGTCTGTCATTTGGTGCGACAGCTGGGATAATTGGCGGCTCTGCGGCACTGATTGGCGGCACGATTGCATTACTGGGCCTGTCATCATCTGGTGACGATGGTGCCCCAGACAACAGTCGAACATCTGTCAACTATGTTCAACCAACCTTGCCGTCATATACATTGGTTGGCGCCGACATCGACGAAGTAAGTTTATCATCTATTACATCAAACCGTGAATACAGTCGCAATCACGACCAATACAACGAAATTCGTCTTGCATATTCATTGGCCCGTGGCTACACCGGCAAAAATTCAACAATTGCGGTTTTGGATTCCGGCAAGAACTCATACCACGGCAGCAATGTTGCCTATTTGGCGGGTGCACAAATTGCCCCAGACGCAACAATCAAATCATACCAAGTATCCTATGGTCAAACAGATTTCAAATCATTTTATGAAATCGGCAATGTAATTAACAGTGCAACCGCCGACGGCGCAAACATTTATAATTTCAGTTGGGCGGCCACCAACGCATCTGCGACCGACATTCGCAACTATAACCAGATGGTTAACAACACAGACAAGAACTTTATAAATTCTTTAAAAAATGCAGCAAACCAGAATGATGCAATTTTCGTCTGGGCGGCGGGCAACGAATACAATTCTCAATCCAGTGCACTTTCCGCCCTGCCCCTGCACGTCCCAGAATTACAAGGCCACTTCGTTAACGTTGTTGCATACGACACTGCGACCGAATCCCTGGCATATTTCAGCAACGCCTGCGGCATAACCCAGAATTATTGCATTACCGCCCCTGGGATGTCTATTGACTCGCCCAAATCCGACACACCACTGGACGGCACCAGTTTTGCCGCCCCAATTGTTTCGGCCGCCGTTGCTGTATTACACGAAGCACACCCCTATCTAAAATCATCTGAAATATTATCTTTGTTATTTGATACCGCCCGTGACATTGGCACCCCTGGGATAGACGCAACCTATGGCCACGGCCTGCTGGACCTGGAACGTGCAACCCGTCCGGTCGGTGCCGCCCTTGTTCCATTATCAGACGACGTCACGGTTCCACTTCGCACAGCACACGTTGGTGGCACAATCGGTCATCAAATCAAATCCCAGAATTTAACATTTTCATTTATTGACAGTTATGGTCGTGCATTTGACACACGTCTAAACGACAATATTTCTGTCCAGAACCGCAGCATTGGCTTTGAACGCCTGATAAACAGTGCCCCCCCCCAGATTCAATCAAACAACATTGAATTTGGCATTCGCAAGACAAACATGTTCACAGGCAACGGCTTTTTATCCACAGAATCAGAAAACATCATCGCCTATATTGGTTTCAACAACCAATACAACATTGGCGAATACGAATTATTTCACCGCACAACACTGGGAACAAGCAACCCAAGCACATCGCCAGAATCAATAATCAACCACTTTTCTGACATCTATACCGCATCATTTGAAATCGGTGTTCGCCACAACGACTGGACATTCAGCATTAGCACCCCTGACACAATCATCAGTGGCAAAATGAACTTACACACCCCCACAGGTCGCCGTATTGATGGTCGCATTGAATACCAAGATTACAACCTGAATCTGGTTGACCGTCCATCTATTGCATTTAATGCAACATACAAATTCCTAACGGTTGGATTCATTGACAATCCATACGGCACAGACGAAATTTACACAATCGCCAAAACCAAATTACAATTTTAGGGTTGGGATAAAATTCTGACTGCACGGACATTCTGGCACAATATCACGATTTTCAATAAACTTGGTCAATGTATCCCGATGCACACGCAACCGCCTTGCAATTTCATACCTAGGATGCCCATCGCCCAATTTTTGCGATATATATTTTTCTCGTCCCTCCAATTTGCATACATTTCGACTGCCCAACGGCCTCCCAAGCCGTTTTCCCTCTGACTTAACACGTGCCAAGGCCTCTTTTGTTCTTTGTGAAATTAAATTTCTTTCAATTTCTGCCGATAATCCAAACGCAAAAGCCAAAACCTTGGACGTTATATCCGACCCCAAACGATAATTATCTTTAATCGTCCAGATTTTCGCCCCCACATCCATACAATGATGCAAAATGCTCATAACTTGCAGCAAATTACGCCCCAAGCGTGATAACTCAGATGCGATAATTAAATCATCTTTTTTTACACGTTGCAGCAAACGCCCCAGCTTACGTTTATTCAGCTCTTTGGTTGCAGAAATTGTTTCTTCTATCCAACAGTCAATATTCAAATCATTTCTTGCACAAAACCTTTTTATTTCGAACCGCTGATTTTCTGTTGTTTGATGGTCTGTTGACACGCGTATATAGCCATAAATCATAATCTCTCCTTTTCTTTTGTGATTGGCATACGCACATTTTTCTAATTTGTTTTATGACCCACCATCAACAACGCCATCATAGCCACAAACTTTTCAAATTCCCCTAGGGGGCATATCAAGCAAAAACGATCGTAAATTCAGCCACCTATCAAACCTCGAAAACCAAAATCAGTAAAAAAACCGAATCGCAAAACAGTAAAAAAGCAACTTTTTCAAAAAAGCAGAAAAAAACCTTGCAATTTGCCAAAAATATTGTTCAAATCCAATATACGAATAAACAAAACAAAGGAAGCAATATGGCAGGCAGCATAAATAAAGTTATATTGGTTGGCAACATCGGCCAAGAACCCCAGGTTCGCACCATGGGCAGTGGCCAAAAAGTGGTCAGTTTTTCCCTGGCAACATCAGACCGCTGGCGTGACCGTGCAACTGGCGAACAGAAAGAACAAACAGAATGGCATCGTGTTGTAATTTTCAACCCTAACCTGGTAGAGGTTGCGGAACGCTTGCTACAAAAAGGAACAAAATTATACCTCGAAGGGTCATTAAAAACCCGCAAATGGCAAAACCAATCTGGTGCAGATGTCTTTACAACCGAAGTTGTCTTGAACCCATTTGCCGGCCAAATGGTAATCTTGTCGGGTGCCAAGGGGGTTGATGGCACATCACCTGAATATGTTGCATCCCCTGCACCTGCCGCCGCCCCACGTGAAGAAATATCTGTTGGGGACATCGGTGATGACATTCCGTTTTAACAATGAAAACAAAACCAATCCCCCCAAAACGGGGGATTTTTTTTATAATAGCGAACCACAAAAAAATCTGCTAGAATATCTACATAATCAACAAGCAAAAAACAATGAAAAAAATATTACTAATATTCTTCCCCCTTTTCTGCACCACACACCTATATTCTGCCACAACGATAACACCATCTATGTGTACTTTTGTCGAAGATAAAAAATGCGGTATCAACCTTGAACAAGCCCCATACCAACTTTCCTGTGACGCCCCAAGTTGTACATCCTGCACCGGCACCGAAACCGACGAAAATACAACCGACCACTATCAAACAATCACACAAAAAGCATGGACCAAGGTATGCGACAGTGTTTCCTATTGGTGCACTTGCAAAACCACGGTCACATACAAATGCAGTGACAATTACTACGGCACCGTCACTGGTCCTGATAGCGGCCCAACCCCAACATCCGTTAACTGTAATGCCTGCCCCACTTACGCAACATGTGATGGTGGCACAACCTTCAAATGCAACAAGAATTTTACAAAAAATCTTGACACCTGCACCTGCGACGGTGGTTTTATTATCGGAACTGGCACAACCGCAATCTGCAACGCCTGTCCTGAATACGCAACATGTGATGGTAAAAACTTTAAATGCAAAATAGGCTTTACAAAAAATAACACGGGCTGCACATGCAACGGCCACCTACTAAATGATTTCTGTGCAACCTGTCCTGTGAACGCAACTTGCACTGACGGAAAAATTATCTGCAACAAGTCTTTTTACAAATCTAACAATACCTGCAAACCATGCCCGCATGGCGGCACAACAAATGAAAAAGGGGCAACAAACCGCTCGGCTTGCTACCTACCAACTGCAAAGACATACTCAAACAATGCTGGAACATTTGTAGTAACCGAAAACACATGCAATGCTAAGGCTACCGACTAAAAAAATCCCCCAACGGGGGATTTTTTTATTTAACTTCCAAAATCGCAATTCCTGGCAATGTCCGCCCTTCAATAAATTCCAAGAACGCCCCACCACCCGTTGAAACGTATGTTATATCATCTTTTAATCCTGTCGCTTCCAGTGCGGCGACGGTATCCCCCCCACCAACAACACTTACCAATTTACCGGCCTGTGTCTGCTGGGCGATTGCATTTGCCAATGCAAACGAACCATATGACCATGTTGGCATCCATTCTGCCATACCAACTGTCCCATTCCAAATAACTGTGGCGGCTTTGCGAATCGCATCAACATCACGCTGGGTTGTTTTTTCGCCTGCATCAATAATTACATCATCATCTTCGATTTCTGTAAAATCCTTGTTCGTCCGCACAGCATCACGTTCAAATACCTTGGCCACACCTTTATCCAACGGCAATAAAACCTCGCAATTATTTTCCTTGGCATACTGTAAAATTTCCAATGCGGTTTCTTTTTGGTCTGCCTCATACAACGAATTACCAACACGCCCCCCCATTGCATAGTTAAACGTTGTTCCCAATGCACCACCAATAATCAATGTATCTGACAACTTTGCCAGGGCTTTCAAGACACCAATTTTTGTTGAAACCTTGCTGCCTGCAACAATCGACAACAATGGACGTTTTGGATTTTCCATAACTGCACTTAAATGTTCTATCTCGGACGATAATAATTTACCGGCATATGACGGCAATATTTCCGCCACCCCAACAGTGCTGGCATGGGCACGATGCGAAACAGCAAATGCATCATTTACAAAAATATCATACCCACGTGCTAATTCCGCCGCAAAAGCCGGGTCATTTTTTTCTTCCCCCGCATAAAAGCGAACATTTTCCAACAGCACAAAATCACCATCACACATATCCTTCATAAAATCTTTGTCCAAACAATCAGGAATCAATTTAATCCCCATATAATCAGCGATTGGCTGTAAAGAATATTCTGGATTTTTTTCACCCTTTGGCCGACCACGATGTGCAACAATTGCAACACGTGCCCCTGCATCACGCAACGCCTTTATCGTTGGCATACTTTGCTCAATTCTAAACGGGTCAGTTATTTTTCCATCAACAATCTGAACATTAAAGTCATCACGCAACAAAACAAATTTACCCTGGACATCAATATTTTCAATCGTTCGCAGTTTCATTTTTTATCCTTTCTTTTACTGGTCCAAAACTTTTTCGATAATGCTGATTTATACCATACTTTTCGATTGCACACAAATGCGATTTTGTTGGATAGCCCGCATTTTTATCCCACCCATATTCAGGATATTGCTGTGCCAAATCCGCCATAATTTTATCCCTGGTTTCCTTGGCAATAATTGATGCCGCCGCTATTGAAATCGACTTTGCATCACCCTTTACAACGGCCTTGCCGACCAAATCCTTTGGCAACCTGTTCCCGTCCACCAGGCAATACTGTGGCCTGCACTGCAAATTTTGAACAGCACGCCGCATCGCCAACATTGACGCCCACAAAATATTTAATTCGTCTATTTCGGCCGGGCTACACTGCCCCACCGCCCATATAGTATTCTGACATATCCATTCATATGCCGCCTGCCGTTGCTTTTGCGTCATCTGTTTTGAATCACGAATAACCACAGGTATTTCCACATCACGGTTTGGGAAAACAACCGCCGCCGCCACAACCGGCCCACACAACGGGCCACGCCCGGCCTCGTCCACACCGGCCACCAGCGTGAAGCCACAACCACGTTCAATACTAAAATCAGGCATATCCTTTCTCATACCACAAACATTAGCATTACAATCAGAAAAACAAAACAGTTTTTTATTTGACAAATTTGCAATTCTATAACATAGTAAAAACACTATGAGCATAAATTATAATCTTTATAACAAACCTAATTCTCAGCCTCCACGCAAACCCAGCGACGGATTCAACCCCTTTATCGCCGCCTTTCTTGCCTTAAATGGTATTGCGACCGGACGAACAATTGCCTCTGCCACCGATATGATAAAAAACGGCTATGACCGTGACACAATGATTGTATTGCTTATGTATCTATTACTAATGATTTATACTGCTCAACGTGCATATCAGATATATCAAAAACAAAAAAACAATAACGACGACAACCAAAACCAAAGATAAAAAGATGACAAACGACAAACTAATCAAGACCATAACCAACGACATTGACAATTGCATAAATAAAAACTCAAAAAATGTCCGCCGCAATTCCACCGTCGGCCACCTATGCTTTGGTGCAGGCACAATTGTCTTGGCCACCGCCATTGGTCTGGCAATCAAAGGCGACTATCATTGGGCGACCTTGGATGCCTTGATTGGCGCATACAATTTATATATTGCAGGTATGAATCATCAGTGTGCCCAAAACAGCCTTGCAAGTATTCAACGACTACGCAAATTAAAAAACGAACTTAATAACAATTACAAAACCCGATAAACACAAAGGTTTCAAGATGTCATTTACACAGAAACAAAAAATAAACACACATTATAACAATTCTTATGACAATTTTTGTAACGGCTGTGCAAAACATTGTAAATTTGGCGTCAGATTTTATTTCAACATTCATATCGAAGAATCATTTTGCCCGACAATCGACGGAAACAGCATCGAAGAATACGAACTACCAAACGGCAAAATCCAACAAACAAGTCAACGCCTAATATGCAAAGACGGCACCTGGCTACACGACGAAGCCGAAAAAATCGCAATAAAAAAAGCCGCCGAAATTGCAAAACTGTGCGATTACTACAAAACCCGATAAAAAAATGCCCAACCGGGCATTTTTTTATATCGTCATACGCTCTGCAATTTGCTGTTGCACGTATGCATCTTCACTGTTATACAACGGCCAATTACCTTCGGCTAATTCTTCCATTGATGTCAATGGCTGCCCCAATCTGGCACGATACAACCACAGATTCGACATCACACGTTTGATATAACTGCGTGTTTCATATGCCGGAAAACTTTCTATATACAACAGCGGATCGTATGTATAGAACGATTTTTCAAATTTAACCATTGTTCCCATACCCGCATTATATGCCGCCAGCATTTTTATAATACTATTTTCCACCCTGTCGTGTGCCAACAAATCAACAATATATTGCTGTCCCAGGAACATATTATGTTCTGGATTTGACATATCCATCTGACTAATATCAACCTTGTTTGCACGTGCAACACGCTTTGCAGTGCTTGGCATCAATTGCATTAAACCATTTGCCCCTGCCCCAGACTTTGCCGAAACCCTAAAATTACTTTCCTGCTTTGTAATTGCCAACAGCAACGCCCGGTCAATAGACCAGCCACCCATCGGTTCCCAATCAGGCAATGGATATTGGGCAGAATAAATAATGTCATCATCGATTTCCAAAATCCCCCTGTCTTTGATAACGGATGCCGCCTGAATTGATACACGTGGCAAACTGTATGCTGTTGCAACCGCATTGATTGCATGCAAGGTTCTATCTGATGCCTTGGACGTAATCAAATATTTCAAATACTCTTCTGCCCTATCTTTGCGTCCAACCTGCAACAACGCCAATGCTTTTTTTCCATATTTCAATGCACTTAGTTCTGCGATATCTTCGTCTGTCACTTCCTGTTCAAAAAATTCATATTCTGGCTTTTGCCCCAACATAGTTGCCGACAAAGCACCATAAAAAGCCATTGGATATGCCGCTGCCACCTGCCAATACTTTCTTGCGACATTTCTGTCCCCGTTAAAATCTGCCGCACGTCCCGCCCAAAATGCGGCTTCTGTCTTGCGTGCATTATTTATCTGGGGCAAATCCAAGATTCGACTAAAATACTTCTGTGCCTCGCTATATTTTTCTTCCTTGAAATACAACAAACCCATCGCCCACAAACCATATTCAGAATTTGCATCTGACGCAACAAATCCCCATTTTTTTGCTAATTCCATTTCACCATTGGTATAATAAATATACGCCAACCGCCCTGCCAAACGTCCATAATCAGATTCCGTCAGTTTCTTTTTGAATGACCTTGTCTCTAAAATTTCACGTGCCACTTTGGTTGAACCGCTGCGAATCGCCCGCTTAAACTCGTTTATCTTTTTTTCGGTTGAACCAGTATATTTTTTTGCAGTCCATGTTTCCGATTGTGCCGTTTCAATTGATTCAGAACCTGTCATAATACTTGGCACTTTTGCCTTGCGAACAGTTGCCTGCTTTATTTTGGCCAACTTTTCCATACGACTTGCCCCTGGCATATCGTAAAAGCGTTCCATCCACTCTACAATTTCACGCCCCTTGGTTCGATAAGAATCAGAAATATATCGTTGATATAGAACTTCGTTCATCAGCAACTTGTCTGCGATTTGATTTTGCACATTCATCGCAGTGCCAATCTTTTCCTTGTCCTGCAACAAAAAGATTTGTTGATAAAGACTGGCATCTACATCAGACAAAATCTGTGGCAAATCAACCGCCAACAAATTTAGCGGCAAAACCAGTCCAATAAAAATAGACAGAATTTTTTTCATTTTATATTATCAAAACAATGACGTTTTCGGCAATTTACAGACAACCGCATCATCGTTATCTTCTGGTATTTTATCAATAATTTTTTTAAAGTCAGAAACACGTGAAAACTTGCGATATACCGAAACAAACCGCACAAACGCAATCGGGTCCAGATTCAACAACGAATCCGAAACCATCTGACCAACCAATGCACTTGTGACCGTATCATCTGGGGTTTCTGTTTCTAATCTGCGATGAATAGACGTCACCAAACGTTCAATTTGTTCATCACCGACATCACGATTTCTGCACGCCAACTTAATACTGCGACGCAACTTTTCCCGGTCAAAGGCTTCTAATTTACCGCTATTTTTTCGCACCATTAAATCACGCATTTGAACACGTTCAACGGTTGTATATTTTGCACCGCACTGCTCACAAACACGCCTACGACGAATAATCGCGTCCTCTATATCTGGTCGCGAATCCGTCACCCTGCTATCCGTAGAATTGCAATATGGACATCTCATAATTATATACGGTAGCAACGAAAACCCAACTTGGCAAGTAATTTATTTTTCCGAAAAATTACAACTTTTATAAAAATCAAGTGCTTTATTTCAATAAATCCACGCCCCTGCAAAATTTTTTCACCCCACTTTATGATAAAATAGAACACAGGGAAATGGCAGCGGAGAGATGAACAAATACCTAAATCAAATTTTATTGGGCGATTGCCTTGAACTGATGCGTGGGATACCTGATGCATCAGTTGATGCGGTATTTGCAGACCCACCATATAATTTACAACTGGGCACAAAAACACTTTACAGACCCGAAGACCAAACAGCCGCCCGTGCTGTTCGTGATGAATGGGATTCATTTGAATCACCTGCCGAATACGATGCATTTACCCGTGCATGGTTGGCTGAATGTAAACGTGTCCTGAAACCAAATGGTGCGATGTGGACGATTGGCAGTTATCACAACATTTTCCGTGTTGGTGCCGCTTTACAAGACCTGGGATTCTGGATATTAAACGATATTGTTTGGGTAAAAACAAACCCAATGCCAAATTTTCGTGGCACTCGCTTTACGAATGCTCATGAAACACTGATATGGGCCACACCGACCAAGACCGGCAAATACACATTTAATTACGAAACGATGAAGAAATTAAATGGTGGCAAACAAATGCGTTCAAATTGGGATTTGAACATCTGCCTGGGCGAAGAACGCTTAAAAGGTTCTGACGGCAAAAGCCTGCACAACACACAAAAGCCACTTGATTTATTACACCGTGTAATTTTGGCATCAACCAAGCCTGGCGATATAATTCTTGACCCATTTATGGGTTCTGGCACAACCGCTGCGGCTGCACTGGAACTGGGCCGTCAATTCATCGGCTTTGAACAAGACGCAACATACGTTGCTGCCGCCAGAAAACGTATTTCAAACATTACACCGATTGACCTGTCTGATATCGAAGTTGCAAAACCAAAACGTGACGAAATCCGTGTTGCCTTCAAAGAACTGATTGATGCGGGCCTGTTATATGTTGGACAAACATTGGTCAGCCCACGTGGCGAACGTGTAATGATTACGCACGACGGACAACTAACACATCAATTATACGGCCGTGCCTCAATCCATGTTATGGCTGCAAAACTGCAACGCAGTGTCAGCTTTAACGGTTGGGATTATTGGTCTGCACAAAAGCAAGACGGCACACTGGTTCCAATTGATGAACTGCGTAAATACATCCGTCAAATCAAATCCGACATCAAAAAAGTCGCATAACCCCAATTTTGTCATTCCTGCCGAGTCCAGGAATAGGGAATTTTATCACCACCCCCAACAAAAAAATCCCCCAAATGGGGGATTACTTATTACCCTAGCGACTCCTACCCCCAAAAAAGCACATTCAAAACTTGACATTTATTATTTTTGTATAATATAATAATTTCAAAAATTACCCTAGGAACTAATAATGGCACAAAGCAAAATAATAAATGAATCAAAATCAGGAAACTATATTCTGGAAAACAAAATTTTTATTCTTGATGACTTTTCATCAAGAACAAGCAACGAACTGATTGGAAATTTATCAGACCTGGTATCAAACATCCCAACTGAACCAGTACTTCAAGCGGACTATGAAATCACAACACCATACGACCAAACAATAAAGAATCCAGTCATTGATGTTTACATAAATTCCGCTGGTGGCGACGGCAAAATACTTGATTCAATCGTCACATTATTGAGTATTGCAAAATCCAAAGGTGCAATTATCCGCACAACTGTCCTAGGTCGTGCATCCAGTTGTGGCAGCCTGCTAGCAATCACTGGCACCCCAGGTTTTCGCATCATGTTCAGCCAGGCCTATCACTTTGTTCACTTTGGTCGCCATCTCACCAGCATTGAAAAAGAATCAGAAATCGACATGGCTGCCAGCAGAATAAAGAAACAAACAAACATGAAAAAAAACATGTATCTGCAACACACTGCTTTAACGCCAAAAATGTTAAATAAACTGCAATCAAACGAAGAAGGTTTCTTGGACGCAGACGAATGTTTAAAACATAAATTATGCGACTGGGTTATAAACGATTTTGGTGTTATTCGTTCTCGCTAAAAAAATCCCCCATCTGGGGGATTTTTACAATCAGAACTTTCCACGGAACTTTATCATACCCGTCTGAGACGTATAATCCTGGTGTAAATCTAAATCATACATCACGGAAATTTCCATACCTTTATATAGTGCAGTCAATCCGATACCGAATTCACCACCCAAACGACTCAAACGATCTGTTGCAACCTTGTATGATGCAACCCCCGGCAAAACAACTGTTGCAACCGCATCATCACTGACAAAATCATATGTCATTGCAGCACGCAATTCTGGACGCAACTGAATAGCCCAATCGTTTTCAATTTCAAAGGCATATTTTACGCCTGCAACACCCGACAAGAAATTGTTATTCATTTCACCAACAGGATTCCCCAATTCATCTGTATATGCTTCTTGGGCAATATGCAGATAACGCAATCCTGCCTCGGTCGTAATACCTGTTGCAAAATCGAAACCAGTCATAATCTGGGCACCATACGAATCGACATCATATGTATTAGACAAAGCAATACCAGCAACCGTCTTAGCATTTGTATATTCAGACATATTATATGTCAGGGTCGAATTTACAAACCATTTTCCTGGCTGATACTGACCATACAAGAACAAAGTCTTACTGTCGATATTTGTATGAACACCACTGGCATAAACATCAGCATTATTAAACGCCAATCCACCACCCAATGTCCAAGTCTTGTCAATCAGCGTATCCGCCCCCAGTGCAACACCACGTGTATATCCGTGGAATTTATCTGCAAACTTAGACTTGTTAAACAATCCTTGAATCCAGAAACCATTTTCTTGGGTTGCTTCATCACCACCGGCACGCCCCACCGCCATTCCACCAGACATACGTCCTGATGCCAGCGACAAAATCTGATTTTGCACAGATGTTGCCGCCGCCTGGGCAACAGGCTTATCCGTTGGGTTTAATTTCTTGGTTTCTGCCTCAACAAATTCTACATCACCGCTGTTCAATGCATCTTGCAATGCCAATGAAATTTGATGCGACTTACCAACATTTGAATTTGCCATACTTACAACCACACCCGCCGCCTGAGTCGAAAGTCCAACATCTTGTGCAACCTTTTCGACAGATTTGGTCACAATTTGAACACCATTGGTATCAATATTTGCAATTTCATATATATCACTGACAATAATCTGATCTTTACTAATCACATTACCATCCCAGATATTATATGTTCCAACGGCACCAACGTTCAGTTCAAACATTGCATTTGCCCCGACTGTGATATCACCAACGAAACGACCATATCCATTTCCACGCTGATTATTTACCAACGAAGCGATAACAGTTCCCTGTAAATTTATAGTTCCCTGATGAATTGTAGTTGTGCCAATATTTAATATTGCCCCTTCGACCAATACCAAATCACCAGTTCCCTTGACGCCACCACCAAAGGTTGTTGTTCCTGCTGTAATATTCAAAGCACCTTCATTTACGATGTCATTGGCAGCATTATATTTTCCATGAACGTTATCAGCGAAGATGATTTCCCCAGACAAATTCAACGTGCCAGCATTATAAATTGCCCCACCATCATAATTTGCCTTGTTGCCAGTAAACACGTTTTTGCCTGTCAAATTCAGCACATCATTGTTGTCAATTGCCCCACCATAATCAGCCATATTCTTGTGGAACAAATTATCCCCAACAACATTGATTGTCCCGGAATAGTTTTCAATTGCACCACCCATTGCATACTCTGCTGTTGCAGCTGACGCAGTATTTCCAATGAAATTACCACTCAATGCCTGGATAGTATCAAAGTTCAATATTGCACCACCCAATGCCGAACCATCTTGTTCAGTTGCCACTACAGAATTATTTATAAAATTACCTGTCAATGTGCCAACAGTGCCATAATTCAATACCGCACCACCAACGGACCACAATGCCCCTTTAACAGAATTAGCAGTAAAATCCGCCTTTAATTCATCAATTGATGCCCCTTGACTGTTATACAACGCACCTGCCCAAGCATAAACCTTGGCATCAACCTTATTATTTACAAAACCATCTTTTAATTGATGCAGTTTTCCGATTTTACCATCATTAACGATTGCACCACCCATTGCTTCACCACCACTGATAGCAAAATTCCCATCAAAGTCAGCAACGATTGAGTCAATTGTTGAACCAGCAAACGTATAAATCGCACCACCTTTTGCGGATGTTATAACATTATCAGTTGTTGCAAGAACAGAATTTTCTTCAAAATCCCCAGTCAATTCAGCAATCTTTCCAATATTTGCAATTGCACCACCGGCAGCGAAATCATCATTTTGAACCTTGTTCTCTTCAAACTCTGCTGTCAAATTTACGAACTTACCAGAAGCGGCATTATAAATTGCCCCACCATAATTACCTTTGGCGATATTTCCTTCAAATTCGGCAACAGCCTTGCTTAAATCAACTGTTCCGCTATTGAAAATAGCCCCTCCACTTTTACCAGCGATATTATTTTCAAAAGAAACATTTCCAACAATATTGATATCAGTCAATCCACCACGACCATCGGTCCAGTTCATAATAGCACCACCGTCTTCACCGGCACTATTTCCAGAAAACTCAACATTACCAGTCAAAGTCAACTGTGCATCAAAACCAGTTCCGTCATCTGTTCGCCCAAAAATCGCCCCTCCATGCTGTGCCGAAGAATTGTTTTTGAACAAAATCGTGCTTGTTCCGTCTGCCAAACCAACAAATGTTTCAGTCACACTAGCAGAATCGCCACCACCACGATTATACAGTGCTGCACCGCCAATTTTTTTATGTCCGTCCTGAAAACCGTTCAATGTATTTCCTTCAAAGACAATATTTTTCGCCAACAGTTTCAGCACCCCCTGGTCTGAACCAGCACCACCATTATAAACAGCACCACCATAAACCTTGTCTGTATTACTTGTCTGAACATTATTTTTAAACGAGATTAAATCAGCTAACAACGTTGTTTCACTGCCTGAAGAATACAACCCAACAATAGAATCCCGTGTTGTATTATTTTCAAATAAAATCTTACCGGAATCGCCTGCATCAATATTCAACACACCACCAGTTGAAATCCCAGCAATTCCGCCAGTATTATTGTTTGTAATAATTACATCACCACCAGAGATATTCATAGTTCCTGAATTATTTATACTGTTCGAAGAATTTCCTGTTAAATCTGTTCCATTACCACTTACAACAAGACCCTTATTAAAAGTTATTTTACCAGCAGCAGTATTTTCTATTACACTACCTTTGTTATAACTAGCATTTCCTGTAAATTTTGCAGTGCCGTTAAACACTAATTCACCACCATTGTAAATCGCCCCACCCTGTGAATAGCTATCTTTTCTATCTAAGGCACTGTTATTTTTAAAAGTTGCATCACCATTAAAAACGATTTTACCGTTATTATTTATTGCAGCTCCACTGCCACCAACGCTATTGTCTTTGGAATACAGAACCAAATTTCCATCAAATTCTGCATCACCATTAAAAGTCATCAATCCTGATGCCAAGTTTCTAATTGCACCACCGCCAGAATAAGTCTTGTTGCCAGAAAAAGTTGCATCATCTGCGAAATCGACCCGACCTTCATTATAGATTGCCCCACCATGGACATTTTTTCCCTGTGCAACATTATTTTTAAACGTCGCGTCATCTTGAAAGACCAGTCCAACATCCTTACCGACGTAGAAAACGCCACCTTGCGAACCAACTACCCCATCTGCCAAAACATCTGTTTGATAAATTTTATCAGCAGTCAAATTCAATCGTTCTTCAATAATCTCAGTTTCCGCCATTGCAGGCATAATCACCAATGCTGGCAAAAAACTGCAGATCTTCAACAAATCCGCCAAATGTTTTGTATTGGACATGAGCTCTCCTTTTCTAAAAACAAATTCCTGAAAAATACAGATAAATAATTCATAGCACATCAGAATAAATAATCAATAAAATTATTCTTTTATTCCTATCCCTATCTAATAAAAAAATGCCCCCAAAAAGGGAACATTTGAATCTTGGTTGGGGCAGCTGGATTCGAACCAACACTGACGGAGTCAGAGTCCGGAGTTCTACCATTAAACTATGCCCCAAGCACCGCGGATTATAGGACTTTTATTTCCCCAACGCAAGTGGAAAATTCATCAACCACAAAAACATTGAATTATTGAACATTTCTGATATCTTGCTATGTAACGCAACGGTTACAAGGGGTATAAACATGAAAAAGAACAACCAACCACAACGCAGACCAATGTATCGTGACGAATCCAAATTTGTTGTTTATATGACGCGTGATGCACATACCCGTTTTTGCACAACATGCGACAAGAATCTGTTTCGCAAGGTAACATCAAGCAACATCCAATACGTTTCAAAAAAGCAAT
>JAZTYU010000020.1:0-19986 GCA_045637165.1 Candidatus Enterousia sp. | reverse complement strand
AACGAAATTGTAACACACCCCGGTGATGTGTGGTGTATTGGCGGCCATAGAATTATTTGCGGGAACAGTCTGGATGCTGCGACCTTTGAAACGCTGCTTGGCACGCGTCAGGCAGATATGGTTCTGCAAGATCCACCATACAATGTCAAAATATCAGGGCATGTATGCGGTTCGGGCAATATCCGGCATAAAGAGTTTAAAATGGCATCTGGCGAGATGAAGCCAGATGAATTCATGCAGTTTTTGCACAAGAACTTTGAATTGTGTGCGAAATATTCTCGCCCTGGGGCATTACAGTACAATTTCATGGATTGGCGCCACATGGGCGAAATATTGTCCGCAGGAACCGATGCGTTTTCAGGCCTGATAAACATGTGTGTTTGGTGCAAGACTTCGGGCGGTATGGGCAGTCTGTATCGTAGTCAACACGAACTCTGCTTTATTTTCAAAAACGGCAAGGAATCACACACCAATAATGTTCAGCTTGGTAAAAATGGGCGTTATCGCACAAATGTTTGGCAGTATGCGGGCGTAAATGCGTTCGGCAGGCACAGGTCAGACATTCAAATGCATCCGACTGTAAAGCCGGTTGAAATGCTGAAAGATGCGATACTCGACGTCACACGGCGTGGCGATGTTGTGTTGGATACATTTCTTGGATCGGGCAGTACATTGATTGCAGCCCACCAATCCAAACGCATTTGTTACGGCATTGAACTGGAACCACTGTATGTGGATACTGCTATCCGCAGGTTTTTAGAAATGTTTCATATCGATGCTGTACATCAAGCATCTGGCAAAACGTATTCGGATTTATTAACCGCAAAGCGAGAGGTGTCGTAATGGCAGACTATGAATTGGGCTATATGAAACCGCCTAAATCGGGACAGTTCAAACCAGGTCAATCTGGTAACCCAAAGGGGCGACCAAGTGGCAGCAAAAATATTTATAAATTACTGGATGACATTGTAAACGAAAAGATTCAAATGACCAAAAATGGCAAGCCAGTAAAAATAAGCAAAAAGCAAGCCATGCTATTACAGGCGACAAACAAGGCTGTGCAAGGCGATTTAAAAGCGTTGCAGACTTTGTTGCCTGTGATGGCAGAAGCAGACAATAAAAACGAAGAACTTGCCAAAGCAGCCACAGCTATTAGGCAGGACGACATAGAAATATTAAAACAATATTTAAAGGAGAACAACAATGAATAAAGAAATTATGAATGCGATATTACGTACAGATTTTAAATCTTTTGTGGTAAAGGTGTTTAACGAGGTATCTCCTGGTTCACATTACCTGAACAATTGGCATATTGATGTCATTTGTGACGCAATTATGGATATGTACGAAGGGCGACATAATCGCCAGATTATAAATATGCCACCGCGGTATATGAAAAGTATGATATGTTCAATCGCATTGCCGGCGTGGATACTGGGACATAACCCAAAGGCTCAAATACTTTGTGTCAGTTATAATGATGAACTGGCAGAAAAATTCGCGATCAGTTGTCGTGACGTTATGCAATCGGATTGGTATCGTGAACTTTTCCCAATGACACGTCTGCATCAATCCAGGCAGGCTGTAAACGATTTTGCAACCACACGTGGTGGCGGACGCATAGCCACATCTGTTGGCGGAACATTGACCGGTCGTGGCGCAGATTGGATAATCATAGACGATCCCCAGAAATCTGTGGATGCAACATCGGAAACCCAGCGTGCCAAATTGAATGAATGGTATGGCTCTACGTTATATTCGCGTCTTAATGACAAGGCAAATGGCAAAATTATACTGGTAATGCAACGTCTGCATCAGGATGATTTAACTGGACATTTGTTGGAGTTGGGCGAACAGTTCAATATTATCAAACTGCCCATTATTGCAACCGAGGATGAAAACTGG
Source organism: Candidatus Enterousia sp. (assembly GCA_045637165.1). Lineage (GTDB taxonomy): Bacteria > Pseudomonadota > Alphaproteobacteria > Rs-D84 > Rs-D84 > Enterousia. Next base: position 18,081 of record JAZTYU010000020.1, on the reverse strand, counting down.
ATGGTCAAGAATCGCATTTCTGGTAAAGTGCGAGTAATTACGCGTGCCAAGGGCGAATTGCTGCACCCAGAACGCGAAAATATGGATGTTGTGACAAGCATAAAGAACTCTATGGGTGAAAATGCGTTTGTTGCCCAATATCAACAAGATCCATGCCCACCAGAAGGCGGAATTATTAAAGAGTCATGGCTGCACTACTATACCACGGCACAGGGCGAGTCCATAGACATGACTAAGTATCGCAGAATTTTCCTTAGCTGGGATACTGCTAATAAAACCGGACCGAATAATGCGTATTCCGCTTGCTGTGTTATATTGATGACATGCGAATCCAATATGTATAAATACTACCTGCTAGATGTTGTTCGTGGCAAATGGGAAATGCCCGACCTTATCAGACAAGTGGAAAAGGTATACAACTATTGGAAGTATGAAAAGGGTGGACGACATTTGGTAAGATTGTTAATAGAAGACAAGGCAAGTGGAACGCAATTGATACAAATGCTAATGTCACAAAGAGACCGTCATGGATACAATTTTGCAATCGAACCAATAAAACCTGATACAGATAAAACATCAAGATTGATGGGAGCAAGTGCTTATATAGAAAACGGTACGTTACGTTTCCCACAAGAAGCACCTTGGTTGTCAGATTTCAAGAAAGAACTATTAGGGTTCCCTAATGGTAAATACAAAGACCAAGTTGATGCCTTAACACAATGTATAAATTATGTTACGCAACGATGAATAAAGCGCCCATTTAGGGCGCTTTGTTGTTAATCTTCTTTCTGTTCAACTACACAATCTTTTTCCCAAGAGAAACAACTTTGCTTTTGTATGTCTTTTTTTGAGCAATCACCAAAATATACAGGTATAGTTCTTTGTGACCCCGCGGCAGTTGTGTATGAGAATGATTTGTGTGTATTTTCTAAAGTTCCGGGCCATATATAGTATTGTTCGTCGACCCACTCATTTTCATATCTACAGTTGTCTAAAGTCAGCTTGACGCTATGCACAACACCTAATTTTTCCCCGTTGGGGCCTAAGTAACCAACATTTGCCAATGCGGTCTTTTGCGTGTCCGATTGATCGATTACCTGATGAACATAAGCCCAATGCTGGATTTCTATATCTCTGGTTCCTGTGGTACAGGAAGTTAAAGCCAATAATGCTAGTATAACAGATGATATTTTATTCATTTTTGTTGCTCCTTTTGTGGTATTTTTACTAATAAAAATTTAAACAGCCCATTAGGTTCCGGGATTTCATAAAAATCCTGCCATGCAAATTCATAATCGTTACTGATATGCAAATTTGGACGCGCTTGCAATACCTTCTCTGGATGTGTGCAATTGGTCAAATTCCAGTTGTATTCGCCACTACATTTGTTTCCCGGATTCATACGGAATGCGTATGCCTGAGCATTTATGCTGCATTTGCCGTTCCAATAATATTTATCATTAGCAATGCATATAAATATACCGCTATGAGCAAAACCATTATTAACTAATTTCTCTATCCGCGATATGTCTTTCCAGCAATCATAACAGCCTTCGTCTTCAGCGCCTTGCGTTTTTAATATATTTCTGACTGGAATGTCTGTGTCTTCATATAATGCATCAGAGTCTATTTTGGCCGTCTTATATTTCAATTCTATTGGGATTTTTTGACCTTTGTTTACAATCAGAATATCAATATAAATTGTTCGCCATTTGGTATCATAAATGCGTACAGGAAATTCGCGGTATATTTTAACGTCAGGACTGTCTTGAAATACCTTTGCTAACTCCCAGGAAAAAGATGCCTGGAAATCTGCCTCAGAGACAAAAAAGCGATGTTTTTGTTTCAAGTTTATAAATGCTGTAACAATGGATTCTGTAATATCCACGCCAATTTCCCCATTTTATAAATCAATGACCGTCAACGGAATTGACGGTCGGGGAGTTGGTGTCAGCAAACGAATGCTCCGCAGCCTTCGGGCAAGCCCTGTTTTATAGCAAACGGCTCCCCGACCAAAGTCGGGGGATTTTAACGACAAATGCCGCGTCTGCGGGCCACCACAGCCCCGAACCCAATTCCCATTGGATTCAAGGAAAGTGTACCGCGAGAAACAAATTAAATCAAGTTTATTTAAAGTATAACGTTGATGGGCTACATTTATTAATTTGCAATATCTTTTTTTGTGGCTATAAGGTCCTTTTCGGATATTCCGAGTTTGTCAGCGAAACTAGCGTTACGAATCTTTGCGCGTTTTGAAATTTCTGATAATGGAAGTATTTCTTGATATAAATTGGCTATAACCTTTTCGTCCTCATCAATTGACTTGATTGGTTCATGTGCATAAATCCAATAATTTCCATAAGGAACTTTATTATAGCGACCTGGAATGCTAACCTTATCGATAGTTTCTCCAATTAAAAAACCAAAAAATTGCGTAAATGGTTTTTGAGAGTAATTTGCAATTAATCTGGCATATTTTTGTAGCTGATCACAATACTCTGATGTGTCCACATCAGGTGCTTTAAATTCAACTAAAACACACTTGCTTTCTTCTGGGAATAAAAATATATCAGGTCGCTGTTCTAAGTACTTCTTTTGGGGGATACCAACACTTGCAAGTGCTACGTCGATATCTATATCGGTTCTGAGCAGGGGAGCTTCGTTTATTGTAAGTTTATCTAATTCTGTGTCGGAGTACCCATCAAAATGTACAAATTCTTCATTTAGAATCCACAGATCATTCGGAACGCCCTTCATTCTGCGTTTAAAAATAAGATCGTGTATAACGCCTTCTTTATCGCGCCGTACTTTTTCTCCGGAATCTTTCTTTCTATCCCATTCTTCTTGGATAGATAGTTTATTTTCTAATGCTAAATTTAATAAATCTACAACCATATCTCGTCTAATTACATATCGGGCAAGCTCATCCTTGTTTTGCTGGGGAATAGTCTGAAGTAATTTGTTAGATAAATCTCCAAATTTAGTCCGGAATTCTTCGCTTGTAGGATCTAGATGCTTATTTTCTAATGATTTTAATTCATCATATGTTTTATAGATTTCCATATTTCGCATGGCAAATCGCTTGCCTTGTGTTTCAAATAACTTTTGTGTAACTTCTTCTTCACTTTCGTTAAATGCAATGTTTGCTTCTTCTACATCTTCTGCGGATATTCCATACCGTTGTGCCAATTCAAGTATGTCGCCATCACGTTCTTCTTTAAGCCCCTTTACATCTCCATAAACCTTTTCTAAACCAAAATTGACTTTGTCCTTTATCTCATCCATAAGAATATATTTTTGATCCTGATTAAAGATATCAGATTTCCCTTCCTTAAGATCTTTTTCAATTTCGGCCTTTGTAGGAAAATTAAACTTATCTACCCGTTGACTGACATTTTTTTCATCATCAAAAATTTGACCTTGAATACTCGTTATATATCTAAAACCATCAAAATTGGAATTTTTGCGTTTTATAGCAGAAAAAGTAAATGGTTCTACGACAATACCTTTGCTGCACATATATACACCATTTTCATCGATGTCATCAGCAGATATTTTAAATCTATAAATAGACAATTGATGGTAAGGTTCTATTGTAACCCATTCGACTTTTAATTTGTCTCTTCCTGTTTTTGTTTTTTCTTTTATTAACCGAGCTTGAGAAGTCTTGATAGTGACGTTCTCCTCAACATCGGGTTCAGGTATGTTTTGCGTATTAAAAGAGAAATCGCTGCAAAGTTGTTGGTCTAAAAATGTTTTTACTTCAAATGTTAAGTTATCGTTTTTTATAGCCATCCATAATCTTAGAAGAAAGTTCTTTAGAATATCTTTTTTTAACTCGTTGCTATTTTTGAGATATCTAGAATAAAATTCTTGTTCTTTCTCATTTCCTAAGAATTTTGACAACGAAACAATAGTTTTTCTGTCTGTGCGAGTCGTAACGGTCTGAATTTTATCCAGATATTCGCTAGAATCCCTTTCCCAAGAGGCATCCAACTGCTTCCACTGACCATCTTCTTCAAAAATACTCATTATCGATAGTTTGCCAAACCAACAAAACATCTGGATTTTTCCAGTGCCTCTATTGTTTAATCCTTTTTGACGACTGCCAAATTTTTTGAAATTAGTAAGGTTCTCCTCGATAAAACCGGAGCCATTATCTTCAATAGTTATACTTTTTAATTTTATCTCTTCTTCATTATTACCAAGGAGATCTGGAACTTTATCAAAATTAAGCGATAGCGCGATTTTTGGTCTAAAAAAGTTTTTAGATTTGTTTTGTCTCTGAACTATAGAGTCAAACGCATTTGAAATAGCTTCTTTTACAGGTGCAAATATAGATTTTGACTTGCCTATAAGTTCGCAAGAATCTTTTATACTTGTGGATTGGGTAAGGATTGCCATTTATTTGCTCCCTATTTTTGATTAGTATCACCAAAACCAAGTATATTATATAGGTTTGATTATTTCAAGAACTCTTGAAAGCATTTTTCATTGCTCTGTTTCTAGTTTTCCCTGTATTCGTTATTTTTTGCATGATCATAAATATACGTAGTTGAGCAGTTCGCCTGGAGAGTCCGGGGATATGTGGGAGTTTAGGCCAAAATTTCCCTGTAAATTCCCTGATGTTGTATGCAAAAGACCGTAGAAATGTCTTACTCCGCCAATAAAAATAAAATCGGCCTTATGCCGATTTTTTTATTTCGTTGGTTGGTGCAGAAATGCGTTCAAACGATTAAACTTGGCCGCTGTATATTGACGCAGGGCCGTATCGTTTTTGTTTATCTGGGCCATTAATTCCAACGGATATGATACAATGCGTTGGCAATCTGGCGATGGGGTGACGGTGCGAAAGTTTTCTTGGACAAAAAATTCGCCGCCACTGATTGGTTCGCCAAATTCATCACATTCTTCGTCGGTATCAAAATACAAATTCATTGATTGCATCATTGACGTAATGGCGTTTGGATTTTGCACCATTGCCTGGAATGAATAGAATGGTGGTACGGTTGCTATTTTGTTACCGATAAACTTCTGCATTGGGACACGCTGGGTCTGGCGGGCGATGGCGTTGGTTATGCGACGGGTGAATTCAGGGATATCCATTGTTGGTTCAACCCCATATTGCTGGGCATAAATCATAATGTCTTTTGGGCCATCAATATATAATTTTGGTGTCGTACGATCCAGTTTCTGCAAGGTCTGGGTATAATTCGCATAGATGTTTTTATCGGCCGGCAAATTGTCACACAGCAACACATAATATTGGAATGTATTAAACAGGTCTATATAGCACCACAGGGTATTATCCTGGGAAAACAGAATCATATTGTGGTACAGGCTGGGTTGTGCGCCCAATTCAATATATGAATCCAATGTGTTTAATGGATAAAATGGAACCAATGGATAATTGTATTCCAATTTGGTGACGGTGTTGCCGTCTTTCTGGATAACCAGGCCATGTTTCAACAAATCAAAATCCACCCCTTTATCCAGGGCATAGTTAAATGCTATTTTGGCGATGCCTGTTTTGAATGCCGCGTTTTGCAAATCAAAATCGTACGAAACGGTTTTCAGGGGTAATTTGGTGACATCGCAACGTAATTGACGTGCCAAATCAGGACAACTGATTACACGGCCGGCTTTGAATGAAGCCTTGTACTGATTCCCATTATACGAAACGGTGCCGGTGTATGGTGGTGTGGAATTAGAATTGTTTGTTTTATTAAAATTGCTGATATGGGCAATTAATGGATTAAAAATCTTGGTAAATGGAACATCTATGCCACGACTGATATAATTATTACATTCAGGGCAACAAATGTCCGTAGATTCATATAAACCACCCAGTGCGTTGTGAATAACATGTTCACGACTGCGTGTGGTGATTTCACGATTACAATAAATACAATGTGTTCTGGCTGTCATGCTTGACAATATAAGACAAATCGTTTGTTTTGTCAATAGAGCAAATACAAACAAAAATAATGCCCCAGTCGGGGCATTAATTATTTTTCAGGCGTTTCGGCCGGAATAACCGCCACATCATTATAATGGGACAGGAATCGATTACCGGTTGCACAATAAACCTTTTGCAGGGAATCTTTGTAGGCGCGCACTTCGGTTACCCAGCGGTTTTCGATATCAGTCTGGGCACCCTGGTATGCGGTGAACGCCCCCAATGCCCCACCGGCACCGGCACCAATCAGGGTGCTTTTCAGGCGGGCTTTGTTATCCAGGTCAATCAGACCGCCATCGGTTGCGTCTTCGTACATTGGATAGAAGTTTTTAATTGTGGCATTTTCTTTAATATCATCGGCCAATTCATATGCATTACCACTGGCATCACGCCCCATGATGTTTTTGGGGTCGATTTGGTCTTTTTCACTGGCCCAATCTTTTTTGCGTTTGCCGAATGGTTTATCTTTGAACCCAACAATTACGGCTGGATACTGTTTCGTTGGAATTCGGGCAGATACGATTTTTACATATGAATTATTGCCAGTTGTGTCTGGGATACCGGAATATTCGGTCACTTTGCCATCTTTGAATGCATAACTGTGTTTGGATTGGTTATAATTTTTACTGGCGATTTCTTCCAACGTTTGTTTGGCATCATAATCTGCCAGTTGAATGGAAATCAGGTCGATTGGTTTGCAATTTTTACCAACGGTACCATTTTCTGTGCTTTGTTCGCACTGCAAAGAATCTTCGGTGGCGGTATTAAAGTAATAGTCGTACAGAACACCATGGCCGTTATCTTTGGCCCAGTCTTTGGATGCAACCAGTAATCCCCACAGACAACTTTCAGTACCAGACTGGTTAGATGGTGTTTTACATTTTTCAATACGCAATACAGAATCGCCCGCAGCAGCCATATTACCAATCACACCACCAGCCGCCGCATTGATACCAGCAGACAAAATCATGTCCCCGGCAACCTTGCCCCCATAGACATTACCGGCCATAATTGCGGCACCGGTTAATCCACCAATTGCGGTTGATTTCATTTTTTCTTTGTTGGTGCCCAACAGGCTGGATTTGCCAACCTCGTTCGCACCGACCATATTGCCCGCCACAGCCGCAACCAATGTACCGGCGGCAATTTTGATACCGGCGTTCTGCTGCTGCTCTTTATTCATGACACGTTTTACGTCGTCGATGGTGGGTTCACTGTCGGCGGGGAATGTAATCTGTTCAGCAGCCGGCAGGTATGATGATTCAGGCCAACTGGAAATATTGCATTTGATAGCATCGCCGGCACGGACGTTGGCACGGGCAACGACCAAATCTTCGCCATTGGGGCCCATTTGATAGCCACGCATTTCAACAACCGCAACGCAACCGTATTTGCCATCAACAGACATGCCGGCGGTTGATTTGTCCCATGCGAATTCGCCGTCTGGATAAATCATGGAACAACGTTCCAGGCGGTTCATATCTATGTCGCCGACACTGTCGCCACGTGATATTGTTTCGGCCAAATTGTTATCTGCCACACGCAGGGGCAAATCCAACTGTGTTGGTGCAGTGGCCACAGGTGCAGCCGTATTTACCGCATTGCCATTTTGTACCGCAATCGATGCAGGGCCGGGATTACGAATGGCGTTAACCTGGTCATAGGCGGCGGCATAACTGCGTGATGCATTGCCCACACGAATACCGGCGGCATTTGCCATGTATGGCACAGCCAATAATGCAACCATTGATGAACATAAAATACCAAAATGTGCGTGTTTCATTCTCTCTGCCCTGTGTGTATTTTATAAAAATGCACATACCGGACGGTTGTCCGGTGTGCGAAATGTGTATTAGAACTGCAATCTCATACGGACACCAACGTCAACCATGCCCAAGCGACCACTTTCATACCAATTGGTATAGTGGAAGACGCTGTCGTATGGGGCCTCATACTCGCCACCGGCACCGTCGCCCAACCATTCGGTCTGGGATACAATAATGCTGCCTGATGTTTTAACCTGGCCCAGGTTGGCATAGCGAACAAAGAAGTCTAATTTAATGCCACCATCCATTTCGGTGGTCAACCCACCTTCGAGCATGAATGCCAACTGTTCTGTGGTGCCGCCATTATGATATGCGTAAATATCGGAAATCCCCGTCAAATCACCCGCCCCAGCATAGGCCGGATCCATTTCAGAATAGAATGTATTATCGTACACAACATAGTCGGCGATTGTGTTCAATGAAATACCAACACCGGCACCGATATATGGACGCAACGAACCACCCGCCAGATAACCTGTATAAGAATCGATATTATAATAAACGTTCAACATTGTTGCGTTGGCTGTGATTGCACCACCGTCAACCTGGGCATCAATCATACCACCGGCACCATCAGATGTGCGAACCATATTTGGATATGCCAGGCCAGAATAACGCAAGTATGAAAAATCTACACGAACATCATTATTGATTGCCGCACCGACAGATAACTGTAATGGAATGATGGTATCGGATTCAAAATCGGCATCTTCGAACGCACCGGGAACAAAGAACGAATTCTGTTCACCAACATAATCCGCAGACATAGACCCCAGCAATGATGCAGTGTACGCAACAGACAAACCAACGTACAGCCCACTGTCCGCCAAACGATCATAGTCCGCAGGCTGGTAATAAGAACGACCGGCGTTTATTTGCGACGAACCGACACGTGGCAACGCACCAGTCACACGATTAGGCTGGGCCGCAGCGACCGAATTGTACATATTATTTGTTTGAACAACACGACTGTTTGACGATGGCAAATACATCATTTGCCCGTTCAAGCCGACAGTTTGGGACGTTGGATACGCCTGATAAACGGCAGCATCAGCAGCCGGCACAGCCAGCAAAACGCCCGCAATTGCGGCAAAAATGCGTGATTTTTTCATACCTTTCCCATATTCCTGTTTGTTTTATTATATCATTTTGCCGCCCCCCGTGCAAGGATTTACAATAAAAAATCCCCCATGACGGGGGACTTTTGTCCAATATATGTTAGTTTTTGTTTTTATAGTTCCCAAATTAGAACAGAACGTTTACACGAACACCCAATTCTGCTTTGACGTCTGTACCATTCTGCGAGCCATTGTGGGCATCGTCGAATGTGTATTCGCCGTACAGAGATATCTGGGTCGCGTCTGTCAACTGATAAGAACCAGACAGAGAAATGATGTATTCATCAAAGCCGTCGTTCATATCTTCCAGTTGAGTTTCCAGTGCAGATACAATTGTATTCAATGGAACGTTAACCATTGCACCACCGACAACATATGGAACCAACAGGTCGCCATTGATGCTGGTCGCTAAACCTTCAACACCGTTGTCTTCGTGATGTTTGAATGTAAAGCCAGCACCGACAGACCAACGATCGTCAATCTGGTAGAATGTTTTCAAACCGGCGTTAAATTCGGTTGTTGATTTCAAATCAACCGAGATTTCATCTGGCAACACACCCATTGCAACATATGGCGCCAATTGTGATTTAGAAATGTCAATTTCGTTGTTGTCGTTGCCGAATGTCTGCAAGACTTCAAAGAACATTGCACTGGTGAATTTTGACCATGTTTTACCAACCTGGGTACCAGCGTGGAAGCCCCAACGGCCGTTTGAATAGTTATCATAATCAAAGCCGTTCAAGCCATAAGAACCACTCATTGGGCTGACACCACCCAAGTGTGCGTCGGCATAAACATCCCAGGCAAAGCCATCTGTCGTTTCAAAGGCACGGTATTTCAAACCAACACGACCCTGATGCATACCCTTGCGGTCGATGTCGCCGTCATGTGTATAGCCTACTTTTGCATACGCTTCCAGACGATCTGTGATACCATAGCCCAAATCTTCGTGCAAACGCCAGATTGGAAATTCTGTTGCACCATCGTGCCCTTTTTTAACCATTGCAGTTGTATCGTCTGCAATTTTATACATCAGACCAACTGATGTTTTGGAATACATTGCACCCTGCTTTGGCATGTACAATGGATTTTCCAGATTAGCAGCATATGCAGGTGCAGCCAAAACTGACAATGCGATTGCTGCTTTTAATGTTTTTTTCATCATTTAACTCCTTGGTTTCGATGAATTCCACACCCCCATTATTGGCAAGATGCGGGCCCATACCCATACCGCCCATTCTTGGCAACAGCATGTTGTTTAATGATATGAACATTTACATTCTTGCACCATATTAGGACAGATGTCAAAAAATCTTTTTTCTTGACAAGGGGGACTTGAAAAGTTATGCGGGCGACCTATATATATTTCCTGTGGTGGTGAACACAGGGCAGTTTTAAAATCAAAGGAGTTCGCCATGAATAACATTCAAAAAATGCTGTACAGCCCAGAAATCAAAGAAAAATTACACATCAAAAGCAAAGATATTCCATTAAGCCAAGAACAGAAAGACAAGCTGGCAAAATCATATTTCAAAATGTATTTTGGTTTGTCGTGCCTGAATTGGACCCAGAATAAAAAACTGGGGGCTGCATGGCAAAGTTCGATTGAACAGATGAAAACTTTTATCGATTCAAAAGATGAAAAGCAGCCTGCGACCAAGTTCTTGAAAATGGTCCACGAAGAACACAAGACAAACTGGCCCAAGCATATTATGACACACCCACAACGTGATGCAATGTTAAGTGGCACACCAGACGAACGTGCACAGTGGCGTACATATGCACAAAACCAAATTCAATCTGCGATGGCTGAAATCACTATGATTACCAACCAGGTTCAGGTTAAATCTGATAAGTATGAACAAAATCCACAGCAGAAAAAGCCCGCCCAGGTTCCACAGACAAAAAATGGTGCCGATGCACCTGCAAAACCAGGGGTAAATTCGACCACAGCCCCAGAACAAAAACCAGGGACCAATTCCAGCCAGGTCGCGTTGAAACAACAGGCACCACAGCCAGGGATTGCAGCAGCAGAAGAAGCAAAACGTCAGGCGATGGCAAAAACAGGCACACCAACCAGTTCGGCAGACGCAGTCCAGGCAAAAGAACTGTTGGCACGGCCGGATGTACAAAAGGCGTCTGACCTGAAAGCGGCCCAGCAAAAGGTTGCCCAGATGCAGCAGATGCGACAGATGCAAATCTGGATTATTCAGCAGAAAATGCAGCACGCTGCATAAATAAAACACCCGCCAAATGGCGGGTATTTTTATCGTTTGGATTTATATGCCAGAACATATGGCACAAATTTGTCGGCATGCTGATTGCCCAGCCACGCACGTGGAATCAAAATACTGTTCCCCATGCCGGCGGCCATTTTTTCAACCGCTTCGCCGTTCTTGGCATTTATCAGTTTTTCCAGTTTTACCGATACACCGTCTATTAAACCAGGAACAATAAATGTGATTTCATCACCAACGCGCGTTTCATTACGCAATTCAAATGTGATATTTTCGTCATCGACCGCGGTAATTACACCGGCGGCATGATAATCAGATGTACTGCGTGTGGTTTCGTAATTATGTGCATCTGGGCGGACCGGACCGTCAAAGAACGCCGTTGTGTACCCACGTGTTTCCAAACGGTTCAGTGCCGCCATAAACGGTGCCGGGTCAAAATTATCTGGATCGGCCGCATACGCATCCAATGCACAGCGGTATGCGTTAACAACACTGCCGACATAGTATTCAGACCTGTTGCGACCTTCGATTTTCAGGCTGTCTGGGTTGGCAGACACCACTTCGGCCAGGCGTGGCATCAGGCACAAATCCTTGGAATTTAAAATATATGCGCCGCGTTCATCTTCATCGATTGGCATTTCGACACCACTGTCACGTTCACGCAAAATCACATCGTATTTCCAACGGCACAATTGTGCACAGGCCCCACGATTAGCAGGACGACCTGTAATAAAATTAGACAACAAACAGCGTCCTGAATACGACATGCACATCGCCCCATGCACAAAGATTTCCAGCCCAACATCAGGACACGCCGTGCGAATATTTTTGAATTCTGCATGCGACACTTCACGTGCCAGAACGCACAATTTTGCACCTGCGTTTTGCCAGAACTTTACCGTTTTGGCAGAACAAATATTTGCCTGGGTCGAGATGTGAATTGGCATTTCTGGGAAATTTTCACGCACCCACATAACGATACCTGGATCCGACACAATCAGTGCATCAGGTGCCAGATATTTAATCACTTCGGCCACACGTGGCATATTGTCATATTCAAAATCATGTGCAAACAAGTTGAACGCCAAATAAACTTTTTTACCGGCGGCATGTGCCAATTCTATGCCCGCCTTGACACCTTGGACATCGATTTTGGCACGGGCACGCATTGAAAACCCGGGCAACCCTGCATAAATTGCATCTGCACCATATAAAATGGCGGTTTTAAAGGCATCTAACGTTCCCGCCGGTGCCAATAATTCTGGTAATTTTTTCGTACTCATGCTCCTATTTTGCCCGAAATATTTACAAAGGCAAGGATTTTGTCGTAAAACTTGAAAATCTGTCAATTTGTGCTAAGTTCACAGTAGAATAAAAGTGCAAGAGGTAATGAAAATGTCATTTACACAGGAACATGAAACCAATTTGCATACTGGGTCAGATGGAAAATTTTGCGATGGCTGTGACAAGCGTTGTGAATTTGGTATTGATTATTTCTATCGTCATACGAAAAGGCTGGAAGAATGGTTTTGTCCAACCATAGACGGCCAACCAATTAAGCAGTACAAGGGGCCAAACGGTCAGATAATTGATGCGACCAGAGAGGCACCATATGAAGATGGCGTTAAAAAGTCTGCGAAACAACAGGCAATTGAACTGGCACATAAAATTGTTAAATACTGCGACCATTATAAAACGCGATAAAAATCCAAGGGGTAATTTAATGAGTACTAAATGTATCTGTGAACCAAATCTGGAATGTTCCGCAAAAGAACGCTTTGACGAACTGTATCGTCAAATGCAAGAAAACTTACGTCTGGGTAAACAGATGATATTCCTGACCAGCATGAAATGTGCTGTCAACCAAGCTGATTGCATAAAATTAAAGCAGTTTCGTGAACAAATGCAAAATCAAAAACAACGATAACAGGATACAAAATGACACAGCATCCATGGGAAAGTATGTCACCACAAGACATTGATAAATTATCACCCACTACAATGCGTGAAACGAATGCGGACTATTTTTTACATGAACTGTATCGTAATGCACGTGATATAAATGTATATGGATGGCGTGCTTCTTTGACCCCAGATGCATTGATCAGATTTGGACAAGGCACTTCGTTTGCCCCAGGGATGCCTTATCATTACAGGTTCTATAAATTTGAACGAAATTATTATTGCTATCAAAACGGAACAGTATATATTTGGAATCCATATGAAATGCTACCATATAGGGGGATTCCCATTATCCGTTTTTCCCCAGAACAAGATATGGTATTCCGTCATGCGGTGCAATCGTTGGTCGGGCATTATAAAATGCGGACCCTGTCTGGTGAGTCTATGAAAATGCGAGAAACCCAATCTCAAAAATTCCCTCAAGCGGTCCAATGCTTTAATCTTGGCTTGAAACATTATCAGGAACAAAATCCATTACAGACACCTGTGCGATGTGATGGGTGCGAACGGCGGTGCTATCTGGGCTGTCAAGTGCATCCGCATCCCAGTTGGGGTGATGATAAATATCCAACAATAAATCATATTTTTGCAGGCGGTTGCCACGGCACCTGTGCGGCAAAAATGCAAGAATACCTTAACCGCATTCAACAAAAACAGAGATAACAAAGGGAAACCAAAATGTCATTTACACAGGAAAAGATGATAAACATAAGACCGCAATGGGCACGAGTTTTTGTCCCCCAAAGCGACCACTGTGATGGTTGTGAATGCAATTGCCGCCTGGGGTATAGGTATAGTCCATATGGATATCATGTTTATCCAGCAATTGGCGAGCAAGTGATAACCCATTATATTGACGAGAATTATAGACACATGTTCGCAGGCGAAGTTGTTATGGGGGCCAGAACAGACCAGCAAAAAAGGTATGCTAAATTATATGCAGGCAAAATCGCCAGCCTGTGTGACCATTACAAGACACGATAGAAACAACAAAGTAAACATGCCGCCCAAATCGGGCGGTTTTTTATTTTTGCATAAATTTATGATTTTTTACTTGCGTTAAGATTTCATATATGTATAATTGTGGGGCATTGCCGGTTTAGCTCAGCTGGTAGAGCGGCTGATTTGTAATCAGTAGGTCGTTGGTTCAAGTCCGACAACCGGCACCACGATTTTTAAGCAAAATCAAAGACTTATAAGACCCAAGCAGAAATGCAGGGTTTTATTTTTTGCCCATGGGGCACTGGTGGGGCACTTGAAACAATAATCACCCACAATTCACAAAAATCCCAATAATAAAAACACCTCGCTTTTTTATGGGCTTTTTATAAAAAATTTTCACCCAAAAGCCCCAAGAGTGCCCCACAAACAACAACACGCCACAATAAACCGCAGAAAACCAAGACAAACAGCCGATTGACCACCTGATTAACAGTCCGCTTGACAAATCGCTTGCCGAGAGTTATATCTCTTATCAGGAAAACAAAACGCTGTCCGCCCGCCCGTTTTTCTTGGGCTTGCGGGCACAAATGAAAATTGAACGGATGAATATATGGCAAACATTGAAAAACGAGTCGCAAAAAGCGGCAAGGTTTCTTATCGGGTAAAGGTGCGAATCAAGGGTTATCCTGTGCAATCCGAAACATTCCCCAACATAACCATGGCACGAAATTGGGGCATGCGCATGGAGGCACGCATTCAAGAGGGCTTGCACTTAACCGCCACAGAATCTAAAAAGCACACCCTGTCAGAACTTATAAGCATTTATAAAATGCGCGTATTGGCAATCCGCCAAACAAACGCCAAGGACACAGAACGATATCTGAACACATGGGATGCCAAATTGGGCGCATATGCGTTGGCAAGTTTAACACCCGCGTTGATAATAAATGCACGCGACCAAATTGCCCATGAAACACAAACCAAGAAAGCACGCACCAATGCCACCATTAACCGCTATATGGCTGCACTATCTGTTGCGTTATCGTATGCGGTGCGTGAACTGGAATGGATGGAAAACAACCCCGTATTCAAAATTTCAAAGTTGCCAGAACCGCGTGGGCGTGTGCGTTATTTATCCGATACAGAACGCGAAAACTTGCTTGTTGCGGTTAAGAATGCCAAGAACCCTTATTTGTACCCCGCTGTGCTGTTAGGTATAACCACAGGCGCGCGTAAAATGGAAATATTGGGGCTTAAATGGGCTGATGTGGATTTTTCTGCACAGCGCGCTATTTTGCACGATACCAAGAACAAAGAACGGCGTGCCATTCCATTGGTTGAGCCCGCATTGGGGGAAATAAAAAAACTGTTTGCGAAACGCCCGAACAGCGATTATGTATTCCCAGCGCAAAACAAAATACAGCCGTTTGATATAACACGCAGTTGGCGCAAAGCAATGGCAGATGCCAACTTGGTTGATTTTCACTTTCACGACCTGCGCCACACATGCGCCAGTTATTTGGCAATGAACGGTGCCACCATGGGCGAGATTGCGGCAGTACTGGGGCACAAAACCTTGCAAATGACCAAGCGGTATGCGCACCTGTCAGAGGAACATTCACAAAGCGTGGTTGAAAAAATGACCACTAAAATATTCGGAGGACAATAAAATGCCAAGATATAAATATTCAAACCTGTTTCCGCATATTCACCCACTAAAAAAGACAACCAATGTCGATGTGGCGATTATGCGTTTTAATTTGTCCCAGGAATTGGAACTGCCATTAAAGAATGTGTATGGGTATGTTTTAGATAAAAACTATTTAACCACCGAAAAAATCGAAAAATCGTTGGCGTTTTTGGAACGTGCTTATTCGGGCGACCCCTTGTTGGAACAAGTTCGCAAATTTACAACGGAACATTGCCTTAACGGCTGTTTTAAAAATACGCCTGAATTAAATTTTGAAGGCATTTATTTCTTTTGGGTTTTTATCGTTTCCGCATTCTTGTATTTGAACGAATATATAAAAACGGAAGACAAGAATTATTTAATGTGCGCCGAGAACTGTTTTCACGATTCCACACTGTATAAACGCGAATATCTCAATATTCATCCAAGACAGCGCGGTGGCAACGCTAGTGCCAGCACAAGAAAGAAAAAGAAAATGGCGGTTTATAGGGTATGGCTGGCGCACAAACAAGAATTTAGGGCATTGAACGATGTGGACACATACAACAAATTAAAACAAATATGCGCGCAAGAATCTGTGCCGTTTCATTATGCCCTATCATCTTTTACACGCGGTGGCAAAGACAACATTTTGACCCAGTTTGCGCAAATGGCAAGCGATGCAATTAACTAGTTCAATGGCAACGGCGATTGATTTCTCCTTTTTTGCGGATATGTTAATTCCAATCTTTCTGGCCAGAAACGATTGTAAATTAACAATGAAACCTAAAGGATAAATTATGAGCTTACAACTCATGACTCCGCAACAATTCGTTGATGCGAACCCTGCGTTTAGCATGGGTGCGTTGCGGAACTATATTTTTTACGAGGACGTGAACGGCTTGAAAGCAATTGGGGCAATAAAACGCATTGGGCGCAAAATCCTGATTGACCAAGAGTTGTTTTACGATTGGGTCGCCACTTCACCACAGCCAACAGGAGGTGCCAATGCCAGACATTAGTACCCCCGCGGTTGCGGAACAGTCAAGATACAAAATAACCCCCATGTTGGAGTTGTTAACCATGGTTGCGACACAGCGAAATTGGCTGTTATATCCGTTCATACAAGAAAAAGCATTGTGCATGCTGTATGCCAAGCGTGGCACAGGAAAAACCTTTGTCGGACTTTCTATTGCGCTTGGAATTGCAAGCGGAATGGACGTTATGAACTTTCAAGCCAAGGGCGCACACAAAGTGCTGTATATTGATGGCGAAATGGCTTTCTCAGACTTGAAAGACCGCGTTCGTGCACTTGCATTAGGGTTTGGCGAAAAGTTTAGTGGCATTAAAAACCTTGCGTTTTTAAGTGCAGATTTACAAAACGAACCGACCCCAAACCTAACCGATGAAAACACACAGAAAGAAATCGAAAAAGTGATAACAAACATTGATTTTATTGTTATTGATAATATTTCTGTGCTGTGCCCCCATGGGCGCGAGAACGAGGCGGAAAGTTGGCTCCCTATGCAGAAATGGTTGCTAAACTTAAAACGCATGGGGAAAACGGTATTGGTCATTGACCACGCAGGAAAAAATGGCGACAATCGTGGCACCAGTAAAAAACAAGACATCATGGATGCCATTATAAAACTTGAACAACCAGATGGCTATAAGGCAACTGATGGCGCATGTTTTATTGTGTGTTATACCAAGTCGCGCGCGGTGGCGGGCGCTGATTTATCGGCACGCAAAGTCACACTGCGCGAACTGGAAAACGGCACTAAACTTGTGTGGGACACATGCGAATACATTGCGCCACAGAACACCAAATATGCGCAAGAATTGGCGCGTGCGCGCGAATTAAGTGCACAAGGCATGTCTTCGCGCGAAATAGCCCAAGAAATGGGCATTGGTAAAACCAAGGCGGCAGAACTGGTAAAAGCCAGCGCAGCGCATGAACCATTGCCCGCAACACCTGTTGCGTTAGCAATAACGAACGGGCGGGCAGATGAACCGCAAAGCATTGGCGAAATATTGGCACAAAAACCGTTGTAAAGAACCGCCCCATTGTGGGCGGTATTTCTTTAATGCTCCACACATACCCCATCGCCTGCCACGCCAACATATACCAACAGCATACCCGCATATGTTATTTACATACCACATCATTATACTATACCCCACCCTATTATGTTGAACATTTGATTTTTGTCATTTTTTAGTGTAGTATATACTTTGACATGGCGATTGCTGTGTTGGGCGTCGAAACCCGTTTATGCTCAGTGCCTGCGAAGGCAGAAAATATCTCCAACCAACATGGTTGGAGGGCGGTGAATATATTGAATAAGCCCGCTATTTTCTGAGCATT
>JAZTYU010000019.1:0-30981 GCA_045637165.1 Candidatus Enterousia sp. | reverse complement strand
AACCTCTGCAACAGGTTCGGTTGCGTATGCAGATAAAGCATCCGTAAAGAATCTGACATCAAAAAATGGTGAAACTGTAAACTTGTATGCAGTGTGGAGTCAGTGCACAGCCTGCTCTGCTGGAACAGGTGCGACATGTTCGCTGTCTGTATCTGGTAATACCTGCACATATACAACAAGCTGTAAGACAGGTTATAACACCATTGTAAATGGTGGTAAATATAACCCAAGCTGCACCGCCAACACATATACTGTAAAGTATAATGCGAATGGTGGTTCTGGCACAATGAGCGACAGCAGCCATACATATGATACAGCAAAGGCTTTGACTGCAAACGCATTTACACGCAGTGGATATACATTCAGTGGTTGGGCAACCTCTGCAACAGGTTCGGTTGCGTATGCAGATAAAGCATCCGTAAAGAATCTGACATCAAAAAATGGTGAAACTGTAAACTTGTATGCAGTGTGGAGTCAGTGCACAGCCTGCTCTGCTGGGACAGGTGCGACATGTTCGCTGTCTGTTTCAAACAACACGTGCGTTTATACAACTGCTTGTAAGGATGGATATAATACAATTTCCAACAATGGTAAATATAACCCAAGCTGCACCGCCAACACATATACTGTAAAGTATGATGCAAATGGTGGAACAGGCACAATGAGCGACAGCAGTCATACATATGATGAAGAAAAAGTATTGACAGCAAATGCGTTTACACGTAGTGGATATACATTCAGTGGTTGGGCAACTTCTGCAACAGGTTCGGTTGCGTATGCAGATAAAGCATCCGTAAAGAATCTGACATCAAAAAATGGTGAAACTGTAAACTTGTATGCAGTATGGAGTCAGTGCACGGCCTGTGCGGCTGGGACAGGTGCGACATGTTCGCTGTCTGTATCTGGTAATGTCTGCACATATACCACAAACTGTAAGACAGGTTATAATACCATAGTTAACAATGGCAAATATAACCCAAGCTGCACCGCCAATACATATACTGTAAAGTATGATGCAAATGGTGGAACAGGCACAATGAGCGACAGCAGTCATACATATGATGTAGAAAAAGCATTGACAGCAAATGCATTTACACGCAGTGGATATACGTTCAGTGGTTGGGCAACCTCTGCAACAGGTGCGGTTGCTTACGGCAATAGTGAAAAAGTAAAGAATCTGTCTTCAACTAATGCTGGAACAGTGACATTGTATGCTGTGTGGAAATCTGGTGATGCAAAGAACATCACATATAACACCAATGGCGGAACGATCAATGATTCTGCGTATACTAAGTCATGTAATGTTGAATCAGCAACGTTTAACCTGCCAGCAAATGTAACTAGACCAGGTTATGCATTTGGTGGTTGGAAAAATACAGCAGGTAATGTTGTCACAAGTATCGCCAAGGGGACTTGCACATCAGCATTGACTTTTGATGCACAATGGACAGCATGTAATTCAACAACAGCCGGTGCTTGTAGTTGTGCGGCAGCACAATATCCGTCAAATGGAACTTGCACAAGTTGCACACACAGTTGTTCGGGTGTGAGTGGATATACATCAGGCAATTATGATGTATGTAATGGTGGAACTAATGCGTCGTGCTATAGAAACTGTACTACATCAGACGTTGCAAACAGTGCAAGTGTATCTGGGACAGTGACCAAGGGCGGAACAAACACATGTGCGGCGACAAAATGTTCGGGGACAAATTATTTATCGAACGGTGGCTGTGTAGCATGTCCAACAAACGGTACTTGTGATGGAACGGGAACATGGTCTTGTAAGACTGGATATCAGAAAAGCGGCACAAGTTGCACGGCAAAGACATATACTGTGACATTGGATGCAAATGGCGGTAAGTTTGGTTCGAATACAACAGCAACTGTGACGGCGACATATAATCAGACTTTGCCATCGATCAGTTCGAATTTGCCAAAACGCACAAATTATAATTTCTTGGGCATATACTCGCAAAAGAATGGCGGTGGCGACCAGTATTACAATGCATCTGGTGCACCTGTTAAGGCGTGGACAACTGATTCTGGTGCGACACTGTATGCACATTGGTCATTGGGTGTATGGACATGCACCGCTGGCCAAGCATCTGATGGAACGACATGTTCGTCTGGACATTATTGCCCAGGTGGAAATGTAAACGCAGGAACAGAAACAGGTGAAAATGGCTGTGAACGCCCCTGCCCGACAGCAAGTGGCAAAACAGTTTCTTCGCCAGCAGGTAGCATCGCAATCGCTGCATGTCAGGCAACTGGAAATGTTGATATCTTTGAAAGCACCGGCAAAACAAAGACAGGAACCGGAACGGAAACATGTAATTGGAACGGGACAAATGCATATAACGCAGACTGCAATACTGTGCCAACAGCATGTAATGCGGGATATTGGCGTCCTGCCGACAATTCGCCATTCTGTATTCCAGTGGATTATGGTTTCTATCGTGGTGCGAATGAGGGCGTTCGTGTGCATAATGAATGTTCAAAGTTGTCTGGGGCAGATAGCACTGTGACAACAGCAACAACAACAGCGGCAGCAGCAACAGAGTGCCATAATACATGCAGCGATAAAGCCACTCTAAATGGCACGTTGATAGCAGTCAATAAGACAGAAGTGTATAACGGAACAACCATCCCGGCATGTTCGTATAATACATCGTGCAAAAACGATGGGTATACGGCAAATGGTGATAAGTGTGAACCAAAGGTATTTACGATAACGCTGGACAATAATGGCGGAACATCGTCAACATCGAAAATATACTTGAAATATGCGACAGGTTGGTATTCAGATGCTAATGCTACCTCGTCAATTTCGACTGTTGAAAAGCCAACATACGTTGGTCAGACGTTTAGTGGTTATAAATATGGCGACACCATTATTATCGATGAAAATGGGAAATTGATAAATAATACACAACCGTTTATGAGCAATGTAACGATTAAAGCTGCTTGGGGCGAAAACCCAACCATTTCTTGCTTGCCGGGGACATACTACCCAGGAACAGGTGATGCATGTAAATATTGTGAAGCAGGTTATTATTGCCCGGGCGTTTCTGCAATAACAGACAATCAGAAGGTTCAAGGACGCGAAAGTTGTGCATCGTTGAATGGAACATATACTGCTGCCAAGGATGCAAGTGGAAAGGCGTTGACGGTGTCAATTAGTTCGGCGACCAATGCAAAAACAGCTGAAAACTGTTATGCAACAAATGTTGACTATCAACCGAACCAATATACAACGGGAAGCCAGACATGTTATTATGATGAAAGCACAAAATCATATAACGGCATGTGTGTTTTGCAGAATGTAATTACTTGTGCTGGGGGGTATGCAACGGCAAATACTTCGGCAACAGAATGTACTCCTGTGGGATATGGTTATTACAGCCCTGACAAGGCATTGACTGCGACACAGTGTCCAGTTAATAGTGATACAGGCACGGTTGGAACAACCCAGACAACCACGTCCGTGGCCGCACAGGATTGTATTCTGGATAATCTGTGGTATGAAAATGACACAAGTGGGCAGCGTCGTCAGTGTTTCTATTCGAACGATTCTAAGAAATACGATAGAAACTGTCCTCAGTCGACAATTGTGACATGTATTGCGGGCTATTGGTATGATGCAGTGCAATCCAAGACGGATTGTGTGCCGGTAGGAAATGGTTATTACAGCCCTGCCCAGTCGGAATGTGTTGGTGAAATGCTGCAACCGTCAGCCGCAGGTTGTTCAACAAAACGAAGCAGTTGTGGGATAAATGACAATGGCGAACAGAGAAACACAAAGGATGTTAATGGCAATATTATTACCACTGCGTCAAGTGCGAATTATTGTGAAGGCCTGTGTGAAGAAGGTTATTACTGTGTCCCAGGCGAAGACCCACAACTTTGTCCAGAAGACTTTCCTCTTTCTGAGGCAGGAAGTGATGAAATAGGCGATTGTTATACAGAAAAAATAGATGGTGCATCATGCACAATTAGGTGTTCGAATTTGATGACAACCGAGAAGTTGGCGGAAATATGTGCCCCAAGAGGAGAAGGTGCACAGTGTAGCTATGCCTCAAATAGACCAAAAGGTGTTTATTATCAGAGGGAACCTTCAAAATGTGCAATGCACCCAAAGGCAAAATTGGAACAAATATGTCCTGTAACTTTGGTTGTATGCCCGGCAGGCTCTTATTATGCACCAGTTGGTGATTTGGAAAATGGTTATTGTCGTCGTTGTGATGGTTTGGGAAGTGGAGATTATCCTAAGTCGATATCTGGGACTCATTTTGCCCCAGACTCGGCAACAGGTGAAACGGCGTGTTATAAGATTGCCCCGTTGCCATGCACTGTTCCGGTATGTCCTACAGAAGGAACGGGAACATGCACTTATCAGGCAAGACATTCGATCAGTGGTGGTGGATATTTGTTCTATGGGACAAGTGTAGCTTTACCGGGGACGGCAAAAGCCTATGTCTGTCCAGCAACAGGTGCAGATGGGAGTCATTTTTCATGCTTGCCCGGATACGACAAGAATCCAGATGCGGATATTGACCCGACAGATGGTTCGGCATCAGAGTCTGATGAATTGTGCACACCACACGTTTATACCATTGGAATGGATAACGATGGTGCAGACGGCAAAGATGTGGCTGCTTATAATATCTATCAGAAATATAATGATGGGTTCTATTTTGACGAAGCAACCACACAACAACTGACCAAGGTCGAAGTGCCAGAAAGAGATGGTTGGACGTTCAATGGATACTATACGAAGCCAAATGCTATGCAGGGAACGTATTATCAGATATTTAGACCAGACGGTTCGTTTAATATGGGGGTTAGCCCGGATTATACAGAAGATATGATGCTGTATGCGTGGTGGACACAAGATGTTGTGCAGTGTAATCCAGGGAAATATTATCTGGACGGCGTTGAAAAAGCATGTGTTGCACCATACTACTGCTCTGGTGAAGGTACGGTTCCTGTTGGTGGAACGGGCTGTTATAGCGAATGTCCAGAATCAGGTTGGACCACAGAAAATGGCAAGACTGATGTGACAGCATGTCATAAGACCTTTAATGAAGGGGATGATAAAGATAAGGTCTTTGATAATGGGTTGGCGACATGGGATTGCACATGGTTGGGAACAGTTGACAACGGTTCGTATGCAAGCTGTAATATCAATATTGCAGAATGTGATGCTGGTTATTACAATCCTGCAAATGAAAAAGTCTGTAAGGTTGTAGAATCAGGATATTATAGTTCTGCAAAAGTTCTGAATCAGACAGCATGTTTACCAAAAACAAATTATACTGTTGCGTCAGACGGCGGAAGAAGCAGCAAGACCAATTGTTATGTGTCATGCACATCATATGTGCCAACAGTTGCAAACAGCACTTCTGTGTATGTGACACCTGGGGAAGAGTATAGCAAGAGTTATTATTCAACCAGCATAGCAGGATATCCGGCATGTCAGTATACAGTTGAGTGTAAGACGGGATATACGCCTGTATCGGGTGCCACACCACAGTGTAAGGCAAATGAATATGTCATTACATTGGATAAAAATGGCGGTGCAGGAAATGTGGCGGATAGTGTTCGTTGCACATTTGGTAGTGGTTCGTGTGCCCTGCCCGCAACAAGTGTCTTGACCAAGGCTGGATACAAGACCGCCAATAAGTGGTGCACAAACGCAGATGGAACAGGTTTGTGTTTTGAAGCCGGCAAATCAGCAACAACAGATGTGTCTGCAAACGGGACTGCTATTACATTGTATGCTGTCTGGACACCTGGGGTATTCAAGATTACGTTGAATGCGGCGGATGCAGAGACAAATGCAAATCAGGGACCTGTTTATCTGAAATATGAAACTGGTTGGTATTCAGATCCTGAGGCAACAAAACCATTAGACGGGTTGGGGGCAAACTTGCCAACCAAGGGTGATGGTGCATACGTGTTCGCAGGGTATAAGATTGGTGATGTAACCATTATCGGTGCAAATGGTTTAATGCAGGTATCAGACGAAGTGCTGACCGTGACAACCAAGGACACAACTGCAAATGTTGCATGGTCCAAAGGCTTGACACACTGTGCGGCTGGATATTATTATCCAGGCACAGGCAGCCAATGTGTGGCATGTAAAGCAAACCACTATTGCCCAGAAGGAGATTACGCAACAGATGGTGGCGAAGGCGGTTTGAACAAATGTCCAAACGACGGTTTGTCAGCAGGCGGTGTTTCGTCAACAAATATTGGTGGTTGCTATAAGAAAAACATGGCATATACTACTTATTTGGATTCGGAAAATACGCAACCAAGGGCCGTAGGAACATGGACATGTAATTACGACGTAATTGGTTATACAAACTGTGACAAAAATACCATTGAAATCACATGGTGTGCCGCAGGATATTGGTTTAACAATACAGCAAGTTCAATAGACTGTGTTGCGGTGGGTGCCGATAACTATAGTCCTGTTGCAGATTTGAAAGCGTATAGCTGTCCAGATGGCGGAAACACGAATGGTGTGGTGACATCGGATGATGTTGGCGACTGTATGAAACGTGTGAATACGTATGTGTCAGACACAGGAAATGCCAAGGGGTCTTATGTATGTAGTGCACGTTCGGATGGAAACACCGTAAAATATGACCAAAATTGTCGGGCAGATACCATTGAAATCACGTGGTGTGCAGGTGGTTATTGGTATGACCGTGGTGTTAGTGTAGTTGACTGTGCAATAGTTGGTAATGACCGTTACAGTCCAGAAGGAGAATTGGTTCGTTATGACTGTCCACATGGCGGAACAACCAAGTCAACAACAGCAGCCACGGCACATGGTGTGTGCCAAAAGACAATGGTATATCCAGGTGTTGACTATACAGGTCCAGCAGTTAATGGTTCTGGTATTCGTGGTTGTTTTTATGACAGCACATCAGATGGAAAACAGTTTGGCGAAGAAAAGTCAGATGGGTATCTGTTGAATTGCGGTGATATAACCATGACACGATGCAATAGTGGTTATTATTGGGCAAGTAGAACGGATACAGTATGTAAAGTTGTTGACTTTGGATTCTATGGTCCGGTTGCTGATGATAATAATTCGGGCAACACCACAGGTCGTGCGGCGTGTCCAGACAATGGAATGACCCCAACGGATAAAAGCACAAAGGTTGATGTGTGTTATCTGGAAAAGGTTGCGTGTGATGTTGAAAACGGAACAGGTGAAAACACATGTAATTATGACAAGAATGCCCAGAAGTATTCTGCAAGTTGCACAACGTGTGTTGTGACAGGCTGTGATACGGGATTCTCGGAAGTTGGTGGTATGTGCGTCAATTGTCCAGAAAACCATGTGTGCGAAAGTGGAACACAGAAAACCTGTGCGGAAGCAACAGGCGGAACGCATACAATGTCTGATTCTGGAACAACAGATCTTGCATATTGCTACAAGGATTGTGCGATTGTAGGAAATGCTGCACAAATGTCAGGACGTGATTACTTTGGTGCTGATGTGGCAGACACATGTAAGGTGGCGGTCTGTGGTGCAGGATATACAATGCAAAACGGCAATTGTGTAGAATGCCCGGAGGGATATGTTTGCGACCCAACAGATCCAGACAACCCAGATGGTCCAGGTGCCCCAAAGTCTTGTGCGGTGTTGACAGGTGGAACACACACAATGTCTGATGCAGGTGCAAAATCTGTGAATGACTGTTATCAGCAGTGCGAACCATACGAAGTTATCAATGGAACAGCTGTGCCAGTTGATGAAAAAGCCTTTTATCCAAGCGATTGTGAATACAAAGGCAAATCAGAAACAGGCAATCCATGCGAAATCATCGATGGAGTATGTATTGAAACAGAGTGCAATTATAACTTTGAGCTGATTGGTGGTATATGTAAACCGTGTGCACGTGAAAATGCAATTACATATAAACCAAATGGAAATTGTGTTGTTGAATCGTGTGCATCAGGATTCCATCCAAATGGCCAGGCGTGTGAAGCCGACGTTGCAGGATGCGAAGCACCAAATGCGGTTGCTGCGACACAGGCATGGATACCAAGTAAAAATGCGTTTGGTGAATGCATTATTACAAAGTGTGCGGACGGCTATCATCTGTCTGAAAATACATGCCAGGTAGATGAGCAAGTTTGTGAACTGGAACACGGTGTTGGCGTTCGTGAATGGAATCACAACACAAAGACATGGGGCGAATGTATCGCAACAGAGTGCGACCCAGGATATACAAACGACAGCAGTCAAACAAATGAACTGTGGAAACAATGCGGACGTTGCAACAATATGTATAGTGCAGACGGCGATTTGGCAGTTAGCAGTTATGTGCAAGAATGCGAAATTGCTGCCTGTATGTATCAAGGTGAAAAATACATATTGGAAAACAACGAATGTCACTTAATCTGCAAGGCAGATTCAGACAAAACAGGAACACGGTATTGGGATAACAATACTAAAAAATGTGTCCATGACTGTTTCGAAGACAAAGGCTATGTTCCATGGTAAGAAAAATCCCCCAGTTTGGGGGATTTTTAGCATCAATTATCTGTTGCAATGAATAAATAAAACAATTACTATTTGACCTATGGATTTAGGATTGGAGAAATTTATTGGTAATGTCGTGTGTGGGGATTCAGCACAAGTGCTGAAAGAAATTCCCAGTGATTCAGTTGACCTTGTTTTAACAAGTCCGCCGTATGATAATTTGCGTGATTATAAGGGGTTTGTTTTTGATTTCGAAACAATTGCAAGAGAATTATATCGAGTGCTGAAAAAAGGTGGTGTAATGGTGTGGATTGTGGGCGATGCCACAATCAATGGTTCTGAAACATTATCTTCATTTAAACAAGCAATATATTTTCAGTCCATTGGATTTAATTGTCATGACACAATGATTTATCAAAAAAATAATTTTAGCAATCCGTCCCAAACAAGATATCATCAGATTTTTGAGTATATGTTCGTTTTTTCAAAAGGGAAACCAAAGACATTCAATCCGATTAAGGACAGAAAAAATGTTTATGTTGGATATTCTACCTTGGGAGAAAACACCACAAGAAAGGCAGATGGTGAGTTTTCAAAAAACAGCAAGCGAACAATTCAAGAATACGGCATGCGATATAATATATGGAAAGGGAACACTG
Source organism: Candidatus Enterousia sp. (assembly GCA_045637165.1). Classification (GTDB taxonomy): domain Bacteria; phylum Pseudomonadota; class Alphaproteobacteria; order Rs-D84; family Rs-D84; genus Enterousia. The sequence goes on along the minus strand of JAZTYU010000019.1, from coordinate 21,813 downwards.
CTGGTCAGGAAAATATGTGCAAACATATTGCACATCCCGCTCAATTTCCACTTTGGTTGGCCAAGGATAATATTATATCTTGGTCAAATGAAAATGATATTGTCTTGGACCCGTTTATGGGTGGTGGAACAACAGGGTGTGCCTGTAAAGAATTGGGACGACAATTTATTGGCATAGAAATAGAGCCTACGTATTGTAGGCTGTCAGTGGAACGAATTCAAAAACATAAAGGCGAATCGCCAAAATTACCTTTATAGTAATTCTGTTGGTTTATAAAGATTTTTGTTGTCTTGGTTGAATTCTAATTTTAGTTTGACGTTTTTAAAAAACATATCGGTAAAATGATATGTCAAAATTTTATGTGGCCCCTTGGCATTTTCGCTGCATGTTGCAAAACCAACCAGCAAGTGTGGGGCGTCTTGAGTTATTTTTGATGTTTTTGATGGTGAATAAAAAAATGAACGCAATGTAGATGTAGTGCTGTTGTGTGCAAACGTTTTTACTTCTATGTAGCAAAGACTGCCGTTCTCAAGTTCAATACACCCATCTGGATAACCTGATTCTTTGCAACGACCATCACAATCTGTTGGTGTATGATAGTTTAGCCCTAGTTTTCTACATTCTTTGGCAAATAGATCTTGGATATAATTTCCAAATTCATTTATACGACCTGAGTATGGTGTTGCAGATGTGTTGTTGTTGACCATTGTATTTTTTGCTGCATGTTTTAACGTCTGAAGTAGTGCTGGATTATCAAATCGAAAAACTTTATAACCTTCGACACTTTCAATCACATCAGCAAATTTGTATGTTTGACCGTTGATTGTTTTTATAGATGACAAAACATCAATTTTCATGTTTCTTTCCTTTGGTTTATATACTATTTTACAATAAGATTATCGACTAAAAATACGGCGTTCTTGCAAAAATGGGTTTTGTAGCGGAACAGGATGATAATCTGTTTTTTCAACACAAACATTTATACAATTGTTATGATTTTTAAAATCATAGTCTTGGATGTGAATATGGCCATGAATATTTGCAATTGGTGGAAGATTGCCAAATTCAGGAAGTGGTTCGTGTGAAAGCATGATATAATTTTCTGCATCATAAATTGGTTGTGAAAAAACTTTGTCAAAACCACAAGACAGCCACCAGGTTTCAGAATGTCCACGGTCGTGGTTGCCCATTATCAAGTATTTACGTCCACGCAATTGACGTAGTAAATCAGCGACCTTGGGTTTGGTTGCACCATACATTATGTCGCCCAACCAATAGCATATATCGTGTTTGCCGATGACGCTGTTGTAATTTTTAATCAATGTTTCATTCATTTCGGCAACAGATGAAAATGGGCGGCAGCCGTTCACAATGATAGATGCAGAATCAAAATGTGGGTCAGAAAAAACAAATTTTGCCATGATGTTATCTCCCCTTGCCTGTTAGTGTTTTTATTTCTTGATTTAAAGTTTGTAAACGTTGGACTATTTCATTCCAGGACGTTTGCGGTTTAATGAACGTTCCAGACATTGCGTAATAATCATCCGAAAGCTGATATAGTGTTTTGTCGTCTGGTAATAATATGATATCGTTGGCGTTCAGCGGTTGAATTATTTTAGTTGTGTGTGCCATTTGGTATGCCACGGTTTTCGATAATAAGTGATATGTTTTATCAAGGTCTGTTTTGTCGGCAAGCATTGCGACATCATAATAATGACGAGAGTATGACTTGTCTGTGTGTGGTTTTTTGCTGATTGCGTTAGAATATAGTGCAAAAATTTTGTCCCAAAACGTTTGTTGATAGGCCACTGTCGGAATTGTTGTAAGCGGACACCCCGTAGAATATGGGATTACTGCCTGGTATTTAATTTGATTTCTGGGATATTTTCGTGCACTGATTTCAAGGCATAGATGCCCGTCGCCAAATTCAGATTGATATAAAAGGTGCAAGGCTGGTGATGAGGCATGACGTTCGGTATCTTCGGGTGAAGGCCAATCATGGTCTGTGATTATATCAAACTTTTTTTCTGTGTTGATAATAGAACAAACACGTGAGTATATGTTTGAAAACGTAAATGCCTTGAAGTGATTTTTGAATCTGGACAATTGACGTTTTGTGCGGTTCTGTGGAACGTCTGTGAAATTTATTAGTGCAAGGTCAATATCTTTGCCAATTCGTTCGCTGATTTGATATGATTTTGACAATGTCGCACCACCAGTAAAAACAAAGTTTCTGCGAAAATAATCATTTTGAAATAATTTTTCCAATATCCATGATTCCAGATAGTCCTGTAATGCCAATCTGGGGTTGTTTGTGCCGGCAAAGGCATGGTAATGCTGGTCAGTTATAGTTATCATATTGGGTTGATTTTAGCACACAAATACCGTTTGTCAATTTTTTGTAATATTTAACAATTTGACATTTTAAATCAGAAAATATAAAATCCAATTTATGAAAAAAATATTATTTTCTTTGCTGTTTTTTTGTACCCTGCCTGGTATGGTGGTGGCATACGTCAATCGTGATGTTGCCGTTATGCGTGTAATGGATAAGGACGCAGGAAAAGTGCAACAAATAAGTATCCCCGTTGGAAATGAGATTGCTTTTGAAAAACTGTATATAAATATTCGGGCGTGTAAACAAACGGACCCTTTTCAGGCGGAAAATCATTTTGCCTTTGTTGAAATCGCTGAAAAAACAAAAGGACAGATTTTTGGCAACTGGATGAATCGCAATGAACCAGGACAAATTCCATTGCAACACCCCGACTATGATGTATGGCTGGTTAAGTGTGAATGAAGGTATTTTGCTTATGAAAAAAGATATGATTGTTGGATATATGTTGGGTAATGCAAACCACGTTGTTGTGCGTGGCGACCAGTGGTGTGATGCAGGAACGCCTGTTTACATTTTTGCAAACAAAAATGCCGCACGGGCAGCACTGGAAAATTCGCACAGATGTGTTCTGGAACCAAACAATGTTATTTGGACGATAATTTATCGGGTTCACGCAAAAGATATTCAAATCGATAAATACGAAAATAACCTGATGTGGACGTGTCAGGGCAACAAGATTATTGTTGATGAGCCTGTGTTCTATCGCAATGCACCAAAGATTTCAGAACAGCGTTTGTTAAATAATGCGACATGTTATGCACCACATTTTTCTGATTTAATCAATGGAAGGAAAAGGAAAGTAAGATGAATTTTATAAAAAAATATTTCAAGATTTTTATCGGTATCGCTGTTCTGATTATGGTGGTTGTCGTGTTCTTTTTTGCACAAAGTAGCAGCACATTGGAAACAGGTGTTTTGAAAGACTGGCGGGCGGCTGACCAGGACAGACGTGTGGCGGCAGCACAGATTTTGGTTGGTGCAGATAAAAATACAAACCTGTTGGTTGAATGTATTGATAAAATGGCGACCCTGCCCGATAGTGGCGAAATGGCAATTCGTGATGCGGCATCGCTGTGTCATACGGGTATGCAATTAAAAGAAAATTTATAAATGAATATTCGACAGATTATTTGTTGCTTTTTATTGGCCGGGTGTTGTTCGAATGTTGCCGAATTTCCCGGCCAATCTTTTTTAGGTGCAGAATATAAAAATTCACCACTGGGCGAAGCTATGTTGCCTGATAACGACCCTCTTATCCGTTTTGATGCTTTTGATTGCACTACATTTGTTGAAACGGTCGTTGCAGATGGTGATTTGGATAAATTGACCAAAATAAGATATAAAAATGGTGTGGTCGATTTTGTTAATCGAAATCATTTTATTGAGACTGATTGGCTTGGCAATAATGCCACATTGTTTCAAAACGTTAGTAATTCATACGGTCCAACAAAAATTCGTCGTGTCCAAATTGATAAACATGCCTGGTTCAAGAAAGTTCATAATATTGATATAAATGCAAAAACAGAGGTTGCAGAAGTCGAATATATTCCGTATGAATATGCAAAAAATATAGCCCCAGAAAAAACATTGATTGTGTTGTTTATTACTGACAACCCAAAAATACGTGATAATATAGGGACTGACCTGGCGGTTGTGCATATGGGGTTGTTGTTGCCAAATGGCAAATTGCGACATGCCTCTAGCACACATGGCAAGGTTGTGGATGTTGATATGGCTGAGTATATCAACAAACGAATGCAGGATAAAACAAATCTGGGAATAACATTGGTTGGAATAAAATGAGCGACGAAAAAATTATTATAATGGATATGGGTAATTTGAACAGCCAACAGCATAGCACACGCCCCACCCTGTGTTTGGGGATTGAATCATCATGCGACGAAACGTCAGCGGCGATTGTTGATAGCGACAGAAATATTTTGTCGCATATAATTTATTCACAAATTCCAGAGCATCAAAAATACGGTGGCGTTGTGCCAGAACTGGCGGCACGTGCACATATTTTGGCCATTGACGAGGTTATAAAACAAACCTTGGACAAGGCAGGAAAGACAATCGAAGACATTGATGTCGTTGCTGCAACTGCTGGTCCAGGACTTATCGGCGGTGTTTTAGTTGGGTGGATGGCAGCAACGGGAATTGCACAATCAACAAGCAAACCATTGGTTGCCGTCAATCATCTGGAAGGACATGCATTGGTTCCACGATTAAACGCAACGTTGGCCAATGGCGAAACGTCTGGCACACAGGTTGAATTTCCGTACCTTTTAATGTTGGCATCGGGCGGTCATTGCCAGATATTGTTGGTGCATAACGTTGGAAAATATGAAATGATTGGACAGACATTGGACGACAGTGCTGGCGAGGCGTTTGATAAGGTGGCTAAAATGCTGGGGTTGGGCTATCCCGGTGGTCCAATCGTTGATAAACGTGCACAGTTAGGAGACAAGAACGCTTTTAAGTTTCCACGACCATTATGCGATAAACCAGGGTGTGATTTTTCATTTAGCGGAATTAAAACTGCGGCCCGGACATTCTTGGACAAGGCAAAACTGCCACTGACAGATGAATATATAAATAATTTTTGTGCATCCTTTCAGGCATCTGTTGTTGACTGTATTGTAAATAGACTAAACAATGCAATGAAAGACGAACGTGTTCGCAACGCCAGACCTAAAACACTGGTCGTAGCGGGCGGCGTTGCAAAAAATAGTGCAATTCGTGCAGCAATGGAAAGAATGGCAGAAAAAAACAATATGATTTTTGCTGCACCTCCAATGAATTTGTGCACAGACAATGGGGCGATGATTGCCTGGGCAGGATTGGAAAACTTTGCGATAGGAAACATTGTTCGCACCCCAATTGCACCACGTCCAAGATGGCCATTGACTGAAATGTAATTGATAAAAATTGGTCGTTGTGATATACTTGGGCTGCTATGGATAAAGTAAAAGAACAGTTATTTGAAAACGCAACAAAAAAATTGATTGAACAACTGGATACAATGGGTCTGGACAAAATTTCACGTATGCAGGCCAAGAATTTTGTGCTGTTGTTTCGTGACAGTTTCAAGTCCGATGCAGTAAAACGTGCAACGTTTGGACCAGATATTGGCAATGATTATACACTGTTCCCATATGATTCTTGGGGGTTTTGCAAGGCGTCTAGTGCCGCATTTGTTTCGCTGATGAACAAGCCCAAAGAATGGCGACTGATGTACATCAATGAAATATGGGCATACGGTCCACATTATTTTATTCAGCATATTCCAACCGGTCAGGCGTTTGATTTAACAAACGACCAATACGTTTCAGACACAACAGAAATACCTTATTATATGGGGCGGCCCATAAAAATCAGCAAAGACACACAAAATACCGCTGTCCGATTTACGCACGCAATCGGGTTGGATTTTATGAACATTATCAAAAACAATATGAACGCTAAAGAGTAATAATGATGCAAAGACCAGAACCCGCCGTATGTGGAGATAAAGTTTTTAGTGTAAGCGATGCGTCAGCACTGTTGAAAGGTGTTGTCGAGACTGCTTTTCCACGCATAAAAATTCGTGGCGAATTGTCGCAAATAACCCGTGCCACATCGGGGCATATTTATATGACAATCAAGGATTCTGGGGCGGCAATTTCAGTTATTGTTTGGCGTGGCACGCCAATCCCATTTAACCTGGAAGATGGCTTGGAAGTTATTATCACAGGACGATTTACAACATATCCTGCACGCAGCAATTATCAGATTGTGGCAAGTGAAATTGAAATGGCAGGCGTTGGAGCAATCTTGAAAATGCTGGAAGAACGCAAGCGAAAATTGGCCACCGAAGGTTTGTTTGATGAAAGCCGCAAGAAACCCCTGCCCCGATTGCCAAAAGTTATTGGTGTTGTCACCAGCCCAACAGGTGCTGCATTTCAAGATATTCAAAACAGATTGCGTGAACGCTTTCCTGTGCGTGTGTTGTTATATCCAGCAACTGTGCAAGGTACAACCGCAGCAGCAGAGGTTGCGGCAGGCATCGAATACTTTAACAAAATGAAAAATGTCGATGTAATTATTGTTGCACGTGGCGGTGGCAGTTTGGAAGACTTGTTGCCGTTTTCCGAAGAAATTGTTGTGCGTGCAGCAGCAGCAAGTCAGATTCCTTTGATTTCGGGGGTTGGACATGAACCAGACTGGATGTTGATTGATTTTGCAGCCGACCACCGTGCACCAACACCAACAGGTGCAGCCGAAGCCGTTGTTCCAACAAAATTGGCCTTGTTCCAGGAAATTGATAATTTGTGGCTTCGTTTATCAGGTAATTTTACAACACGATTGATGAACGCAAAGCAACGCATCGAATCAATTGTTGTAAAAAGCCCAAAACAGCTGGTAATGGAACATACGCAGCGTCTGGACGATTTAGAACGCACCATAAATATTATAATCACCGCTAAAATTGCAAACGCACACCAAAAAATGGATATTGTATCGGCATTTCCAAACATTATGCAGAACAGACTTTGCACATTAAATCAATCGGTTATGCATATGGAACAAATGCTAAATTCACTTAGTTATAAAAATGTTTTGGCACGTGGCTATGCAATTATTCGTGATTCTGATGATAAAATTATCAGCAAGGCAAATGATGGCGTGCCTGCAAGTATTGAATTTGTAGATGGTATTATCAGATTATAAAAAAGCCCCGAACGGGGCATTTTTAATTCTTTATCAATGTTTTTGCCATTGTGATTGATTCGGCAGTTATTTCGTCACCACTGATAATACGGGCAATTTCATTTATTCTGTCGTCCGATGACATTTCACAAACACTGGTTGTTGTTTTGCCTTCGACAACAGATTTTGATATTTTGAAATGCCGATTGGCGTGGCCCGCAACCTGGGCAGAATGAGTTATAACCAACGCTTGATTTAATGTGGCCAAGCGACTTAGGCGACTGCCCACTGCGGCGGCAGTTGCACCGCTGATTCCAGTGTCTATTTCATCAAACACAAATGTATGCATATCGCTTGTGCCAGCCAAAACTACACGCATAGCCAGCATTAAACGTGCCAATTCCCCACCAGAGGCCGCACGATGCAATGGTGCAAATGGCGAGCCAGGATTTGTTTTTATCATAAAGGTTATGTCGTCTGTGCCATTGGCGGTGGGTGCAGTTGTTGTAAAATCAATTGCAAAATCAGCTGACCCCAGTTTCAAATCTGGCAGTTCAGCAAGTATTAAATCACGCAATTTTTCGGCTGCTGATTGACGCATTTTTGACAATTTTTCCGCAGATAAATCAAACGCACGTCGGTAATTAGCAACGTTCGATTTTAATTTTTTTAATTCTGCGTCTGAATTGTCAATCGCATTTAATTGTTGCGACAATTTTTCAAGAACAGATGGCAATTCATCGGCAGGAACACGATGTTTTCGGGCGACTGCACGAATTGCAAATAAACGCTCTTCGATTGTGCCAACGTCTTCTGTGTCTGTGTTTTCTGGTTCCAGCGATTGGGCGATTTCTGCAACTATTTCTGCTGCGGAATATAATTTATCAATTTGTTCAGAATATGGATTTTCATCCCCCTTGATTCTTTGCAGAATGTGTGCCACTGCAAATAGTTGACTCTCCAAAGAATTGCCACGTGGTGCAAGGGCTTGTAGAGCCTCGGCCAAGATGGCGGCATTTTTTTCTGCGTTCATCAATGCAGCACGACGATTTGATAAGTTTTCTTCTTCGCCTGGTTGTGGATTTAAGTTTCGCAATTCAGATACATTGTGTTCCAAGTATTCCCGTTCGGTAGCACTGCGTTCAAGTAAATCCTGTAATTCTGTCAAACGTTTTTGTGCGTTATGAAATTCATTGTATTTTTGTTTTGTGTCAGACAAGACATCGCAAAAATCTGCGATGTGTTTTTGGGCGAACAAATCCAAGGTTGGGCGATGAGTTGACTGGTTCAGTAAAGCATGATTTGCAAATTGACCATGAATTTCAACCAAGGTATCGCCAACCGCTTTTAAAACCTTGACAGAAACAGGAATGTCGTTTATCCAGGCACGACTTTTGCCGTCAACAGACAGTGTGCGACGAAGAATCAGACCATCGCTATAATCAATGTCATAGTCAGAAAGCATTTCGTGAACGTCGCTTGGGATTGTGTCAAACTGGGCCACGACAGATGCAGATTCACAACCATGTCGAACAAGTCCCGTATCAGAACGTGCCCCCAGTGCCAAGGATAATGCGTCCAGCAAAATACTTTTACCTGCACCAGTTTCCCCTGTCAAAACATTTAGCCCCACCCCAAATTCAAGATTTAGGCGTTCAATCAATACAATATTTGAAATAGATAATCCGATTAGCATGGTCAAATTATACTGATTTTAATGGGATGTTTTCCAGTGAAAAATCATGCGTCCACAAGATATATGCACGAATTTTATATCCAGGATAAATCATACGAAGCAAAGCGACATATTCGTAGATTTGTGAGATATATTTATCGTAAAACCGTTGCGAATCTGAGTCTGTTTTATAATCTAGGACCCAGATTTCCTTGGCCACATCATCAATTTTTAGACGGTCAAGGCGACGGCTGACAAAATCGCCATTTAATATGCCTGCAATCGGGACTTCGGTTTTAGAAGTCGCTGTAAAGAACGGCACAAGTTCCGGTTTTACAATAATTTTTTCAACCAAATCCTGGTCGCCTGCGACGGTGTCGCCATCAATAACGACATTACGCAGACGTTCGTGCATAAGTGTGCCTGCCGTGGTTGCTTGGACCTCTTGGTCATGAGTTGCTAAGATATCATTTAACGTCTTCATTTGTAATCCTAATATAATCCATACTTGAATCATTACCTGCAAATACACGCCAAAGTTCGGCGTGCCACGAATTTACAGTGGCGTTTTTGTTTGCTGTATATCCATATATATATAATTCGTCCCTGGCACGTGTCATCGCCACATACAACAATCGATAGTATTCTGCAAGACGAATACGCATCAGACCATCCGCAGCGGTGGCACGTGGAACACTGGGCGTGGAATGTGGCGACCATAACCATACGGGATATTCATTTGACGGTAATGGCAGAACATTTTCAGATTGCGGAACACGTGTAGTATCAATTAAAAACACAACTCGTGCTTCCAGTCCCTTGCTGCCGTGAACTGTGACGATACGAACGCCACTGGACGCATCCATATCACGTTTGATTTCACTGCCACCTGTGATAAACCATTTTATAAAATGATGTAATGTGCCAGGCTGGGTTCTTTCATACGACAGACAGATAGTTAAAAATTCTTCTAGTGGGTCAACAACCTGGTCACCCAGTGCAGAAATAAACTTTTGGCGAGTGTTGTCTGTGTTTAAAATTTGCGTAAAGAACGAATATGGCCCAGCGTATTTCGACAACGAACGCATCTGGCACAAACGTGCATGTATTCCTGGGAATGATGACTTTAACACATCAAAGACTGTGGTTTTTGGAACGTATTCTGTTGATTCTTTGCGACGTGAATTTTGATTACTCCTTTCGTTGCATAAATTAAAAATATCGACTTCGGTCAAATAGAAAATAGGACTTTTTAATACACAACACAAACTATAATCGTCGACTGGGTTTAAACACCAGCGTATCAAATTTAACAAATCACGAACGGCCGGGAAATTTGGCAAAACAATTCTGTCGCTGCCGGCGACGTCGATATTGCGACGTTTTAATTCATAGACTAGTGGTGCAACAAATGGATTACGACGTTGGACCAAAACCATGATGTCTTTGGCCTGGCATTTCCCTTCTTCTAGAATCGATTTGATTTTGTCTGCAATATCGGAAACATATTCTTTGATTGTTGTTTCTGTTTCCTTTCTTGCAACCAGTTTGTGAATTTCGACCACGCCTGGGTCTTTTGCCCGAAAGCATTTATGAGCATTGTTTGCAAAATCTGATAACGCAATAACATCTGGGTCGGCAAAGAATTTATCCACACTGTTTAAAACAGGCAGCGTAGAACGAAAACTTTGTGCCAGCGGAATTTCACACAATGTTCGCAGATTTTGTTGGATTTGTTGGGCGATTGCATCACGACTAAACGCAAAGGCGGCAGGGTCAGCACCCTGAAAACCGTAAATTGATTGTTTGGAATCGCCCACCACAAATAACGAACGAACACTGTCTGACGTATTGCCGTCTGCAAAGAAATCGCCAGACAGCATACGCAAAATATCCCACTGTTGCGGAGATGTGTCTTGGGCTTCGTCTAGCAAGATGTGCGATAACGAATAGTCAAGTTGCGATAGCACCCAGCCCATTGTCGCACTGTCCGAGAAGAGTTTCCGGGTGTATAAAATCATATCTTCGAAATCCAGCAAGTTGCTGGCACGTTTTATTTTGTGATATTCGTTTGCAAAGGCAGCAGACAAATCAAATAACGCAACAGTGTCCTGGAATAATAATTGATTTGATTGGTATTGATTTATTGTATAAACCCTGTCTTGTTCTGCAACTAAATACGGCCGTTTTGCAACATTTACATTTTTTGTTCCTTCCTTGGTTAAGTATGCAGTTTTATATTCTTCAAAATCAATCGTATTTTCAATATATTGTTTTGTTAAACTAACAATCTTGTCCAAGAATTTTGCTGGTTTTGGGTCTTCCTGGGCAAGTGTAATAATATTTTCTAAAACATTTGGTTTGATATTAGTATCCGGAACATTGTCTAGCTCTAAATACTTTGACGTCGTTTCAACGAAGTATTTGCGATATTTATCAATGTCTGTTATGCCAAAAAACGATTTGTATTGTTCACTTAGGACGTCAAGCAAGTCAGAAAATGTATATTCGGAAATTCGGCCGACAATATGTGCAAAAGCCGCCTGAACCCGACCATCTTCATTAGGCGAATTTATCAACCTGTCAAAGGCGTCTTGCAGCAAAACGCGTTGCGACGAATCAGATACCAGCATCCATGATGGCGACAGACCCGCTTCGACCGGAAAACGATGCAAAATCTCTTCGCAAAAGCCGTGAATAGTTTTTATTTTTAAGATATCTGGATTGTCGATATAACGAAAAAAGATTGAACGTGCGTGTGCAATGTCGTCAGCCGTTATAGGCCGATGCATTGACACCCCATCAAGCAATTCAGCCAAATCAGCATCCGCTGCAGTCGCCCACTGACGCAAGGCCTTTAATATACGATTACGCATTTCACCGGCACCGGCATTGGTATAGGTCAAACACAAAATTCCTGTTGATAAACAATCTGGCGTGCGAAATAAAATACGCAAAAGACGTTGAACCAAAACACTGGTCTTTCCGGTCCCTGCATTTGCCTGAACCCATACATTATCGTTTGGATTAGCGGCATTATCTTGTTCTGGTGATAAAATAGTTTTAGTCACGATTTCTGCCCTTGCATTATTGAAAGGATTCTAGTATAAATTCATTGGAACTGCAAGTTTTATAAATTTTTTATTATCTAGGGGGAAAGGAATGGAAATCACACAGGTATTGCTAGTTGGCGGGGGTGTTTTGGCAGGATTGCTGACAATTACCCTGGGCGTGTTATTCTTTGTGTCCAGAAAATCACAAAAAGTTATGGAATCATTACTGTCTATTATGACCAGACCGGAACGTGCCAAGGTTGCCGACGCTGTGCGTGTTTTAAACACAATACTGGCAGACGAAATTTATAAAATAGAACAAAGTTTTCAGACAATGCGTGAAACGTTGAACGCACAAATTTCATCAGCCGAAGAACTTCGCAAAAAGTTAGGTGAAGAAAATGATAGATTAGTGGCGTTGGCTGATGATGCGACACGAAAAATTTCAACTATGTCTGGCAGATTAGAAAATACAGTTGATGGTTTGGGCAATATTGTTATATCACAATCATGGAACGATGTAGAAAACTCAACAGAAAGATTTAACAGGACCGTCAATGACTTGCTGTCAAGAATTGACACAACATCTGAAGCAACAACAGAAAAAGCCACACAAATACAAAACCAGATTGACAACTGGATTGAAAACAGCAAAAACCTGTCTGAACACTTGCAGAACGAATTCAAAAATAACGCCAATCAAATGCGTGAAATTTCAAACGAAACTGAAAACACGCAAAACAAACTGTCTGAATTAGCAACCTCTGTTGCGGGTGGGTTTGACAATATTAAAAATTCTGCATCCACATACGAAGAAACAATGGTTCGTAACGACAGAATGCTTAGCGACTATTTGAAAAAATTAGAAACATTTAGTGTGCAATCAAAAAAGCACCTGACCACACAAATGAACACGTTAGCCAACACAGCAAACACAATCACAGGACATATCAGATTGTCAGAATCTGCAATCGAAAGCCAGACGGAAAAATTGACTGAGGCCGCCAAGGGAATGATTGCGACCGCAACATCAACTGAAAATTCGGTCAGAAATGTTGCTGGTGAATTAGCAACCTTGACGGGTCGCTTTAACAATGAAATCAAAGAATTTGCACGTGGCGTTGTAAGTGAAATGAAAAGCGTTTCCGTTGATGCAAACAACACATTGGAAAACACACGCAGTGCAGCCAGTGCTTTTTCTGAATCAGTAAAAGCTATGGCAACAGGTGTGCGTGAAACACTGATTGAAATGAACACCGCCCACACGCAATTGTCGGGTCAGTCTGCAAACCTGATTAAGATGTCTAATGATACAACCGCACAGTTGCAACCACTGTCCGCATTGATTGAAAGGTATTATTCCGCCCTGCCCGATTTATCACGTGGCAGTTTGGAAACCAGCGAAACGTTGGAAAAGATTGTCAGCAGTTTGAACGAAAAGTTAAATCTGATGAAATCAACTGTTGCCGAATCCACGACAGCAATTTCAGAATCCGCTGTAAAACTGGAAGATTTGGCAGGCACTTCACGTCAGCAAATGATTGATTTAATGTCAGATTATGCCAAGGCAGTAAACACAATGCAGACACTGAACAAACAAATGATGGTCGCACGTGCGTCTGCACCGATGGACGCAATAAAGGCCGCCCCAATGGAAACATTTGGACACGTTAGCAGCCAAGACTTTTTAGCACAAAGCGAAAAAATGTTTGAAAAACTGCACGAACAATCAATGGATTTGACCAGGGTTGCAGGAGCAGAAATTCCAGATGTTGTTTGGAAAAAATATCACAGTGGCGATAAAACCATATTTTCAAAATGGTTGGCAAAAATGCTGGCCGCTGCCGACAAAAAACAAGTTCGTGATATGATGAAGTCCGACAGCGTATTTCGTCGTCAGGCAACAAATTTTGTGCGCAGTTTTGATAAAATCCTTGGGCTGACACAGCAAACTGATAATGCGGATTCTGTGGCAGCGACACTGATAAAAACAGAACTGGGGCAAATTTATATTGCGCTAAAAAGTTATGTTTAAAAAATTCCCGCCAAACGGCGGGTTCTTTATTTAGATTTTTCAAGACGTTTTATGTGCGCCATCAAACGTGGATTGTATAACCCATTTCGGGGCGACAGAATATAATCGACATCCAGGCCCGCACGTAAAAAATCCATTGGCGAACAGGTATTGGTGCGACGGACGTCAATGTCGTTTGGCATATTTGCACGCTGGACCGCAGTTTCAAGGCTGTTTTCAGGCGGCAAGAAATACGCAATCTTGAAATTATAATATTTTGATAAATTATTCTTTTCAAACCAGTCAATTAGTTGTCGGGTATAACGTGGTTCTATGACGTCATAAATTAAATTCCGCCCCAGATGTTCACGAATTTCTGATTCCGGGATTCCGTATAGCCACTTTGGTGTTCCGGGGGTCCATAATGCCTGGTTCACCCACAGACGAGTTGCCAATTGTGCATCATAAAAATATCTCTCTTCACGAAAGAAATACGGATTACCCTCGGATTCGCCGGGGCGCATTGGACGGGTTGTGGCAGAACGCAGAGTGTAAAACAAATCAGCCGGCAATGTATTTTGTATAAAATACGATTTCCCACTGCCCGAGACACCATTGCAAAATAATAATGTTTTTTTCATCACAAAATCCTTTTTATTGTAAAAAGCCCCACAATAAATGTGGGGCATTGATATATCAGTCTTCTAGGAAACTGCGTAATTTACGTGCACGTGTTGGATGCTTTAACTTGTTCAGTGCCTTTTGTTCAATCTGACGGATACGTTCACGGGTTACACCGATGTATTCGCCAACTTCTTCCAAAGTGCTGGTCTTGTTAGTTGACATACCAAAACGTTGACGCAGAACAGTTTCTTCCTTTGGGTCTAGTTCCGACAGAATCTGAGTAACGATTTTACGCAAATTTTTTTGTGCGGCAGACGTAAATGGATTTTTCGCAGTTTCATCCGCTATGATTTCAATACGTGAACTGTCATCTTCGGTTCCAACGGGTGCCTCTAATGAAATTGGTTTCAAGTTCACTTTCATCGCCTTGTGGATTTTATCAACCGGCAGATAAATTATCTTGGATAATTCTTCGGCGGTTGGTTGGCGACCATATTTGTGCATAAACTGACGAGATGCACGCTGAATCTTGTGGATATTATCAATCATATGCACAGGAATACGAATTGTGCGTGCCTGGTCGGCAATGCTGCGCGAAATACCCTGTTGAATCCAGTTTGTTGCATAAGTAGAGAACTTATTACCCAAGCGATAATCAAATTTATCCACCGCCTTCATCAAACCGATGTTTCCGTCCTGAACCAAGTCCGAGAAATCCAATCCCAGACCACGGTTGCTGGATTTTTTTGCAAATTTGATAACCAAACGCAAGTTTGCTTCTATCATTTCACGCTTTGCACGTGCGGCCTCGGTCTGGCCACGACGAACCAGTTCCACAACCTTTTTGTATTCAGATGTTGGTTGCCCTGTTTCATTGGCAATCGCTGTGATGTCTTCTTGGATTTTCAGGATATCGGATTCGTGTTTTGCCGCAAAACTTGACCAAACAGGATTTTTATGCTTTGCTATTGCTTTAACCCAGTTGCGATTTATTTCATTACCGGTATATTCGGCCAAGAAATCTTCACGTTTAACCTTGTTCGCCATTGCCAGACGCAACAATTTACCTTCTAGTCCCATCAGTAATTGATCACGCTTGGTCAACTGTTCTAAGATTTCAGCAATACGGTCGTCGTTTAGGCGAATCTTGCTGACATGTTCAAACAATTCTAAACGCATTTTGGTGTATTTCTTTTCCAATGCTGCATCAGGTGTATTTGAATTTAATAAATTGTCCAGACGTTTGGCCTGCAATTTCTGCATACTGTTGAAAATGCGTTTGATTTTAGCAAACAAGTCTAAAACCATCGGCATCAAGGATTCTTCCATTACAGGAATTGGAACACCAGACGTGCCACGTGGCGTATCTTCTTTCTTGATTTCATCGTCTTCGTCGTCCTCGTCTTCGTCTTCACTAGACCCAACCGAGGCATCAGCCAAATCATCAAGTTCATCATCGTCCAGTTCATCAACGTGTTCTACACCCTTGGATTTTAGAGCTTCGGACAATGCCGCCAATGATTTTTGTTCGGATTCACTGGAATACATAACTTCTAGGTTCACAATATAACGCAGACGAATATCTTCGTTTAACAATTGTTGATACCAATCCAGCATAGCCTGAATTGTCATTGGACTTTCGCACAAGCCATAGACCATCAAGCGAGATGCCGCTTCGATACGTTGGGCGATTGCAACCTCGCCAGCGGCAGTCAATAACTGAACTGTGCCAATTTGTTTCAAATACGATTGAACAGAATCTTGGACGCCCAGCACCAATGAACCGGTTTGACTGCGTTCTAGCTGTTTTGCATAGTGTTCATAATCGTCATCGTTTACATCGACCTGCTCTGCATCTGCATTTAGTAAATTGCGTGTTTTGTCGTGTGGCTCATCATCGTCATTGTCATAATAACGACCCAAATCCTGCGGATAATTATCAGACTCTAAGATTTCTAGTCCTAGGTCTTGTTGAAAGAAATCCAAGACTTCATCATGTTCTGATTCTGGAACTTCGTCTGCCTCGGTTGCGGCTGTAAAATCCATACGGGACATATAGCCGACTTCCATTGCGGACATTGCCAATTTCTGCAAATTTTCCGGCAGAGATTCAATTAAAAGTTTTGTTGCCTCGTCCAGTTTTTTTACCATTAATTACCCCGTCACAGTTTTTAATGTTATTCGTGTCTAATATTTAGATTTTTTATTTTTTCTTGGATTTGTTTTTCTTTTTTGGTGCATTTGCCTGTTTTTGTGCCTTGGCAATAGCATCATGTATTGCAGATTCAGAAACCAATCCCAGAACAATTGGACTTTGGATTTGGATTTCTTTGTATGATTTGTGTGTTTTGTTACGAATTGAATCAACTGTTGGATTTGTGCTGCGCATCAAACGTGCAATTTGACCGTCTGATAATTCTGGATAGTTCTTCAAAATCCAGGCAATGCCCCCCAAACGGTTTTGACGGTGAATTTTTGGTGTGTAGCCAACACCACGTTTATTCTGTTTTTGTTGTGCATCGACAATTTCTTTGCGTAATGTCAGTCGTGCATCTGCATCGGCTTCACAACGTTCAATATCTTCACGTGTGACCTGACCACTTAGAACAGGGTTTAATGGCTGAATTTTATATGTTTCTGCATCCGCAATATTTTTAACTTCTAGTTCATGCAAACCGCAGAAATCTGCAATTTGTTCAAATGTCAACGCTGTGTTTTCAATTAACCACAAGGCTGTTGATTTTGGCATATATGGATAGTTCATGGAAATTTCCTCTATTGTTAACGGGGGGTAATATACACTAAAATTACCCTAGTTTCAACCATTTTTTATCTTTTTGTGTTATGATTTTTCTCATAAGCAATTTGTTTCAACAACTCTTGCGTTGCGGCACGTTCAGATATATAGTGCACCCCTGCTAGACGGGTTGCAATTCGGTCCATCTGGGCATCAGAAACAGTATAAAAATCTCGCACATTAGGGGTGTTAACAGAAAACACTACCGAATTTTTATCGTCAAGATCCATAACAAACGCAAAATCAGACACTTTGTCAGCCGGTATATAGCAACCGTCGATTATGTATTCTGAATCCTGGGCGTATTCGGAAAAAAGTTCGGCAATATTTGTCACGCCTGGAAATCTTTCTGCCAAATCTTCTGGGGACAAAATTAGCCCGGCATCGTGGCGACGTTTGATTTCTTGGTGATGTGCAATACGTTTATTCAATTCTGCCTGTTGTTGTGCCAGGTAAATTTCTTCTAGTTCTTGCTTTGATTTTTGTTTTGTTTCCGCCTGTATTCTGTAAGCCTTGTCAATATCATCAAACTGCATAATTTTTGTTGCAATTGATGACTTTTCACGTCCCAGGGCGGCGTTATCCCTGTGCTGATGCGTGCGATTTTTGTGCCAGGTGGCAAAATCATCACGGGCGGTTCGTTTAAGGTATGGACGGACACCACCGTTCTTGTAATAGCCGTA
The DNA here is from genome assembly GCA_045637165.1 of Candidatus Enterousia sp. Classification (GTDB taxonomy): domain Bacteria; phylum Pseudomonadota; class Alphaproteobacteria; order Rs-D84; family Rs-D84; genus Enterousia. The sequence continues at coordinate 3,877 of JAZTYU010000019.1, read as the reverse complement.
TTGTTTTTGGAACAATACATCGTCTGGATACAGGGCTTTATAGGCCTTGAAATCGGAAAAATGTATCTTGGTCCCCAACCATTCGGACAATGTTGTGCCATCGACATAGTCTTTTAGATTTATTTTGCCCTGGCCATTTTTGTTTGCACGCCATTGTCTGAAATCGTGGAACGCATCCGATTTTAGAAAATATTTTGTCTGGCTGCCCAGCCAGGAATTATAATCCTGAACCGCAAGGACGGATTCGGGGTGCAGGCGTTGATATTCCCGCATTTCAAAAACCGTCACCGCCGGTGTATCCAGATATTCCATTTCAATCAAATCCCCACAGGTGCGTTTGATTAAAACCAGTTCTTTTAATGCCGCACAGGTCTGGTTTTTTCCCCACAAACGCACCGGCAATTTATAATGCATAGCGAACGCCAAAACGTATTCCAGAACATCGTGCTTGTTGGTCAATTTCTTGTTATAAAGTCCGTCAAATTCAGCGACCGATGCAGTCAATTTTGTGCGCAAAATATGCGAAAACATTTCCGAAATGGGTATAAGATGAAAACTGTCGTGGACAGGAACGAATTTATAATAAATCTCTTCCAGGATAGAAAAATCATTGTGTAATGTATAGCGTGCCATAACATCCCCGTTTTTTGTATTAGCCTATTTCATATAATACAAAAATACACAATTGTCAACATTTGTTGTTAAAAAACGCCCTTTTTCGGGGCGTTTTTTGTGTTTTTATACTAAAATTATGCTTTTTTGACTATTTTATAGCCGTCTTTGCCGTCCAAAACGGTCCAGCCGGCGGCGTCGATTTCATTTCGCAACGCATCAGCCATTGCCCAATCACGCTTTGCCTTGGCCTCAGCACGCTGTTCAGCCATGGCAATAATTTCCGCAGGTGCTGATTCTTTTTCCAGTGCAGACAACTTCTTGGCACGGTCAATGAATTGCAAACCCAATAAATCATCAACAAAGTTCACTAATGCTAATTTTGTCGCATTATCAATTTCGTTTGATTTTATAAAATCTTGCAACAGAACCAGAACGGACGCTGTTTTCAAATTGTCAGACATTGCCACCAGCATATCATTATGCCACTTTGCATACATATCCTGATCTGCTGCCTGCCCTTCAGAATCTAGCAATTCGGAAACACGACGAACCAGATTTGCATAACTCTTTGCTGTAGCATCCATTGTTTCCCATGAAAACGCCAACTGCGATTGATAATGCCCCATCGCAACAAAATAACGATAAACCATTGGATCATATGCACGCTTGCGAACAGCGTCCATCCCCAGAAACTCTCCCTTGGATTTGGCCATCTTTTCACCAGATTTATCCAACAAGAAACTGTAATGCAACCATGTGTTTACCCATGGTGCACCCGTTATCGGCTCGCTTTGGGCAATCTCGTTCGCATGATGAACACGAGACAAGTCTTCGCCACCTGTGTGAATATCAAAATGATTCCCTAATAATTTCATACTCATCGCACTGCATTCTGCATGCCACCCTGGGAAACCAACACCCCACGGACTGCCCCATTCCATTTGACGTTTAGCGTCCTTAGGAGAAAATTTCCACAACGCAAAATCTGTCAGATTGCGTTTCGCATCATTATAATCAACACGAGCACCCGCACGATTACCTGACAACGAACCGCCGGTCAATGCACCATAGGCCGCAAATTTAGACGTGTCATAATAAATACCATCGTCAGCAATTTCATAGGTATAACCCAGGTCTTGCAATTTTTGAACCAGTTCAATCTGTTCTGCGATATAATCTGTTGCATGCGGCATAACCGTTGGTGCAATCATATTCAAATCGTTATAATCACGCAAGAATTCGTCTTTGTAGAATTTCGCAACATCCCAAACAGACTTGTTTTCACGAGCAGCACCTTTTTCCATTTTATCTTCGCCACTGTCGTCTTCATCATTGGTTAAATGCCCTACGTCTGTAATATTCATAACATGACGAACATCATAACCATTCGCCAAAAACATACGTTTCAGAAAATCATTATGCAAAAATGTCCGCAAGTTCCCTAAATGGGTATAATGATAAACTGTTGGACCGCAAGAATAGAAACCAACTTTGCCTGGTTGCAGTGGGTGAAAATCTTCTAGTTTACGTGTCAATGTATTAAATAGTCTTATCGTCATTGTTCCTATCCTTTTTACGGTTTGTATTTGTGGTTGAAATTTTATTAGTTAAATATTTGAAATGCAAACTATTCCAGTTTGCAGTAAAGATGCAATATTAGCGACAACAGTAAAAATTTATAAAACGAATTGTCATGCTTGTATTGTGCCACGATATCAACACTAAGTCAAGAATCAAAAAAACAACCCGCCAATTGGCGGGTAAATAAGTGGCGGAGCGTATAGGACTCGAACCTATGGACCAAAAATTTCGGTCACAGATTAGCAATCTGCTGCATTACCACTCTGCCAACGCTCCGTGCAGGGTGTATTATATAGAAATGTAAAAATAATTGCAAGCAGGAAAATTAAAAAAATCCCCAGATGGGGATTTTTTTTAATGTTCGTCCGCAACGTGTTCCGGCTGATAGATTTCGACATCACGTGTCATCGCCAAGAACTTTTCAGCACGACGTGCAGGTAATTCAGACGCTGGCACCTGTTGTAAATCCGAAATATGTTTCGCAACAGAGTTTGCCAACAATTCCATTGTTGTTTGCCAATCTGTATGTGCACCACCAGCAGGTTCGTGAATAATTTCATCAATCACGTTCATATCTGCCATATCACGTGCCGTCAACTTCATTTCCGTAGCGGCAGTCGCCTTGAAATTATTATCACGCCACAAAATGCTGGCACAAGATTCCGGTGCAATCACTGAATAAATTGCGTTTTCCAGCATTAGCACACGGTCGCCAGTCCCAATCGCAATCGCACCACCTGAACCGCCCTGACCTACATTCACGGCAACATACGGTGTTGCAACAGATAAACCAGCTGCAATCGATGACGCAACCGCCTGGGACTGACCACGTTCTTCGCCCTCACGACCAGCAAACGCACCAGCCGTATCAAACAATGAAATCAGTGGCAAATTAAACTTTTCTGCCAGACGCATCATACGTATTGCCTTGCGATAACCGTCGGGGTTAGCCATACCAAAACGATGTTTTTGACGTGTTTCAATGCTGCGACCTTGTTCCTGGCCGATAATCACAGCCGGATAACCACGCCAAAATCCAATTCCAGTTGCCATTGCAGGATCTTCGGAATACAGCCTGTCGCCAGCCAGGTACGTCCAATCATCAACAATACCATTTATATAATCCAAGAAATGCGGACGATTTTCATTACGTGCCAATAAGACTTTGTCGTATGCCTCTGACTCGCCCATGCCACGAATCTTTTTTGATGAATCGTGCGGCGGTGTTGCAACAACAATTTGTTTTGGCGAACGTTCTTGTTTGGTCAACACAGCCAAAATCCGTGCAATCGCATCGTGCAATTCGCCACGTGCAACAACCATATCAACCATGCCATGTTCATACAGATAATCAGCCGTCTGGAAATTTGCAGGCAATTTTTCACGAATATTCTGTTCGATTACACGACGACCCGCAAAGCCAATACGTGCACCTTTTTCTGCAATATGGATATCGCGCAGCATCGCAAACGACGCTGTTACCCCACCAAAGGTCGGGTCAGTCAACAGAACAATATATGGAATACCGTTTGCGTGCAATTTATTTACAGCAACTGTTGTGCGTGCCATTTGCATCAGGGATAAAATATTTTCCTGCATACGGGCCCCACCACTGGACGTAACCATTATAAATGCACGATTTTCTGCAACCGCATGCTCCATTGCTGCAACAATTGCATCA
>JAZTYU010000018.1:0-14551 GCA_045637165.1 Candidatus Enterousia sp. | reverse complement strand
AGAAGCTGGGCGTGTTAAACACATATCATAAGAGCCATCTGGGTCATTTGGGTCAATATTATCTTTACAGGCCTTTTGGAAACATTGAGAAATATTACCGATACAATTTTGTCTAGCATTATCTTCTGCAATCAATTCTGCGCTTTTGATTTGTGGTGCGACTTCTTTAAGGAAAGTATCCCAAACTTTGTCAGCGACATTAACACAAGATTTAGTAATAGTATCACATAGCGGCTTTTTAGCAATCAATGTATCATACGTAGATGCGGATATGGTGATATCCGTTACCGCCCCCTTGATTTTATAATCCTTGCTTTTTTTCTTACCTGCTGTTGTAGTATCAATCGCCATCACAGTCGCACAACTGGCAAAGTCTGTGCCACAACCTGCTGTTGTTTGCATACACTTTTTGAATTCGACTGTGCATTGTCCCAAATCATATTTATTTGCTATACGCAACTGGTCCAACGACGCCTCACGCAGGGCCCTTTCTGCTGCATTTAATTTTTGCTGACTGGAATTTTTTTGTTGTTTCAAACTATTTTCATACGCAGCACAATCCGACTTTATCTGCTGTGCATACATCATCTGCAACATTGCCAGGTCACGTTCACACTCTGGAATACGGGCAAGGCAAATTTCAGCCGCCGCCCGATGCAATGCATCACCTTCTTTGTCTGCCAAAGGCGACATAGCCCCTGCACCAAATACATCAGCCCCATCGTCTAAATCAATTTCCATATCCCACATTGATAAATCCAATGCCTGACGTGCTGATTTTTTACCATCAGCATTTTCCAACGACTGTGCCACAGCATTCGCATTGGCAATTACCAAATCAGCATCATCGCCCATTTCAATACGTTCAACACCAACTGTCGCCATTTGATACGTTTGCTGGTCCAAGGCCTCTATCTCTGCCAATATTGCATCATAATCTGCATTTTTATCACTACAAATACATCTACCACCTGTTTCATTATCCAGCATACAGAAAGAATCCATACACCCCTCATATTTTGCCCGACATTCTTCATCAACAAGCACATTTTTTGCGGCCCCAGCAACCTTGGTTCCCGTCCCAATAACCTTTTGTGTTGTTGCAGCACGTGCCGCAACACCTGGTTTTTGCGTCGTTGCAGATGTAGTAGTCGCCGCACGTCCACGTGTGACCGTCTTTTGCCCAGTCGCTGTTGTTGCCACAGGTGCAGTTTTTGCCGAACGTGCCGAACGTGCAGTCGTCGTTGCTGTCGAAGATGTTGCTGAACTAGCCGCTGTTGTACCACGCACATTACGCCCCGTTGGTCGTATTGCAGCCACACCATCACCAATAAAACCAGCAATCAGCAATGAAATAATCGCAATCTTGTTCATAAAACTTCCCTTCTAAATAGTTCTATTTTATCACAGATATGAATTTATTAAAAATGTTTTTTTACATCTATTTCTTCTAAAAGATTGACATTTTATATTTTTGTATTACATATACAGGTGTGGCTTGAATAAAAAGGTCTAAAACAAATGAAACAAACATACAACAATAGATTAAACATTGAATTGGCACGTTCTCTATATGATTTTCCGGGTGGCCACCTGGGTCGAACATACCTTTCACGTCGTGGCAAGGATTTAAGTTATTCACCTGCCTATGTTCTGACAAACGAAGACCTGCGCGATACTGTCCAATCAGTCCCTGCCATGGGCAAAGATGTCCTAACCGTCGCAGGCAGTGGTGACCAAGCATTATTTTATACCCTTGCTGGTGCAAAACACATTGACACATTCGACATTTCCTTTTGTGCCAAGGCAATAATGGACATCAAGGTTTCCGCAATACAACAGGGCTATTCATACAACAATTTTTTTAATTTGTTAAACGATTTACATCATGGCAAAGACATCGCAGGAACCGCCCCTGAAATTGCCGCCAAACTTCCAACTGACAGTGCCATATTTACCCAACAAATGAAAGGCTATCGTATTTTTGGTAATGGTTGGCGACCTGGCAACTATGATGCCGAAAACTTAAATGCAAATGAATACGCAGTTTTACAAGCAATGAAAATCAGTGATTATGATTTCATCTGGTCAAATGTTGCCGATTTACACACAAAAACGACCAAACAATACGACATTATAAACCTATCCAATATCTTTGAATGGTCCCCTACATTACTGGTTCCAACTATTGAAAATCTACGCAACAACGTAAAACCTGGCGGCCACATCTTGGTCCAATCAGGCGAACCAATTGGAATGCACACAAACTACCCTATTTTTGCCCAGGCACAACGCACTGTTGCAGATTGGGCCAAGGTATGGCTTAAAACAGACAATCCAAACAATAATATATTGATGTTGCAACGCATTCGTTAAAAAAATCCCCAAACGGGGATTTTTTTATTTACAACTTTCGCACACTGGCACAGGAACAATACGACGTTGAATCTGCGTTCCCATTGGTTTGTAAACCGTCACAGGTTGATATACCTGATAGTGGTCAATAACTTCTGTATGCGTTTTTACACGCACAGGTTCTGCCGCCACTGGACGAACTTCACATGGACGTGCTATCGGTCTAACATCACGACTAGAATAAAAACGCTGACCACAATTATCAGAAACATAATCCGCACGTTCCCATGTTGTCACTGATTCCGTTTCTGTATATATGTAATCAGACGCAGCCACATTTGCAAACACCGCCATTATAAAACACATACCCAACAAAATTTTTTTCATCACAGCACCTTTTTTACATTTATACACTCTCTGCCCCGACTTGTGAAAAAGATAGCACACAAATCCTAATTGTCCAGATTTTTATTGCAAAGCCCAAACTAATATCCTAGAATATAGATGACGTAAAGAAAAACGTCCGACTATAAATTTTCAACGGGAACTGCCCTTGGCTTTCATCCCAGCGACCCCATTAGTCTGTTTAACAAACAGAACACAAGGGGGCTTTATGCAAAAAATTTCCGTTATCATCCCATGTTTCAACGTTGAAAGACACATCGTTCAATGCTTGGAATCACTACGCAATCAAACATTTTCAAACCTTGAAATAATATGCGTCGACGATTGTTCATGCGACAATACCATTCAAACAATCCAAGCCTACCAACACTCACACCCAGCAATGAATATCCACCTAATACGCAAACGCAAGAACAACGGTGTTTCTGTTGCACGCAATACCGGTATTGGTGCAGCGACTGGCACATACATTGGTTTTGTTGATGCGGACGACTATCCCGACCCCGATTTTTATAAAAAACTTTACAAAAAAGCAATAAAACACGACTCTGACATTGTTGTATCAAATATTCGTGAACATACATTATCTGGAAAAATAACAACACGAACAAAGTGGCTTAGAAACGTTGCACGCAGTCGAAAATATTTCAACCACACAATCTGGTGTGCAATCTATAAACGAACATTTTTACAAGAAAACAAAATTCTAAATCCTGTTGGCCTAACTAACGGCGAAGATACCGTCTTTTGTATAAAATGTGCCTGCCTAACAAATAAAATAACAACTGTTTCGAACACATACTACAACTACATCCGTTATGACAACTCGGCCGAGTCTCAATTTTATACCACTCGCCACGTGAACTCTCGGATACGGATGGCACATGCAATTGTTGACCTAATAAACCAAACAGATATACCAACCGATGAATACCTGTTTCATTTTAACAAGGCCTTTCGCTTTACATACGACTATGTATTCAAGCGAACTACTGACGAAACCCTACGCAAAGAATCATTGGCCAGTGCAATTGAATTGTATAAAAAATGTAAATACCCCGAATATTTTAAACAACACGGCACCGCATACCCATTTATACGTTGCAATGACATAAACGGCCTTTATCAATACCAGGCCTCACGCCACCATCCAAACAAACAAGTAAAAATCAAACTATTTAAACGGATTCCCTTTATATCTGTAAAATATGAGCCAGAAATACGAACAATAAGCTTTCTTGGAATTCCAATTTTTCAAATATTTGAATAACAAGCCCCCATTTTTGGGGGATTTTTTTTACCTGGCGTGAACCCGAACTAATGCAGCACGATAATCCGACAACTGCGTTGAAAATGTCAAAAAATTCTTTGATGCAAACCAAATCGCCCCGCAGATTGAATCCGCAGTAAAAACGCCACTCCAATCAACTGGCACTGGCATAATTTTTCCAGTTGCCTTATCACGACAAACAATTGTCCCAACAACAGACTTTCCTTTTTTGTTAAATCGTGGTCGATTTACCTTTTGTGCCATACCTGAAAAATATTTATCACGTATCAAGGTTGTCACACATGCAACCACATCCCAATTCTTGAACTGAGGCGTTTCCTCTAACATTTTTTTCAGATTTTTTGCCATTTTTTCTGTTTCTTCCTGATATGGCACACAATAACCATAAAACCTTTCACAATTCCACTTTCCAGAATCAAAATTATAATACATCAAACCTTCATAATTTGTCCCAAACAATTCACGCATTTTATCATCGGTCAAAATCTCTTTATTTTGCTGTTCAGCAGATGCTTTATCAGCACCCAAGCCCCCAACAACCTGCATCTTTTTTTCAAGATTATTCGATTGTATATTTTTATTATTTGAATTTGAAAAACCAAAATACTTTACCAAGAATTTATAACATCCAGAAAACGCATTTACCATTGCTGTTCCTTTACCTTACCGCTGGTAATGATATAAAAAAGACAACAACGATATCAAGAAAAAAATAAAAAAACCATAAAATAAAAACCCGAAAATCAGGGACCTGACTTTCGGGCAAAAATATTCAAATCGTGAATATATTACACACGACGGACCTTCTTTGGACGGCAACCATTATGTGGAATACGTGTTGTATCAGTAATGGACTGCACAACCAAGCCAGCATTTGCCAACCCACGCACAGCAGATTCACGACCCTGACCAATACCACGCATCAAAACATCAACTGTTTTCATACCCATTTCGGCGACTTTTTTACCAACTGCATCTGCAACGATAGTTGCTGCGTATGGTGTGGACTTTTTCGCACCCTTAAAATTATTTGCCCCAGCGGTTGCCCATGTCAACACAGCACCTGACTGGTCTGTAATTGTAATACGTGTATTGTTATTTGTCGCAACAACATGTGCAATGCCATGTGATACTTTTTTTACGACTTTCTTTTTAGCTTTTCATACTGCCATTTTTAATATTTCCTTTTCGATGTCTTCAATTAACTATGGTGTTAATCTCTACCTTATTCAAAAATCAAGAGAACATTACAGATGCACAGTTGTTGACGAGTGTAGTGTATAAAAACTACATGAACGAACCAACAACACGCAGATGTGATGTTATATCAATTTTTTATTTACCCTTTGTTGCAGAACCAGCAACAACAACACGCTTACCTTTACGTGTGCGTGCATTTGTCTGTGTCCGTTGACCACGAACCGGCAAGCGGTTACGATGACGGATACCACGGTATGCTTTCAAATCCTGCAAACGTTTGATGTTCATTGTAACTTCACGACGAACATCACCTTCTACTTTAAAGTTTTCTTCGATGTATTTAGAAATTTTGATAACATCTTCGTCTGTTAAATCCTTTGCGCGCAGACCATCTTTCAACTTCAAAGCCTCTACAATTTGTGCAGACTTTGCTGGCCCAATACCGTGAATATACTGCAACGCAATTTCAATACGTTTTTCAGACGGAATGTTAACACCTGCTATACGTGCCATTTTTCTTTTTCCTTTTTATTTTACTTCTCGCAAGTTTCCTAAGTCCACCCAGGTCCCCTGCACCCTGAACCCAAAACAAAGAAATCATTCTGGGTTATTTTATTTTGCCGAATAATTTTATACAAAATCCGGCAAAAGTCAAATCTTGTTTTTCATTTCCCTGGAAACAATTATCCACGGAAACGGCCTTTCTTTTGTGCTTTTTTAACAACACCGCTATATTGCTTTGCCACCAAATAGGACTGAACCTGATTCATAGTATCCAAAACAACACCTGCGACGATTAAAACACTTGTTCCCCCGATTGCCAATGGCATACCAACGTGAGTATTCAAAATAATTGGCAAAACACAAACAACGATTAAGTATGCAACACCAATTGCTGTTGTGCGTGAAACAATATTATCCAGATATTTGATTGTCTGTTCACCTGGTCGAACACCTGGGATATATCCACCTGCATTTTTCAGATTATTGCTAGTCTCTTCGGAATTGAAAATAACCGCTGTCTGGAAATAAGCAAAGAAAGCAATCAACACTGTGAACAATGCGATATAAGACCACGTTCCATATGTAAAGAAGCCTAAAATCGTCTGCACCGTCAGATTTTCACTTTGCACAAACCGCTGAACAAATGCCGGCAACATCATAATTGACGATGCAAACACCGGTCCCATAACCCCAGACATATTGATTTTAATTGGCAAATATGATGCATTTGTATTTACGACACCATTTGCCATAACCTGTCTTGGATACAGAATCTGAATACGACGCTGTGCCTGTTCAAAGAACGCAATCAATGCAACGATACCAACAACAAATGCGATTACCAACGCAATCATCGCCGGTGAAATCTGACCGACCGACCCCAACGAAACCAACTGTGCGATACCACCTGGAACTTCTGCAATGATACCCGCAAAGATAAGCAACGACGCACCCTGCCCGATACCACGTGCTGTGATTTGTTCTGCCAACCACATGACAAACACAGTTCCACCAACCAATGCAATAATTGCTGACAATTCAAATGCAAATCCTGGATTTACAACCGCCGCAACCCCGTTTACAGGTGCCATCATTTCCAATCCACGCACAACTGCCCACCCCTGAACGACAGCCAACAACACCGCCAAATAGCGTGTGTATTGATTGATTTTCACACGTCCAGATTCACCTTCTTTGCGTAATTCATTCAAAGACTTGCTTGTTGCACTCAACAACTGCAATACGATTGATGCTGAAATGTATGGAAAAATGTTCAATGCCAACACTGACATACGTGACAGCGAACCACCACTGAACATATCAAACATACCCATCATTCCATTATCCCCCTGGAACAGGTGCAAAACCGCCGACGCATTTACCCCCGGCAGTGGAATGAAAGAGCCAATACGATAAACAATCAATGCCCCCAACGTAAACAGAATACGCTTCTGCAAATCGCTAAGATTACCGAAAAAGCCTTTTAAGAATTTCATTGTAAGTGAGTTTTAACCGTTTACAGGCATTCGGGTTTCCCCGAATGCCCAAATATTATTGCTTGGATTAGTTATTTTTGATTGTGCCACCGGCTTTAACAATCGCTTCTTCTGCTGCCTTGGACCATTTGTCCGCAACAACATTTACAGCTGATTTAATTTCGCCTTTGGCCAAAACTTTCAAGCCACTCATTTTGCGGTTGATAATTTTTGCATCGAACAAAGAATCAATTGTGATTTCTTTTGCCGCATCAATTTTACCTGCTGCGATAAATTTTTCGATATCACCCAAATTGATTGTAACATATTCTTTTGCAAAAGGATTGTTGAAACCAAACTTTGGAAAGCGACGCAGAATTGGCATCTGTCCACCCTGGAAAGTTGCCTGCTTACGTGAACCACTACGTGCCTTTTGACCTTTGTGTCCACGACCTGCTGTTTTACCAGAACCAGACCCTATACCACGACCAACACGTGTTGCACTCTGACGTGCACCCAAGTTATCCATCAATGCATTTAATTTCATTTTTCTACTCCTATAACTACTTATACATAGTTCTTTGTCGCATATAAACAAGTGCTTTGTTTACATACTCGGTTTATATTTATTATTTTACAACTTCAACCAAATGAGAAACCTTGGCAACCATACCACGAACAGATTCAGAATCTGTGATTTCTTTGGTTTTACCGATACGTCCCAGGCCCAACGCTTTCACGATTTTAACCTGTGATTCTGGACGACCGATAGTACTTTTTACTTGTTTTACAACTATTTTAGCCATAATTCAAACTCCTATTATCTTTGCCCAGATTATTTATCTTCTGTTGCAACTTCTAATTTTTTACCATCACGACCAGCGATGATTTCTGCAACTGTCTTGCCACGACGTGCAGCCACTGTTTTTGGAGAATTCATCTTGCTGAATGCCAAGAACGCAGCACGAATCATATTGTTTGGATTATTTGAACCTTGTGATTTAACAACAACGTCCTGAACGCCCAAACATTCGAACACTGCACGCAATGCACCACCAGCGATGATTCCAGTTCCTGGAACAGCTGAACGAACAACCAACTTACTTGCACCATACTTTGCAGTAATATCGTGATGCAACGTGCGTCCTTCTTTCAGTGGAACACGCAACATTTTTGCTTTTGCAGCCTTGGTTGCCTTCTGCACAGCAGCCTGCACTTCCAACGCCTTACCTTTACCAAATCCAACACGGCCTGCCTTATCACCGACAACAACAAGTGCCGAGAAAGACATATTACGACCACCTTTTACAGTTTTGGAAACACGGTTGATAGAAACCAACTTATCTACCAAGTTATCCGACTGCAATTTTTTATCATCAAAACGTGCCATTATTATACTCCGTCTTATTCAATATTTAGATTCTTACGCCGCCTGCACGGATTGCTTCGCACAGTGCCTTTACACGACCATGATAACGATAACCGCCACGATCAAAATAACAATTATCGGCAATATTTGCTGCAACAACACGTTCCGCAAATGCCTTGCCAACTAATTCCGCACCTGCAATATTCCAACCCTTTCCTGCAAACGCCTTTTCTTTTGACGAAGCAGCACAAACAGTATGTCCTTTTGCGTCATCAATCGCCTGGATTTCAATATGACGGCCAGAACGGAAAACTGACAAACGAATCTTGCCAGGATTTTTTCTTTTCAACGCACCACGGTTTGCCAGTGTACGTCTTTCTTCCGAATTCAAATGTCTCAACATTTTCTTTTCCTTTTTTCCAATATCCGTAACAGCGGATACCAAAGTTAATTATTATTTCTTTTTACCTTCTTTACGACGGATTTTTTCGCCCTTATAGAAGATGCCTTTACCCTTATATGGATCAGCCTTACGAACCTTATGAATTTTGTCAGCAAATTGACCAACCAAACACTTATCTGTCCCTTTAACTGTAAATTCAGTTGGTGCTGCCCCCATTTCAACAGTCAAACCTGCTGGGATGTCCATAATAACATCGTGTGAATAACCAGCAACCAAAACCAACTGATTACCTTTCACAGATGCCTTATAACCAACACCTTTCATATACATAGGTTTTTCAAAACCCTTTGATACGCCTTCGACCGCATTACGAATATTGCGTGCCATTGTTCCCCACATTGTGCGAGAAGATTTTTCTTCTGCATCTTTTGGGTTGATAACAACCTGGCCTTCTTCGATAACAATATCAACCAAACCGGCATTTTTTGTATCCAAAGGCAATTTCAATTCACCTTTTGGCCCTTTTACAACCAAAGCGTTGTCAGCAATTGCGACAGATACGCCTTCACTCAGTTTCACTGGATATTTTCCTGCACGTGACATAACTTAATCCTCGCTTATATTATATTACCTTGCACAAGACTTCACCACCGACATTCATCAAACGTGCTTTGTGGTCTGTCATAACGCCATTTGGTGTTGAAACAATTGCAATACCCAAGCCATTTAAAACTTTTGGCATTTTCGCACTGCCAGAATATACACGACGTCCTGGCTTAGATACAACTGTAATTTCCTGGATTGCACCGTTTCCGCCAACATACTTCAATTCGACAACAATATTTGAACGATGTTCGTCAATTGCATCGATACGGAAATCAGCAATAAAACCTTCTTCTTTTAATACAGACAAAACTGCCTGACGCAATTTGCTGTTTGGAACGACGATTGTTTCTTTACCTGCATTTTGACCATTACGGATGCGGGTCACCATATCGCCGATTGGGTGTGATAATGACATCTTTTACTCCTTAACGTCGCAGGGCTGTGCCCTGCACTGTTTTTCTTCTACCAACTGCATTGTCCACAGTTGTGCATGTTTATATTACCAACTAGATTTACGCACACCTGGCAATTTACCTTCGCTTGCCATTGTGCGAACCTGTTGACGACACAGACCGAACAAGCGAGAGAACCCACGAGAACGACCTGTAATACTGCAACGATTACGCAAACGTGTTGGGTTTGCATTACGTGGCAATTTTGCCAACTTTTTCATTGCATCAATTCTTTCTTCTGGTGTCGCATTCACAGACATTTTTGCCTTGATTGTTTCACGCTTTTTTGCATACTGCGCAACCAGCTTTTCACGTCTTTTTTGTTTATTGATTAACGCTAATTTAGCCATCTTTTTTTAACCTTTTTTAATTATTTCAAAACCAAAGGCAAGCCGATTTTAGTCAGCAATGCACGTGCTTCATCATCTGTTTTCGCTGTTGTTGCGATAACAATATCCATACCACGAATGGCATCGATTTTATCAACAGAAATTTCTGGGAAAATCAAATGTTCTTTGATACCAAACGCATAGTTTCCACGACCATCAAACTTCGACTTTGACAATCCACGAAAATCTTTCACACGTGGCAATGCAACAGTAATCAATTTGTCCAAGAAATCATACATTCTTTTACCACGCAGTGTAACTTTTGTTCCGATTTCCTGACCTTCACGCAAACGATATGTTGCAATAGATTTTTTTGCACGTGTTTTGATTGCTTTCTGGGCGGCAATTGCAGTCAAGTCAGCAACAGCGGCATCCAACTTCTTTTTATCAGACACGGCTTCGCCAACACCCATATTCAAAACAATCTTGGTCAGCTTTGGAACTGCCAACGCATTTTTGTAACCGAATTCTTTAATCAATTCTGGCACAATTTCTTTTTCATAAATTTCACGCAATCTGCTTTGCATTTCTTTATTCCTTTTGTTGTGTTCCCGTAACAGCGGGCAACAATTTACCTATTATATCTACCTTAGATTTCCGCACCAGATTTTTTAGCTACACGAACCTTTTTACCACCTTCTACTTTGTATCCAACACGTGTTGCCTTCTTGGTTTTTGGGTCAACCAATGCAACATTAGATACATGAACAGGTGCTTCACGGTCGATGATATGACCTGGCTGTTCCTGTGTTGGTTTGATGTGCCATTTACGACGATTGACACCTTCTACAACAACACGTTCTTCTGCTGGGCGTGCTTCCAGGACTTTACCTTTGACGCCTTTGAATTTTCCTGAAATAACTACGACTTCGTCGCCTTTTTTAATTTTCATTTTATGACCTTCCATCTGTTATTTAGATTACTTCTGGTGCCAAAGACACGATTTTCTGAACATCGTATTTACGACGAACTTCACGGGCAATTGGTCCAAAGATACGTGTTCCAATTGGTTCAAAGTTGTTTTTATTGATTAAAACAACTGCATTGTCGTCGAAACGAATAATCGAACCGTCTGGACGTTTTACAGGGAACTTTGTGCGAACGATGATTGCACGCTGCACTGTTCCTTTTTGAACTTTACCACGTGGAATGGCTTCTTTAATAGCGACAACGATTTTGTCGCCAACTGTTGCATAGCGACGATGAGAACCGCCCAAAACCTTGATACACATTGCTTTACGTGCACCACTGTTATCCGCAACTGTCATAACTGTTTCATTTTGAATCATAACTTTAATCCTTTTCCTGCAAGCGGGGCAATCCCCCACCGCTTTGTTATAGGTTCCGACTGTCGCCTTATAAATCCCGAACCGACCTCAAAGAACCTGTTGATTATTTAGTCAACTACTTCTACTGCATCGTCTTTGGAAACACCAACGCGTCCCTTAACAATCCAAGACTTTGTCTTAGAAATTGGACGATGTTCTTCGATTGCAACGATTTCACCAACTTTATATTCGTTGTTTTCATCGTGTGCTTTATACTTTTTATTCTGCTTTACGAACTTTCCATACAGCGGATGACGGAAACGACGTTCAACTTCTACAACGACCGTTTTGTCGTTTGCTGTACTTGTGACTGTTCCTTGCAGTATACGTCTTGGCATAACTATTATCCCTTATACTGTTTGTTTAACCCACGGATTTTACATAATATTTCACACAAAATCCCCAGATTAAATTCTGGTTTTCACTTTTCTGACCCTGCTAATAATACCTAAAAATTTAGAAATATCAACAAAAATCAGCAATTTTCATTATTTTTTTGCAGCGTTTAATTTTGTTTTAACACGTGCAATTTCACGACGAGTCTGACGCATAACGTGTGTTTTTGCCATCTGACCTGCTGCATGTTGAAAGCGTTGATTCATTTGTTCTTGTTTCAAATCAACCAATTTGCTTTCCAATGCTTCCATCGTCAATTCTGTATCAACTTTCTTTTCTGCCATTTTTAGCTACCTTTTTTTGCTCTATCTGGGGTGTTTCCACCCCAAACAGCAATCTAATTAGTTAACTTTACGTTCAACAACTTTTGTTTTGACTGGCAATTTTGCAGCCGCCAACGCAAATGCTTCATACGCAACCTCTGGTTTAACACCATCCAGTTCAAACATAATACGACCTGGTTTAACACGGCAAATCCAGTATTCCACAGCCCCTTTACCTTTACCCATACGAACTTCGGCTGGTTTTTTGGTAACAGGAACATCTGGGAAGATACGAATCCACAGTTTACCCATACGACGCATATGACGTGTGATTGCACGACGTGCAGCTTCGATTTGACGTGCTGTGATACGTTCTGGTGACATTGCTTTCAGTCCAAAAGAACCGAACGCCAATTCACTGCCACCTTTCGCAACGCCGTGAATACGGCCTTTGTGCTGCTTGCGAAATTTTGTTTTCTTTGGCATTAACATAATACAAATCCTTCAATTTCTAATAATTGTTCAAATTATTATTTGTGCTTTCTTTCGCTACTGCCGGCATATTCTGCTGGACGTGCCATTTCAGATGCCAACTTTTCCTTATTTACGACATCACCTGTGTAAATCCAAACCTTCACACCGATAACACCGTATGTTGTTTTTGCCTGGATAGAGGCATAGTCAATATCTGCACGCAAAGTATGCAATGGGATACGACCTTCACGGATTTGTTCGCTACGTGCGATTTCAGCACCATTCAGACGACCAGAGCACATAACCTTGATACCCTGAGCCCCTGCTTTCTGTGCATTCTGCACAGCTTTTTTCATCGCACGTTTAAAGGAAACACGACCTTCGATTTGTTGTGCGATATTCTGCGCAACCAATTGCGCATTCAAGTCAGGACGGCGAACTTCGTAAATATTTACGACAACCTGGTCATTTTTGACCAATTTTTTGATATCATTACGCAATGTTTCGATATCGGCACCGTTCTTACCAATAATCATACCTGGTCTAGAGGTATGAATAGTCACGACAACCTTTTTGGCAAAGCGTTCGATAACAACCTTGGCCAAACCGGCTTTCTTTAATTTCTTTTCGATAAACTTGCGAATCTTGTCATCCTCTGCAACAAAGGCAGCATAATCTTTTTTATTCGCAATCCAACGTGAATCAGTAATCTTATTGATAAATTCACGCAATGAAATTGGTGATACTTTCTGTCCCATTTCTATTTTCCTTAAACTTTGTGGAGGCGTTCTTGAAGTGTTTGCACTTTATTCAGGAATTTTCATTCCATACCGCCCCACACGACTTCTTATTTTGTTACTTCTTTTTTTGCTTTCTTTTTCGAAGGTGCAACACCTGATTCCAAAACGATTGTCAAATTAGAGAAAGGTTTCAGAATTGGACGTGCACTGCCACGTGGTCCTGGCATGATACGCTTCATTGTCAAGGCTTTGCCACACCAAATTTCTTTGACGAACAAAGTATCGACTGGCAAATTCTTATTGTGTTCTGCATTTGCGACTGCAGACAACAAAGTTTTCAGCACTTCACCTGCTACACGCTTTTTCGAAAATTTCAAGACATCAACGGCACGTTCTACCGGCAAACCACGAACTAAATCGCATACCAGATTCAACTTCTGATGGCTAACGCGAATCATTTTATTGAATGCACGCACCTGATTTTCTTTAATTCCATATCTTGCTGTCATAACTTACCACCCTATATTATTTTTTACCTGCTGCGGCTTTTTTATTAGCGGCATGACCCTTAAACGTGCGTGTTGGTGCAAATTCACCCAACTTATGACCAATCATATCTTCTACGATTGACACAGGGATAAACTTATTACCATTGTGCACTTCAAAAGTCAGTCCAACCATCTGTGGTATAATTGTGCTACCACGGGACCAGGTTTTAATTGGTTTACGGTCATCTGTTTCGATTGCCTTTGCTGTTTTCTTCAAAACAGAAGGATGAACATAAGGACCTTTCCATACTGAACGAGACATCATTTACTCCGTTTATTTCTTATTATTTCTTTTTCGCCAAATGTCTGCTGCGAATAATCATCTTAGCAGTACGTTTATTGCTACGGGTACG
>JAZTYU010000017.1:0-34602 GCA_045637165.1 Candidatus Enterousia sp. | reverse complement strand
AAAATACGAAATGCCCATCATTGGGTGCAATTGTGATTTCCGCACATGACATACACTTCTTTACAGAAGATGGCAAATTGCGTGTCAGCATAACCGATTTTTCTAAACAAAAATATGACATGAAGGTCAGTTGCAAATACCTGAGAGATATTTTTGAAAGGAACAAAGATGTTGATATATTGAATATCATGGTTGCCAAATCGCAATATGCGCATTGCAGAATTGGGCTAGCCCGTAAATTCTTGATTCAGGAAAATCATTGCTATTTGATGCTTAATGGGCTATTCTTATATTGATATGACAAAGATATTCACGATTGGTTTCAGCGGTAAAAAGCCAGAAGTATTTCTGGAGGTTTTAGATGCTGCACGTATTCGTTGTATATGGGATATTCGTCTGTGGCGGGTCAGCAAATATGTTCCGTATTACAGCGGTGATAACCTGGCATCAGTTCTTGGTGAAAGATATGAGTATCATCCAGAATTTGCACCGACATTTGAAATGTTGACATCGTTCAAAGACAAACAAATGGCATGGTCAGATGCCGAGCCGATTTATCGCGAAACGATTGCAGAACGTGGGCCATTGGCAAACGTATCGCCAAGCGACCTGGACCGTATATGTTTGTTATGTACAGAAAAGACCGCAGATATGTGTCATCGACGTCTGGCCGCTGAATACATTGCCGATATAATTCCAAACGTGGAAATTATTCACTTATAAGTTCGAACCTTTTTTGGACAATAAAAATGCGAGTTTATCAATAAGATACCCCTTCATAGACATGGTCCAGAAGGGGTGTCGTCAAATATGGGGCGGATAACCGGACTCGAACCGGCGACATTTGGTACCACAAACCAACGCTCTAACCAACTGAGCTATATCCGCCATACTTTGGGTCATATGACCTGAATTTCCTGGTGGAGCTGATCGGACTCGAACCGACGAGATGCGTGTTGCATGCCATCAAGTGTCCAACCCGTTCGCAACCCTTTATTTTGGTGGAGCTGATCGGACTCGAACCGACGACCCCTTGCATGCCATGCAAGTGCTCTACCAACTGAGCTACAACCCCAATGCCGTCTTATTTTATATGTCTTGATGCCAAAAGTCAAATTAAATTGCGATAAAATCGGAAATTATTTTAATTTCTGCATAAATCCCAAATTCTTGTTTTTTTCTGATTAAAATAATCAGCCTGTTTTCCTTGTCGTTCGCACAGCCCCCCCTTGCAAACCAACACACAGACAATCGGGGCAAAAACCAGGCGGCCCAGAACAGGATATCACAAACAATACAACGATAGTGTTTGTCAAGGGGGCAACGGCTTTTTAACAAATATTCTTAAATTCATATTTATTCTTGCCAAATGTCAAATCAATTTGCTAATCTCTGATATGTCTTTAAGGAGTATTATATGGATTATCAAATTTTAAAGGCCGAAGTTGAACAAAAAACGGCACAAACAATCGAAGTATTAAAAAATGAATATGCAGGCCTACGCACAGGTCGTGCATCTGTTCATTTGTTGGACGCTATTCGTGTTCCTGTTTATGGTTCTGAAATGCCAATCAACCAGGTTGCAACAGTTTCGACCCCTGACAACCAGACATTATCTGTAACTGTTTGGGATATTACGAATGCACCTGCGGTTGAAAAGGCGATTCGTGATTCTGGCCTTGGGTTGAATCCGATGACTGCTGGCGGTGTTATTCGTTTGAATATGCCACCTTTGACCGAAGAACGTCGTCGTGAATTGACCAAGGTTGCTGGCAAATACGCCGAAGAAGCCAAAATTTCAATGCGTAATATCCGTCAGGACGCAATGAGCAAAATCAAACGTGCCGTCACAGACAAGGAAATTTCCGAAGACGACCAGCGTAAATTCGAAGATGACATTCAAAAGGTATTTGACAAGCGTGGCACCGAAGTTGACGCATTGGCCCGTGAAAAAGAAGCCGACATTATGTCTGTCTAATTATACAAAGAATCTGGAAAAAATATGTTTAGATTACTTAAAAAGAAAACTGCGGCTGTTGCACCAATTTCTGCGGATGCCCCTGTGCCACAACATATCGCATTTATTTGCGATGGCAATCGTCGTTGGGCAGAAATGCGTGGATTGCCACCATTGATGGGGCACCAGGCAGGCATTGCCAACTTTGAAAACTTGGTTGATTGGTTTTTTGCACGTGGTGTATCAACGATAACTTTTTTCTGTTTTTCGACAGAAAACTGGAATCGTTCTCAGGACGAAGTTGATTTCTTGATGGATTTGTTTCGCACAGAATTGAACAAGAATATGGAACACGCGTTGGAAAAGAATATTCGTTGTCGTGTTATCGGTTCACGTGAACGTTTGCCTGCTGATCTGGCACGGCAGTGCGATGAACTAGAAGAACGCACAGCTGAAAACACAGGTGGCACGGTTGCATTTGCGATAAACTATGGTGGGCAACAGGAAATTGTTGATGCTGTAAATGCTGCGATTGCATCGGGTCAGCCTGTGACAATGGAAACATTTGAAACATATCTGGATACGGGTGATTTGTTGCCAATAGATTTGATGGTTCGCACCAGCAACGAAAATCGTATTTCTAATTTCTTGTTATGGAAATTGGCGTATGCAGAATTGTTGTTTGTCCCAGAACATTGGCCAGATATGGTCAAAGATGAAAACAAATGGCAATATGTTTTGAATGAATTTGCCAAACGTAATCGTCGCTTTGGTGGCGGTAAAAAGGCAGATTATTGTGGTAAAAATCAAGGTAAAGGAAAATAATATGTCAAACACAAAGCAAAGAATTATTGTTGCCGCAGCAATGGTTGCGGTTGCAGGACTTGCGGCATTGGGTGAATATTTTGGTATTCATTTGGTTCGCTTCTTGGGGATTGCGATTGTTGTCGCAATGATTGCAGAATATATTGTTCAATTGCGGCGTGCCCCAAAGGATTTGCTGGTCCGGAATCAATTGGTATTCGCTGGTTTTGCATTACTGTTGTTGTTTATGTTGTTATCAGCAAACGCAGTATTTGCCCGTCCATGGATTGTCTTGCTGTTGTTTATGGTAATTTGTGGTGCTGATGTTGGGGCGTGGTTCTTTGGTCGTCTGATTGGCGGGGACAAGATGTGGGAACGCTTATCATCTGGCAAAACATGGTCTGGTCAAATTGCAGGAATCCTGTGTGGCACTTTTGCGGCTGTGATGTATGGTTTGCTGGGGGCGGATACATTTATGCCACAGTTGCTGTGGATTGGAATCAGTGTATCTTTGCTGTCGCAATACGGCGATTTAACAGCCAGTTGGATAAAACGCAAACTGGGCATCAAAGACTTTGGCACGATTTTACCGGGCCACGGTGGCATCATCGACAGATTTGATGGCTGGATTTATGTTTTGCCAATTATTTGGTTTATTATGTTGTAATGGTTATCTTATAAGGAAAAGGGGATTAGTATGCAGATTTTATTGACCGTTGTCGCATTATTGATTGTTCTGGGCGTGGTGGTATTTGTGCACGAACTGGGGCATTTCCTAGCGGCACGTTGGGCTGGTGTGCGTGTTGATACCTTTTCCATTGGTTTTGGGCCTGCGATTATAAAATGGCATGATAAACATGGCACGCTGTGGAAAATTGCATGTTTGCCATTGGGTGGCTATGTTTCCATCTATGGTCAAGAAGACATGTTCAACCGCAAAAAATATGCAGACCTGCCAGCAGACAAAAAGGTTGGTCATTACCTATCTACGCCCGCCTGGAAGCAGTTTATTATTATTGCTGCTGGTGTATGCATGAACTTTTTGCTGGCTTGGGGCATTTATACATCGCTATTTATGTTCCAGCCACGCCTGGTTGCAAATTCACAATTACCAGTTGTTGGCCAGGTTATTCAGGAATCCGTTGCATTTAATGCAGGTGTAAAACCAGGCGACACGATTGTCCGAATCGATAATGCCAAGATTGCGAACTGGGGCGATTTAATCCTGGCCAAGGAATTGGCATCTAATCGTGATGCAGACGTTTTGATTGTGCGTGATGATGCCTTGGTTCAGGTTAAATTAGCACCATCTGAACGCTGGGGGATTGTTGCAGACGGTGCACGTCGTGCCGACCCAGAACGTCAGGGGCTGTTCCGTGCAATGTATTCGGGTGCACGTAAAACGTATTATGAATCAAAAACGTTATTGGTTGTCTTGAAACAAATAATCACGGGCGAACGTTCATCAAAGCAGTTGGGGTCGTTCATTACAATCGCTGAATATTCCGGATTGGCAATGGCGGCAGGCTTCTTTACACTGTTGTCGTTGATTGCGTTGTTATCTGTAAATCTGGGTGTTTTGAATTTGTTGCCATTGCCGGTTTTGGATGGTGGATATCTGCTGATATTGATTATCGAAGGTATTACACGTCGCAAACTCCAAGGACGTGGCATGGAAATCGCAATTATGGTCGGTTGGGTATTTATTCTTGGTTTATTTATCCTGACCATGTGGAATGATTTAGCACGTGTATTTGGATTATAATTATGCAAAAGATTTCTTTACTAACATTATTGTCTTGTTTCGTTGCATCGAATTTATACGGTGCAACGGTTTCACGTATTAACGTATCTGGCAACCAGCGTATGGATTCAGAATCTATTCGTATTTTGTCTGATGTCAAGGTTGGCGATAACGTTGGCGAATCTCGGTCTAATCAAATTGCCAAGAAATTACAGGAAAGTGGTTATTTTTCGAAAATCAACGTCCATATGTCTGGTAACACGTTGAATATATCTGTGACGGAATCGCCGATTGTAAATATGGTGACCGTCGAAGGTAATGACGAGGTTTCAACCGATGATTTGAAAAAAGAAATCAAAACAGCCGAACGCACATCATACAACGCATCAACCATTGGGGCGGACGTTCAGCGTATGTTGACGGTCTATCAACGTCAGGGCTATTTTGGCACCAAGATAGAACCCCAGCGTATTGATTTGCCAGACAATCGTGTAAATATCGTCTATGAAATTACCGAAGGACACCCAACCTGGATTACAGATATTGACTTTGTTGGAAATGAAAAGTTTTCAGACCGCACACTGCGTGGTGAAATCTTGTCTCGTGAACACGCCTGGTGGCGTTTTATGACCCAGTTTGATACGTTTGATTCTGACCGTATTCAATATGATGGTCAAATGTTGCGTCAATTTTATTTGCGTAATGGCTATGTCGATTTTGCAGTCAAAAATACTGCTGGCACATTTACACCAGACCGTCAATATTATTCGGTTGTGTTTACTGTTGACGAAGGCGACCAGTATAAGTTTGGCAAAATAACCGTGGACAATCCGTTCCCTGATATTCCAACTGATGTCTTGACAGATGTTATTGTTATGGAATCCAAAGATGTTTATAACGTTGACCAGGTTGATGAAACGATGTCGGCCCTGCGCAGTGCGGTTGCGGATTATGGCTATGCCTTTATCCAGGTTGACCCGATTCCAACCAAAAATGATGATGAAAAAACGATTGATTTGGTATTCAAAATACAAAAGACCAATCGAATTTATCTAAATTCAATCAATATTCTGGGCAATGTTCGCACATTTGATTCTGTGATTGAACACATGTTGCCTATGCGTTCTGGCGACCCTTTTTCTTTACAGACAATCGAAGAGGGGCGTCAAAAACTGATGCGAACTCGTTATTTCAAAGATGTCCAAATGGTCCCAACCCGTGTGGCGGATTCAAATATGATGAATCTGGATATCAAGGTCGAAGAACAACCGACGGGCGAACTATCTGGTGGTTTTGGTTGGTCGAATATCAACGGCTTTATGGTTGATGCCGGCATCACAGAAAATAACTTTATGGGCCGTGGCCAGGTTGTTCAACTGCGTGCCTCTATTGCCCAGTATCAGAAACAGGCATTGTTCAGCTTTACCGAACCATATCTGTTTGGTCGTGCATTGTCTGGTGGTTTTGATGTTTCATATACAATGTATGATTATTCGTCATTGGGCAGTTTTGGCTATGACCGTGACAGTTTAACGATTGCGGGACGCCTGGGGTGGCGTTTGACAGACCACTGGACACAAAATGTTCGCTTGTCTGCATCTTTTGACCAGAATTATGATGTCTATTCTGGCTGGCGTGATGCAAATCTTTACACACTGGGAACTAATTTCAGATATTATAATCTTGATACAAATTTTGCCCAGAACACGCACACGGGTGTTGTTGCAAATCTGGGGATTGCATACACTGGCTTTGGCGGCACAGAAAGTTATATGCGATACAGTGGCGACATTATCGGTATGATAAATTTCTGGAATGACCGCTGGCAGTTGCGTTCATCACTGGATTTTGGGTATATCCAGCCACTGGGTGATGATTATGTATCCCGTGTTTATCGTTATTTCTTGGGTGGTGAATCATTGCGTGGTTTTGATGTGGCTGGTGTTGGCTCTCGCTTGTGGTATAGCAACACGTATGCACTGGGTGGATTATGGAAAATCAACGGTTCAACGCAGTTAAATTTCCCAATCTTTATCCCAGATGAATATCAGATAAAGGGGTTTGTATTTGCAGATTATGGTATTCTGGGCAAGCCACCAAAAACAGACTATTATTATCCACGTGGTTCAACATATGAAAACCATATTGATGATGATTTACGCACATCGGTTGGTTTTGGAATTTATTGGAATACGCCAATGGGGCCAATGAATTTCAGTTGGGGTTGGCCGTTAAAGATGAATGAATACGACCGTGAACAACGTTTCTTGCTGTCGTTTGAAACCCAGTTTTAGGTCTTGACGGATATTAGAAAAATTGCGTATAATTTGAACATAAGGAAAAGGGGGAATACCAATGAAGAAATTGTTTTTAGGTCTGTTTGTTGCAGTATGCTTGGCTGGTTGTGGCCAGGTTTATGACCGTGAACCTGTTGGTGTTGGCTTTGATAATAATGAATTAAAACTTAGTCCGTGTGCCTGCATAATGGTTTACCAGGCATAAGATACTTTCGAACGGGCAGGGGGGGCATTTGAATTATCCAGACGAATTTAACACACCGACATTTCCTGCGGGGCCACGCATTGCATCGTCCCGTGCTGTTTCTGTTGCAATAATGGTTGTGTTTTTTCTGATTATGTGTGCGTGTGGATTTTTGTTGTGGGCCCAACGTTCTGTTCAGGTTCATCCGTTCTTGGTGTCTGTAAATAATATAACTGGCCAGTGGGATATTGTTGGCCATCAGCATAATCGAACACGTGAAATTACAACAACTCAGTCTTTGCAGGAATCCGTTATTGGAAAATTTTTAACCAGTTGGTTTTGGATATCGGGCAATGAACGCCTGAATGCGGCACTGTGGAAGCGGTGTGATTATGCCGCAGATTGTAATCCTGAATCTCAAACTTCAAATGAAACAGGGCCTGTGGCGTGTTCATTATATTGTTTAACAGGTGGTGGAATATTTTCCCGTTTTACTTCTGATGTTATGCCGGATTATGAACGGCGTGCAGCATCTGGTGAAACTTGGATGGTTGACATGTCAACTGTTCAGTTTGTTCCACTTGGGACAATTGGTGCAAATGGTGGTTCTTGGCAAATTCGTGCAACAATTATGTCGAACCTAAGCGAGCCGATAAATATATTGGCCTATGCCCAGGTATCACGCAACACAGAAACATATCCACAAACATTGGGTTATTACATTTCGGACTTTAATGCGTATAAGATGAACTAATGAGGAAGTTGATATTATTTTTATCAGGCTTGATATTATTGGCAGTAATGTTTGGTGTCATTACTGTGTCTGGCTTGATATATGATACCAGTGCCAAGACCACTGTTGAAACGTATTTCTTTCAGCCTGCTGATAATAACTTGCGTCGTCCTGGTGTTCCTGTATCACCATCAGATTTGGGGGACGAAGCGATGCGTCAACGCCTTATTTCAAAATATATCACAGAATATTTTTATGTGACCCCCGATACGACAGATTTAGAACGCAGAAAATCTGGACAGACTGCATTGGCACGCATGTCAACACGGGCTGCATTTGATGCATGGTTGGCAACTGCTGCCCCTGAAATAGAAGAATTATCTACCCAGGGAGCATTACGCACAGTTTCTTTGGTTTCTGCAACCCAGCGTCCAAATGAAAAGTATTGGGAAATAGTTTATGAATTAAAGACCTGGTCAAAATCGAATAATTTTTCGGTTTTGCCGACAACAGACCGCGGCATTTTGTATCTGGATATCTTTTATCAGCCTGGTATGCGGGCCAAGGTTGGAAACAAGACTATCGAACAATACCTTGAATCTGGTGGCGACCCAGCGGTTGTGTTCAGATTTGGTGTCTTAGATGTTGCATCACAGAACTAACGGGGTTAAAATAAGAATAATGTTTATGCGTTTGTTTACAATTTTATTTCTGACTATAATTATACCCGTCTGTGGATACGCAGCGTCTGATGCGTTTGACTTTGAAAATTTTGCAATTATTGACAGCACGGACGCAGACCTAACAACAGAACCAGTTGCATTGAATTCTGATGCTGATGTTGCAAGTGTTGGTGGATTTGATATTGCTGGTATTATGCTGGGTATGTCATTTGATGATGTTTATTCATTGTTTTTCAAGCAAAATGGTTTATATGCACCACGTCGCCAAAACGGTATAATTTATACAATACATCCCGATTGGAAATATAATCTGGATTATGAATGTCGCAGCCAGGGAACGGTTATTCCATCAGAATTGGAAAAGTGCATAAACAGCCTGGCACGTGCCCGTGGATTACTGTATGTTTCCCAGGTTCATCTTGTTCGTGAAAACACTGGCGAAACATTGACTGTATATTTCACCAGCAACGCAACAGATAACGTTGTTTACCGTGTTGTTTATAATAACGATGTTAACGTGCAAGAAGGTGCATCTGAAAAGTTTGCCAAACAACGTGAAAACAAAATATTATCTTTTTGGCAAAGTGTGTTGGATAAATATGGTGCACCAAATTCTGGCACAGACCGTTGGATATCCAGCACCAGTTCGTATGACCCGATGCTGATTGCATATTATGGTGCATTAGATTTAATTGACAATGGTCGTAATGCATCTGACCAGGTAAAAAACAGTCAATCGGCACGTGAAAATTTCCGGGCAAAACCTTATGCATTCTAGGTCGTCATATCAGCGTGGTTTATTTGCGGAATTTCTGGCACGCACATATTTGCGACTGCATGGTTTCAGGATAGTTGAATCCAGATATATCACAGGTCGCCACACAAACCGTGCTGAAATTGATATTATTGCCCGTCGTGGGAAACTGTTGCTTTTTATAGAGGTTAAAAATCGTCCCA
This sequence comes from Candidatus Enterousia sp., assembly GCA_045637165.1. Classification (GTDB taxonomy): domain Bacteria; phylum Pseudomonadota; class Alphaproteobacteria; order Rs-D84; family Rs-D84; genus Enterousia. Next base: position 25,243 of record JAZTYU010000017.1, on the reverse strand, counting down.
GCCTGTCGAGGTCTTTTGATGCAATCACTGCCACCCAGTCTGCACGTCTGCGTAGTGCTGCTGAAACGTATATTGCCCGGATTGGTTGGACAGGCAATGCCCGTTTTGATGTTATTTCTGTATCTGGTTATAAAATAAATTGGATAAAAAATTGCATATAAAGATTGCGATTTGGATATAATTCCTATATAATGGCAAGCGTTAACTATAACAAAAAGGAGAGCTTATGAAAAAAGTTATGTTGGCATTATTTGCTGTATTAACATTGGCTGCTTGCACAGGTTCATACAAATCTGGCAATTGTGAATATGATTTCTTGCTGCACAAGGATATTTCAGTTTCAAAAATCATCGGCAACATCACTGGTGGTTGTTAATAAATAATCCCCCGATTGGGGGATTTTTATTATGTGAAAATCAAATTTAGAATAAAAAAATCCCCACCATTTGGTGGGGACAACTTATTTCTACTTCGAGAAACTGTAATCCATCAACAAATGATTTGGATTATAATTGTTATTCATAATTGCCAACGTATCTTCGACGATAACCAGTTCTTCGTTTGTTGGAATCATAAATACCTTCACAGGGCTATCTGGTGTGCTGATTTCTGTTTCATCAACCCCCAACCGTGCCAGTGATTTTGCGTTCTTGGCCACATCCAGTTTGATACCGATGTTTTCCAGGCCTGTGCAGAAACGTTCACGCAGATATTCGTCATTTTCGCCAACCCCGGCCGTAAAGACAACCGCATCAACACGTCCCAGTTCTGCCATATATGCGCCAATGTATTTTTTCACATTTTGCACTTCTGTTTCAATGGCCAGACGGCACAAATCATTTGTGTTTTTGTTTTCTTCGACGTCACGACGGTCCGCATAGCATTCTGTTATGCCCTTTAACCCAGAATCTTTGCTTAAATGTGTCTGCATCTGTGCAGGTGTCAATTTTAATTGTTCCATCACATACAGCACGACACCTGGGTCCAAATCACCTGGACGTGTTCCCATTGTCAGACCCGACAGTGGTGTCATACCCAATGATGTGTCCACAGAAACGCCATTACGAATAGCGGTTGCAGATGCACCTGAACCGATGTGCATTGTAATCAGATTGCAATCCTTGGCTGGTTTTCCCAACATTGCTGCTGCACGTTTCGAAACATACAAGTGGCTTGTCCCGTGAAATCCATAGCGACGAACACCCAATTCTTTATACCATGCATTTGGCACTGCATAACGATATGAATAATCTGGCATTGTCTGATGGAACGCTGTATCAAACACCGCAACTTGTTTTGCATTTGGCAATAACTGTTTAGCAGTCATAATGCCACGTAATGCAGGTGGGTTGTGCAATGGTGCCAAAGGCGACAATTTATCAATAGTTTTGATAACTTCGTCTGTAATTTCAACCGAAGAAGCGAATTTATCACCACCCATAACAACACGATGACCGACACCCTTGATTTCATTCAGGTCAATAGATGCCTCTCGCAGCATAAACAAAACAACGTTCAGTGCCTCGTCGTGATTTTTCATAGACGTGACTTTTTTCTGCTTTGTTCCGTCTGGGTATTTTTGCGTCACAAAAGAATCTTCCAGACCGATTTTTTCAACATTACCACCAACGATAGCTGTTTTTGTATCTGCGTCAAAAACCTGATATTTCAGGGACGAAGAGCCACAATTCAGTGCAAGTATATACATATTTCATCCTTTTTTCTTCTTCGCCCCCCAGCATAGCAAACGATATTATTGTTTTCAACAGTAAACTCGGAATTTTACACCCCAATTTTCATCATTTACATATGTTGTTTCGCCTGTTTCTTTGTGGCTGACCCAGTATTGTTCATGGCCCACCATTAAACAGATATGCACCCCATCATAAGCGATATGCGAATTAGGCACCGGATTGGTGCGGCTGCCAATTCCAAAGGCGTTGACAACATCGCCAACCTGATATCCTGCTTCTGACGATTTGCAAACCAAAATAGCCTGAATAAATTGCGGTTGCTTGTCTGTATCGAACGCAAGGTCCAGAAAACTGCACATACTGTTGATTGGCACAGTTCGTGTTTCGATTGACTCGAAATTTTTTGGTGCAAATTTTGCAACAATCTGGGCCCAGAATTCATCAGGGACAGTTTCTATGTCGAAATTTCCAGAATTTTCCGCTAACTGGTCTGCCCGTGCCAGTGGTATTCCGCCAAGTGTCTGACCATCGTGAACACGCAGTGTTTTATTGTCGGTATCCATTGTGATTTCGCCAATCATACCTGTAAAATTATCGTGTTCGCTTGCCGAGCCACGTCTGATTTGTATTATTCGTGACATGTTTAGTTCCCTTTTTTATTTAGATTTTTTAATTAAAAAATCCCCACCCAAACGGGGCAGGGAAGCCAAAAAAGCAAACGCCACCAAAACCTGGTGACGATGCCATTATTATATCACAAAATGACAAAAAAATCAAGTCGTTTGATACAGAGCAAATTTTATCGTCCTATGTTATTTGAATTATAAAAATCTTCGAACCGGTTTTCCATATTCGTATTTGTTGCCCCAGTTGGCTTTGTGTCTGCTTGTTTCTGACGTTTTTTGTGCGAAACAAATATATTATAATCTTTGGTGTTCGCAGACGAATTTACAAAATCCCAGAATGCAAACAGTTCTTCCATCATTGCTCTTTTTGCAGGGTCGCTATATTCAATACTGTCTGTGATACGCTTTCCCAGTCTGCTTGTTCCTTGTTTAAATTTTACGCCATTTTCTTTGATTACATTCTTTGCCATATTACCCAGTTCAAATGCACCCATCAATGCGGTATTGACAACCTTATCAAATGCGTTTGTGACAATTTGCATTCCCTGGTTTTTGTTCCATGAATATTTTGAATCTGATACCAAATTAAGTGGCGATTTTTTTAACTGGTCACGAATTGACGATGTTGTGGTAGTGTATCGCATTACCGCCAGCATTTCCAAAGCAACTTTTGCTTCTGCCTTTTTATCATCGTGTGCAGCCGCTTTGATTATCTCCGATATCAATGCACGCATCTGGTCGCCGTCCTTCAGTGCATCTTTAAAGAAATCCAAGCCAGATAATTTTGTCATGGTTTCCTTTACCCACTTCAATTTTTTTTGTACTGGATTTGGCAACTTGCCGTTTATATCGCCAAAAGTGTCCAAAATTTTCTTGGTCCCATCGGTTGGTTTTACGCCTTTTTTTATCAATTCAGGAACGATATATCGTGCATCTGTTGAATATATGTGTCTTGTGTGTTTGGTATTTAGTTTGCTAACAGTATCGACTTTCCAGTCGTTTATTTTGTCTTGGGCACGCTTCCAAAATGTTTTTCTGTCTGAATACTTTGGGGCTAACGCATTATCCCCATCTTTATAGTTTGTTTCATACAGGCCCTTGTTTATCCATTTTGTGATATCACCTTCTGTATCTTTTTCTGCAAATTTGCCACGCAATTTTTCATCAGACACCAGTTTGCCCAACATTTTCGGCATTTCTGACTCGAATGTAGCCAATGAAGCAGGAACGATTGGTGAGTTTAATTGTTTACGAATTGCATCAATTGATGTTATATCCAATTGGGCGGCTGGTCCTGCCCCTGGAATCGTTACAGCGGTCCCCAGACATGCAGGAATGTTATTCGCAGGCAATGGTTTATCACCACCCCACTGATAATAATGGCTGATGCTGCCCAAAAACTTGTGTAAATTTTTCTGGGTTTTTGTATCTGATACATATGCACCACTGCTCAGATTATCGACCAGGCCCTTCAGGTCTTTTTCTTTCAATTCCCCGTTAAAGAAATTTGTAAAATCATTCAGGTTTGTGTTAATGTAATTTGCAATGCCCACCGGGTCTGCTAGTGCAGGAATAGTATATTGTTCAATTGCCTTGCCAGAACCATAGAACGCATTCAGAAATTTTTTCGTGGGGTCATTTTCACGCAGTTCCTTGTCTGCTTGAATATCACGCATCACAGGTGCAAGTTTTAGATATAAATCTTTCAAATCCGCAATAACTGGACTTACCCCTGTTGCGACATCTTCGCCATTATATGTGTATGTTGCGGCTCTTGGTGGGGTTGCTGTTGGGTCGGCTGGGGTTATGTCGCCAATTGTTGGTAAATCAGCCGCAGGATTCCACCCCTGTTGCTTTTTTGTTAACAGACCTTTTTTTCTTAAATCTTCCAATTTTGCACGTGTGGCATCATCCATATTTCGCAGATTTAACTGCTTTGCCAAATCAATAATAAACTTTTCGTTATCAAACGCCATATCTGTGCACCTTATCTTATCCCATTTATTATAGTTCTTTTTATGCAGATTTTCAATATTTACTATACTTTTGTGGTAAAAAAATTATATACTCACCTCAAAGGGGAAAAACGTGAAAAGATTATTTATTTCATTATACGGATTTGCATTTTTTAACAAGTTCCTATTGCTTACCCCTGTTTATGCTATTTTTATGCAGGAAAACGGCCTGTCTGACCTGCAATTATCCACAATGTTTATTGTTTCTGCACTGGGGACAATATTGGGGCAAATTCCTATCGCTTTTCTGACAAATCGTTTGGGACAGCGTTGGTCAATGATTGTTGGGCAATTTGCCAAACTGTTTGCAATATTGCTTTGGTTATTTATGCCAAACTATATCGGATTTTTTGTCGGTATGTTTTTGTGGGGTGTCCAGGCTGGTTTTCGCAGTGTTGCGTTCGAAGGTCTAGTCTATGATTCAATATCCGCCTATGGCTTGCGGGCAGATTACTCACGTATTTTAGGGCGAAAATCAACGTATGAGTCTGTTGGTGTTGCACTGTCTGCATTTGGCTCGCTGTTGATGTTTTTGGGGTATGATTGGGTAACCTGGGCATCTGCATTTGCGATATTGTTGTCAATGTTGTGTTTACTGGCGGTTCCATATCGCCCAGAAATGCAAACCACACCCGTTTCAACATTAAAGTTCCGTAAGTTATTGCGTTCAGGCATTCGTGTAATATTAAAGACACCGTGTTTAATGTCGGTTATGCTTGTGACATTACTGGCGGCAAATCTGCCGTATTTGGATGATTTTTTAAGTCCTATTGGATTGCAGATTGGTGTTCCAACGGAATTTGTAGGGCTTGTTCCATTGTTCTTGTTGGGATGTGCCACATTGGGGCAACGCTTTGCCTATCGTTTCAGTCATATTACAGATTGGTTTTTATATTGCCTGATTGGTATTGTTGGGCTGTGTTTTATACTGTTTGGTGGCACATACAGCACAGGGACACTATGGTTGTTGGGGGTTGCGTATATGTTGTTCTATGGAATATATACGTTGCTTTACGCGCGATTTCAACACATGCTGCCAGTGGCGTATCGGTCAATAGTTTTATCTGTTTATACGATAATCAATTACCTGATTTATATTGGCGTATGTGGGGTTGTTGGTCTGGGGTCAACATTGGGCAGTTGGCGTTTCAGTATAATAATCCTTGGGATATTGATGTTGATATTGATGGCAGGGGCATTCTTGTTTGTTCGTCCACGCTGTAAAATACGGGCAGGGGACGTGTTCTAGGTGTCTGTTCCTATACAAATTGCCGCAAAAATAATCTAAAATTCGCTTATGAAACTAAGCGTCAGAACATTTCTGTTAAAAAGTCTGCCATACCTAATGTCCATTGCAGGTGGTGTAATTTTATATACAGGTGCGATTGATAATGCCCCCAATGCAAATATCCGTGATTTAGTAATAAATGTTTCTGCATCATTGCTGTCAATTCCATTGGTGTTTTTGCTGTATGATTACACAAATTCCCGAATAAACAGTCAGATGAAAAAGACCCTTGCGAACAGCATATCTGACAAACTAAATACGCTAATTTTGAATATAATAATAACATTGCGAGAATCGATGTCGGTTCGGACAAAACTAACCCCTGAAAATTTGAACAGAATGTTGATATGGCGTGCCGCTGAAATATCTCGTCGCCAGAAAATAACACCACATCTTTTACAAGATTTACATACACATCACGACAGTCTGGATACATTGCTATACCGCAATTCGCAAAGCGATGTCTTGACCTCGACCCAGGTTCAGATTTTGTCTGGTTTAACTCGTGATATAACGCACCTGATAAACGAGAACAAATTTCGTCGGAACAAGCATATGTCAGCGAAATATACAGAAAACATAATGAATCACATACTGGACTGGCTGGATTCGGATAGCCTTGCAAGCATTACGATTCTGGCACATTTGTCGCCGAACGTTGGACCAAAGTCAGAAAAAACAAATAAAAACTAAAAAAGTATTATTTTTTCTTGCAATTTGTTTTTTTATATGTCAAAATGTCGCCCGACCCTTGGGAAAAAGATAGTAATATTTTTGATTCCCAGGTCCGGTTTTGGGGACATAGCTCAGTTGGTAGAGCAAATGACTTTTAATCATTGGGTCCAGGGTTCGAGTCCCTGTGTCCCCACCAGAAATAAAAAAGCCACCGTATGGTGGTTTTTTTATTTCTGCGGACACGGGACGAAGAACCCGGAAAAAGGGTTCGGAACGTTAGTCGGTTTGAACAAGTTAAACGTAGTTCAAACCCTACGTAGTGAAAGGGGCCCATCGTGGCCAGTGCCACAGATGGGAATATACAATCCCTGTGTTCCTACCAGGAAATCTGCAGAAAACTGCGGTTTTGTATGGTTGTTTCTGCGTTACGTTCATTGGGAATCTGTCCTCGATAAGTAAGTTGACAATCCATTCTTCATGGGCTACACTATTATTAACTCCTTTGGGGCCCCCGGATTTGTTGCCGGATGGTGTTTCCTCAAGGAGGGTGCTTTTGACCTATATACAAACCGTCCGTTGTCGTCGTAGTGCATACAGCCGTTTTTTTTATTATTGCTTTTTTGCCTGTTTTTGTTAAATTCAAGCCAGGATAAAATAATACAGGTGGGAAAAATGAAATATAATCTTGGTTTATTTGCGTGCGTGCTTATTCTGACGGGCTGTGCAGAATACAGTGTGATAAATAATTATTCGCTAGAAAAGTTTAATAATTCAGAAGTGCCAGTTTGCGTAAACTATCCCCAACGCGTCAAAAAGGTCGGTTATGCTTATCAGACAAAGGGGGTATGCGGCCCCATTCAAGTTCCTGCTGAATACGAAGTCTTAGATGGTGAATGTGATGCCCTTGCACCAGAGGTAGTATCCTATTCTTACTGTCTGGCTCAAATGCCAAAGCCTGTTCATCTGGTTGAAAAACAAGAAAAGGATATGACAATTTGTTATGATCGAAACAATCATGTTGAATTGCCCATATCGTATTGTCAAAAGGATATAAACGTAATACAAAACACAAATGTTACTACTCGTGTTTCCCAGGTGTCGGCATTTGTTTGGTAGTTCAGAATAAAAGCAATAAAACAAGGGCAGCGTTTGCTGCCCTGATTTTTTTACTTATCGTATTCACCTTCGAATATAAATGGTGATGCGGTTGCAGATTTTCCACAACAGGTATTTGCACGGTATAAACTAAGTGTTTGTTTGGAACGAGTTGCCGCAACATAAAACAGTCGTCTTTCGGCCTCGTATGCTTCTGGACTGGTTTGAGATTGTGATTTAGGCCAGATTCCGTCGTCAACGTTCAAGATAAATACTTGGTCATATTGGCGACCCTTTACACGCAGGGCAGTTGACAGTATAACACGGACATCATCTGAATTTTGCAGTGTTTCATTTTCTTCGGTCGCAAACTTTGCTTTTTCAATCGCTGCATTAAAGTCGTCCAAGAATCCGTCATAGTCATCGCCATATTTTGACGCAAAGTCCAACAAACTGCGTAATGGTGGTTCACGGAAATATAAATCTTCCATTGAACGGCTGTAATTTTGTTTCAGACCATCAAAATTATTCAACAGACAATCCAACGTTTCAAATACGTTTTCTGCTGCCGAGAAATCTTGCAACAGGCTTTCAAAGTTTTCGATAAAGGCATCATCAAATATTCGAAATTCCTTTGGGAATTTAGTTGCCAATGTTGCCAGTGCTGCCCGAATTGTTTCTGGTTTGGTATTCATCATCAAGAATGTCCGCCCAATTGTATTTCTGGCCTTTGGATATACCTGATTACGACAGGCCAAACAAACCAGTTCGATTAAATCTTCCCGGTTTATGCGATTACCTTTTTGTTTTATTGCTATCACACGATTCAGACTGGCGGCTGCATCGGTCAGAAAGAACGCCAAGTCCGCACTGACCTTGTAATCAACTTGTTCTTTGGTCAACAGCACCTGGTAAGGCAACAAACTTGCCTTTAATCGTGACAACACAGCGACAGTCTGATTTGTTTCTCTTGCAATTCGTTTAATTTCTGCCACAACGTCATCAATCATCTGTTCTTGGGTATCAAATACTTTCAGGTTGATATTTGCCAAATCCATCGCAGTGCTTGATTTTACAGCCTTGGGTTCTCGGTTTTTATTATGTGAAATCAATTTCATGGATTTTTCGACAATATTTTTAGGCGAACGGAAATTTTCGTCCAGTAAAAACGTTGTAAATGAATTGCCAAATATTTCATCAGGGTGCAGAATAAAATATGGTGCGGCCCCTCGGAATTCGTAAATAGACTGGTCGTCGTCGCCCACGATAATCAGTCCTGCATCATTTAATTTTTGCAGGTTTGAAATCAGCATTAAATCCAACGGGCTGGTATCCTGAAATTCATCGACAAAGATATAGTCTATTTTTGTTGCCCCGTTCCAACGTTCGCCACGTTGAACTTTTTTATGCAGTTCAATATTTGCAAAATATTTTTGGTCATCAAAGGTATAAACACCCATTGCCCGCATTTGTTCGCAGCAATCCCGCCAGAATGGAATCCAATGTTTTACGATGAATTCGTCTTTGTCTTTGATTGTTTTTATAACACTGCTGCATTCCTGAATAAGCGTATCGACCAACGTGTCATAGTATCTTTCCAAGTCAACTTTTTTGATAAATTTCAGGTGTTCATCATAAATTTTCTTGTCTTCTTCATAGTTCCCTGAAAAAGCGGTGTGCATAAAGCCAATATTTTTGAATTGGTCAACGATATCCAGCATAGTCAGACATCTGTTTTTGTTAAATTTACCTGAAAACATTTTACCAAAAGTATCCTTGTATTCAGGCATGTCGTCCCAGACGGGTTGCAAGAAGTTTGAAAAACAAAATTGTCTATCTTTTAGTGTGCTTAGTATTTTTGGGTTTTTTAGCGTATTTGTTCTGACATAGTTGTTGCCCCAACTGTTCAGTGTATTTGCCGAAACACAGTCTTCGTCATTGCAACGTTGTCTAATTTCATCGGCCGCCCCACGTGTAAAAGTAAACATATGAATACGGACACGATTTTTCTTTGCGATGATATTACGTGCTTTTTCGATAATAGAAAAAGTTTTTCCGCACCCCGCTGGTGCCAGCAGTCTGATAAACTTTGCATCACTGTTGATGAAATCTGATTGTGATTTAGTGTAATTCGGCATTTTACAATCCTTGGTTTTTCCAGAAGTAATGTTATCCTAAATATTTTATATTTCTACAAATTTTTATGATTTTTATCCTGGACAATGACGTCGAATATTTTGTAGCCTGTAATCGTTATACAAAGAATCTTTTAATATTCCCAGGGGGACAAAAATGGCAAAAAAACAGACAAAGAATCAAGAAAAAACAAACAACAAAAAATATTATGCCCGTGCTGCATTTTTCAGTGCGATTTTTGGCATTTTGTCATTACTTGGAATGCTGTATCTGGGGGGGGCAGGTTGGTTGGACAGTCTTATCACTGCGGTATTTTGTGCTGGAATGATGTGGCTGTTGGTTCATGACCTGATGTTTCACAAGTATTGTGCATCTTGGTATCCGACAATTGGTATGTTGGGAACATTTGTTGGAATTTTTATCGGATTACAAGGCCTAGATATTTCTGATTTTGCAACAATTGTTGATAACTTGTCTAATTTGCTGGACGGCTTGAAGCTGGCATTTATTACCAGTATTGTTGGTGTGGGGTTATCTGGGTTTCGAAAAATCTTGGATTATATTGGCGTGAACAAGATTGATACCGATGTTCAGGAAACTTCTTTGATTGAACTTTTGTCAAACGGTTCGAACGCATCGCTTGCCATCAGTGAAAATACCGCACAATTCAAGGGTGGCGATATCGCCGGGCAAATTGCCGCATTGCAGGCCGAATTTAAGCAGTTTTCCGAACGTGCTGCTGAAAATATGGGAAATCAGTTTGCAAATGCCCTGGGGAATATTGCAACGGATTTGAATACAAAAATATCGGAACAGTTTGGTGGGAATCTTGCCAAATTTGCAGATTCTGTTGATGTCCTGGTCGAATGGCAAAAACAGAACAAGGCCGATATGGATTCATACATTGACCAGTTAAAGGCCTATGCGGATACCTATAATGAAAAACTGGATAAACTAACCAGTGCGGCTGACAGCCTGGAACAGATTATTACCCGTGCAAATGCACAGATTGAAATTCTGGCCGGTGGTTTGACCGCAATACAACAACTGGGCAAGGATGCCGCTGATGCAATCCCACAGGTTCAATCCCTGGTGGCTGAGGCAAAAAATACCTATGAACAGGTATCCACAATCCCTGCGGTTATCGAAAGTGGCCTTGAAACCGCCAACACTGATATTCAGACCAAGATGCAAGAAACGGCAAAACGTATTGCTTATGAGGTAACCAAGGCCGCATCCGATGAAATGGAAAAAATCAGCGATGTTGCCACCAAAAATATCACAGGAATCGAAACGGCACTAGAAAAATTGGATAACGCTGTTCGCAACTTCTATGGCGGTGCCGGTGCGTTAGGCACGCTAAAAGGGGAAATGGAACGCCTAAAAGCCAATCTAAGAGATGGTGGGAATTTCTTGTGTGGTGCAATGGAAAAAAGTGCAATAACTGTTTACGAAGAATTGAATAAGTATTCGGAAACACAGGCAAATATTGAACGTTTGTTGACCAAGCTAACCGAACAAGAAACTGCAAAAGCCGTCCAGACTACCAAAAAAACAAAAACATCAAAACAAAAGCAAGAGGCCTAATAAATGCTGTTAAAAAATCATGATGATTCATCGCATTTCATATCGCTGTCAGACATTATGACAGCCTTGATGATGGTCTTTATGTTTATTTCTGTGGCAATTATTACCCAGATTCAAAAGGAAAACGTATCAGGCCTGCGTGAATCCCAGCAAAAACGTCAACAACACCTTGCAGCAACGATGATTGATGCTGTTGACAGCAAACTGGATCGTTGGGGGGCCAGTATTGATGCCGATAATCTGACTATAACTTTTGTGGATTCTGCTGGCACAGGTGCGGTATCTAGCGGTGGCAGTATTGCGGATTTTCGTTCCCGGACATTGTTTGATGTCGGCAGTTCTGAACTTAGTCCTGAATTTAAGCAGACGCTTTCTGAATTTTTCCCTGTTTATATCAAATGGGTTCAAAAGAACAAAGACCTGATTCAGGAAATTCGTATCGAAGGTCATGCCGATTCCACCGGCAAGGCCGGGCAAACCGAACGTGAAAGTTATTTCTTTAATATGGCACTGTCCCAGGCACGCACAATCAGTGTGTTGGAATATTGTATGACCCTGCCGAACTTTACAAATACTGATTTTGAAAATATGAAGGAATTTATAACCGCCAACGGTTTCAGTTTTTCCCACGTGATAAAAGATGCCAGTGGTCGTGAAAATCGTGCTGCATCACGTCGTGTTGAATTTCGTGCGTTGCCAAAAAGTGTATTCCAAACCAAGTCAGGGGATTTGTAATGTCAGGTATAAAAATGACCGATGTCGGTGAATTTGATGCTTTGAAGCCAGTTGTTGACCGTTTGCACGAATTGGCCAGGCGGGTTGGTGCCCCTGATGTCTATGCCGAAATCCCGGAAACTTTTTATGGCAGCCTGGACGAATTGGTTAACGATGGATATCTGGTCGCCCCACGGCAGGACGACAAGGGAAATTTTGTCCCGACAACGACAGGTCAGGTCTTGCGTAATCGTGATGGTGACGTTGTGTTTTTGTATATCCCAGATTCATCAAATGTTCCCCGTGATGAAAAAAAACGTAATCGTATTCATATGTATTGGTGCGGTCATTTGACCCAGGCCCTGAATGAAAAACGTCAGGATCGTTATTGTGGCACGGTTGATGTTTCCGACAGTGGCTATTTCTGCATGGAAAACGATGCCGTTGTTCGCATGTTGCCGTGTAAAAATTGCTATGATTATGCACGTCGCTATCGTGATTGCGACTATGGCACTATTGACAAGTTCAAATACAAAAAGTTTGCCACCGAAAACAGTTTAGAAGCAAAACGCAAGGGCATTAAATCAACTGTTGGCAATGGTGTTGACGCAACACCAATTTATGGGTGTGCAAATTGTGATTTTACAACCACTGACCCTGATGAACTGGACCCAAAATATCTGTTCTGCCCGACTTGTTTTGCGATGGAGCAAATATTTTTACCGCTTCGCAGTGCCAGAACACTGGACGACTTGAGTGATTGGTTTACAAACACAGGAACCAAGGATTTACGTTATGGCAATGGTCAGACACCACTAATGTATCTGGTTCGTCATAATTCACGCCCAAAACTTATCAAGGCAATGGTTGAAACGTATGGCTGTGATGTAAACGCCACTGACAACGATAACAAAAGTGTTCTGATGCACTTTGTAGAAAGTAATAACCTTCGTCCATATTCTGATTTGTCTGATGAACTTGATACTTTGCGTTCATTAGGGGCAAATGTAAAGCATGAACACCGTGTTCCTGACAAGATGCTGGGGCATGCAAACAAAATGGCTGTTGGATATGCCGGGGAAAATACAGAATTACGTCATGCAATGCTGGCATGGGCTGGTATGTCCACGGCGGATAACAGAAGAAGGGTTTCATACAGTGTTGACCGTTCTGGTTTTCGCTCACGTGATGACGATGATTGACAATAACGCTATACATTAGTCGGCAGTCTATGCTATGATTTTTTTGTCGGATTTCAATAGGGGATTTCAATGGCACAACGCAAGGCAAAGAAAATTCGTGATGACAACAAAAAATTCGGTAAATTACTGGATTTGATTCAGGCACTCAGCAGTTATTCCAACGGCATGACCTATGACCAGATTATGGAATTGATGGAATACAGTGATGTTCGCCAGGCAAATCGTGATATCGGATTTATCAAAACCCGTTTTGCCGACACCTTTGCCGAAGAACGGGACCGTGAAAATTATCGGTTAAAGCGTTTTCGTCTGTATAATCCTGACGGCCTGCCGCTAGAAAATTTGACAGATGAAGAACTGGTGGCCCTGGCGGCGGCAATACAGTCGATAAACAACCAGGATATCAAGGGGCCACTGGAAAAATTACAGTATAAAATAAATCAGTTCTTGGTTGCGAACAAGCGTCGCAAAACCGCCCACTATATGGATTTGGACAGCATTGTTTTATCACGTGCTGCATCGCATATCCCACATCCGCACATAAAAACAGATGAAAATATAATCCGTCAAATAGACAATGCTATTTTATCATTTACCAAGGTTTTGATAACATACACCTATGATGACGGCGGCACCCGACAATACAAGGTTCGTCCACTGGGATTTTTATACGGGAAAAGTAATAATTATCTGGTTGCATATCGTGATGACGACCCAAAACTTGTCCGTTCGTATGTTCTGGGGAATATCAGCCAGGTTATCCCCACTGACGAGGCTTTTGATGCAGGCGATTTTGATATTGAATCTTATGCGAAAAAGTCTTTTGGGATATACCATTCGCCAAATGGTCCGTTTGATATTGAATGGCGTGCATCGCCAGATGTTGCCAACGCAGTTATGCGATATACATTTCATCCTGAACAAACCCTGACCAAGAATCCAGACGGTTCGGTCAGCATACGTTTTTGTGCAGATGGTTTTATGGAAATGGCACTGTATTTGTTCCAGTGGCGTGGCAAAATCGTCCCGGTTGCCCCAACTGAATTGGTCCAAGAGTATCGCAAACTATTGACCACGGCCCTGGAATCAATTTCGTAATATTTTTTCTCGGACGTCCAACTTTGTCCGATGATGTTGTTATCTTGGGCTTGTAAACAACGGGAACAGATATGAACAAATCGAATTTATTTACATTGTTTGTCCTTTTTATCGGTGTGATGTTAGGGTATTTTATGACCGCACGTCCCACGCTGCCAGATATCGAATTGGTTGATGAATTCATCTGTGACGGTGATTTTGTTGCCCAGTATTATCTGGAAAACAAGGATAAGCATTGTTATTCGTTTTGGGTTCCACATGGTGCCTTGTGGCAGGAAATATGTTTTGATACATTGACCCAATGCCAGGCAGAACTGGCCGCCGATTGGCACAAAACGAACACAGAAACATGCTATACGCCGTCCATTGTGGCTGCCTGGTGTGTTGGCGACATTCAAACTGGCGAATATCGCACAGACGACGTTGCTGGCAAAGAATGTCAGCTTTTGGCAACAATTTGTGTTCGGGATAAAAGCACCTGTGAACAAATGCGTCGTTATCAATCACCATACAGCAAATTTGAATGTATTGGTCGAATGGTATTCCTGCATGAAAGTGAAACATCATATTTAACCCCTGATTACGAACTGGAATCAATAATAAAAAATAACGAAAACAGCCCAAGGTAAAAAAATATGCACGAAATCAAATGTCCAAATTGTGGAAAAACATTCAGCACAGACGAAGCCGCCTATGCTGCGATTTTGAAACAAGTTCACAACAGTGAATTTGACAAAGCACTGGCCGATCGCATCGACCAGTTTAAGCGTGAAAAGCAGGATGCCTTGACCCTGGCTGCCGCCCAGGCAGAACAGGCTAAAACAACAGCCCTGGCACAACAACAAAAACAGATTTCCGAACTGAATATCAAGGTTTTGGAATTACAAAAAGACAAAGACCTGGCGGTTGCCCAGGCCATTGCAAAAATACAGTCAGACCTGGCCGACAAGGATAAAAAGATTGTTGAATTAAATGGTCTGGTTGAAAGCACCAAACACAAAGGTGCCTTGGACGTTCAGTCTCTTAAAAATGAGTATGAGGCAAAACTGCGTATCAAGGACGAAGAAATCGCCCTTCACAAAGATATGAAGACCAGAATGTCAACAAAAATGGTTGGTGAAACCCTGGAACAGCATTGCAGCATTGAATTTGAACGCCTGCGTGCCACCGCATTCCAGCACGCAGAATTCGGCAAAGACAACGATGCTGCATCTGGCAGCAAAGGGGACTTTATCTTTCGTGATTTTGATGCCGATGGTAATGAATATATTTCAATTATGTTTGAAATGAAAAATGAATCTGATGCCACAGCATCTAAGCATAAAAATGAACACTTTTTCAAGGAACTGGACAAAGACCGCAACGAAAAGAAGTGTGAATATGCTGTTCTAGTATCACTGTTGGAACAAGATAATGAGCTTTATAATGGTGGCATTGTCGATGTTTCACACAAATATGATAAAATGTTTGTAATTCGTCCCCAGTGCTTTATCCCAATGATAACACTGTTACGCAATGCCGCACAAAAATCAATTGATTACAAGCGTGAAATAACCCGCTTGGAACGTGCCAGCATTGATGTGTCGAATTTTGAAAACGCAATGAACGCTTTCAAAGACGGTTTTTCAAGAAACTGCAAAGATGCCGGCGACCGCTATGAAGAAGCGATTAAAAACATAGATGACATCATCAAAAAATTAGAAAAAACCAAAGATGCCTTGCGTTTGTGGAACAAACATTTGGGAACAGCCGCAAATAAATTAGAAGATTTAACGATAAAAAAACTAACACGTGACAATCCGACAATGGCTGCCAAATTTGCTGCGGTGTCTTCGGACAACTAAGGGCAGGGCATGCAGGCATAAAAACATAACAACACGATTGACATTTTGTCTTTTGGTTGCATAATATTCTTTGTATCAAGAATATCAGGGGATTATCTAATGAACGAAACGCCACGTGTATCTGTTTTAATGCCTGCATACAATGCCCAGCATTTTATTGCCCAGGCAATTGAATCTATATTAAGCCAAACGTTTCGTAATTTTGAATTCATTATTATTAATGACGGGTCAACCGACAAAACCCCCGAAATAATTCAATTTTATGCCGACCGTGACAGACGCATTAAATTTATAAACAACCCAGAAAATCAGGGGCTGATTGCGGTCTTGAATCAGGGGCTGGATATTTGTCGTGGTGAATACATTGCCCGTATGGACAGCGACGATATCTCCTTGCCCGGTCGTCTAGAGGCCCAGGTAAAATATATGGATTGTCATCCAGAATGTGGTGTTCTTGGAACAGCCCAGGTCTTGTTTGGCGATATGAATCAACCTGCTTTTTTTCATCCCGTTGTGCATTTGCTGGATTTAACAAATCATAGTCCTGTTTCTCATCCAACTGTAATGCTGCGTAAATCAGTTATTGATGAACATAATATCCGTTATAATCCAGATTATAAACATTGCGAAGACCTAGAACTCTGGACACGAATGATTCATATAACCCAGATTCATAACCTAAAAACAGTATTTCTATATAACCGCATAACTGCTGGCAATGTCACAACAACACATTGGGACCATCAGCAGAAATTAACCCAGAAAATACGCCAACAGGTCAAAGATTATATTCTGGGACACTCCGAAATAGTTGGTCAGATATTGTCGTCTTTGCAAACAGAAAAAGTTATGGTTGTTCCAATTCGTTTATACACCCACCGTGTGATTAAGAAATAATTGACGCAAATCAGAAATAATTTCAGACTGATTTTCCAGTTTGCCCAAATCCTTGTTCAAATCAAATGTTGCTGTTCTGATAAGTGGGGATTCTGCATCATTATCCATATTCAGATAATATCTATTTGCAATAGTGTTTTCTTCATCGGTGCGTGGATATAGCAATATTGCATTTTCAGATTGATGAATTTTGCAATAGGTTATGACCTGGAAAACGTCAGCTGTATCAAATCTGGATTTTGTTTTATACTTTGTGTCCAGCACTATCCCTGACGGAATATCTTTGGTTTTTATAAACATATCAACGTATGTGTTTCCGTATTTTCGGTTGTTTTCTATGCATCGCAACAAGCGACGTCCACGTTGATATTCAATGGAATCGATTCCGATTTTATCTTTGTTTCGTTTTATAAATTCGAATACAAACTCTTCGAACAATATGTTCATATCCCACAACAGGGCAATATTTTCAATATTATTTTTTGACATATCCACAGACATCTGTCCAATGAACATCTTGGCCAACATCAATGGCACTTCAAAGCACTTTTGACTTCTGGACAGCTGTGTTTTTTCAACATCAGAATATTTCAAATGCTTAAAAGAAATATCGGCATAGTTATTTACAATAACACCCAGAATTTTCTTTGTTTTTGGATTTTTTGTAATGCTGCCCAGGCATTTAGATACGTATAAAAAAGTCTGGTTTAACAAGTTGTTTTCGCTAAATTCGTCGAAATTGCAAAAAAATTTAGTCTGGTTTGCACAGTTTTGCCTTATATGCTCTGTCAGGTTTAGTTTTCCACGAACACACGCTATATTTTCCGTTTGTCTAACATAGTTTTTTGGAACAGAATATTTCAACGAATTAAACAATGATTGTGCATAAAACAGCATCAGTGTTTCGATAAAATCTGCTTGTGTTTGTCCTGTCAGTGCAGAATCCATGTTGTTGACGTTTAACTGTCGGGTCCAGCCCAACATAAAAATCAAATTTTTCAGTATCTGTTCCCGTTTGTTAGTTTCCTTGGTCAGCAGTTTTGGCAAGATTTCAATTTGGAAATTTTTATACTTCAACACTCCAACAAAATTTGTTGTCCGTATGCCATTTCGTTCAAGTTTTATTGCATCTTGTAATTGTTGTTTCGCTAAAAAACGTTCCAGACCGTCAGCGAATGCCGGTTTTTGCAACAATTCTGCAATTTTGCCCGGCATATCATCAAACTTGACATGGTCATATTCAAAGATGTTCAGACTTTGTCCCATAAATTATTCCGCCTGTTCGCCTTGTTCTGCTAATTTGTTGATTGCTTCAACAAAGCGATTGTTGTCAAAATTTTCAATTTTTTCGAACTGCCAAAATTCATCTTCTGAAATCAGATTTTTAACAGCCTTGTCCTTGATGGCACGTTTGACCACAAAATCATTTCCCAACACAATTTTCAACTTGTCCCAATCGCCCCAGAAATATTCTTTCATCAGTGGCATAATTTCATTGAACCAAACATCTTTTAGTGTTGGCACAGAATCACACTTTTTAAAGAAACTATGCCCAACTAAATGGTCTTCGTCCAACAGTGCATTTATTTTATTGTTTATTTTTTCAAACACTGCCCGAATTTTGACGCCACCAATTTCTTGCTCAATCAGACTTGCGTCTGGCAACACAGGTATAAACTTAAAACGCCTACGCAGTGCGATATCAATTGCCGCAATAGAGCGGTCAGCAGTATTCATTGTGCCAATAATATACAGATTTTTAGGCACACCAAATGGTTCCTGGCTGTATGGCAATGTGACGGTCAATTCTTCATCTGCCCCGATGCGTTTGGTGCTTTCTATCAGTGTAATCAATTCTCCGAAAATCTTGGAAATATTTCCACGATTGATTTCATCAATCACCAAAACGTAATTTTTGTTCTGTGGTGCATCACCTGTGATAAAACTGTTCAAGACTTCTATATCGATGTCCTTTTTGTCTAATTCGTAAACAGACTGCATACTGAACTTTTTACCCTTAACAATAGCACTAACGGGTATGGTTTCATGTGAAATCCAGTTTACATTTCTAAAATGTTTATATTCGATATCCGCTTCTGGATTGAAAACATAGTCGCCCGTTATTTCTGCGATTGCTGCAATTTCACTTTTTCCATTTGCGATTAAAACGATGTCGCCAGGCTTCATTTCACAACGCAGGATATTCATCGCTGTTTTTGCAAAATTATCCAGTTTATTATCCTTGACCAGTTTTTCCACATCACGACGATTTTTCGCATTTGAAAAATCAATATCACCGCCATAGTTGTTTGCAATCACGCCATTTTCCATACAGAATTCAAACACGGCATTATCAATTCCCGACCCCAAAGACATTTTGAATATGCGTGCTTTTACAGGGATTTCTTTTTTGCTGTATTTCTGATGGTCTGCCTTTGCATTTGCACGTTCTGCAATTTTTTTGAATATTCCGTCAACACGTCTGTATTCCAGGCTGCTTCCGTTGTCCAGAACAGGGCGAATTCCTTCCACAAAGTCTTCGTATGACATAGATTGGTGGAAAGTCACAAATTCAACACGACCTTGCTTTTTCAATTCATTGAATTTTCCGTGCAGTTCATCATATCTTTCTTTTGAAATATTAAATCCATAATCGCCACCATCATTATCCAATATTTCCATTGTCTTGATAATCGTTGAATAAGTTTTTCCTGTTCCTGGTGCCCCATATAAAATCTGGTTCAATGGTATTTGTGATGAAGTTTTTCCTGGTATATTGTTCCCCTGTGTTTTTTTATTGCCAATCGTGTTCATAGAATCCCCTTCTTCTGGTAATCCAATATCTGTTCCAACAATTGTTTCAAATATGCCCAACGGCACCTTACATTCCCGTGCAAATACGGCGACCTCGCCAACTGTTGCATAGATGTCATCGTGCCAGGTCAGCCTCAGCATATCGAATGCACGTTTGAAATAGCCTTTTGCATACCACGATGACATCTTGTCCGGACAAACGATACGCAGGTATTTTCTAAACCATAAAGAATCGCATATTTCATTTGGCAGTCCAAGCACTCTACATTTGTTGTAAAATACCTTACCCAAATTCTGATAATCTCCAACGCTTTCCAGCAGAGAATTGATTAGTTTGTTTGACGCAAAAACCAATAAGTCCCGAATGTTTATCGCAACAGTTTTTGCACGCTCTTTTGATATTTGGGTTTTAATTAGTGTTGTGCGTTTTTGTGGGTTTCTTTCCCTGTAATACCATTTTCCATCTTTTTCCCGTGAAATTAAATAACTAAGCATGGCCTGACCCGCCCCTTTGATGCTACCAAACCACTGCCTCAACTCTTCATCAAGTTCCAACCGATGCATCATATCGTCCATGTTTCCATTTTGAAAACAAAGCCTGTTCAGCAATTCGTCTGGATTCATTTGTTTTAATTTGTCTGGGCCAAAATCGTTCAAGAATTCTGCACGATATTTTTTTATATGCTTGGTAATTTCGTTATATTTAGCACGATTTGTTTTATACAGTTGGATTATTTGATTTTTGACTTCCAGATTGGCCATATTCCCACCTTTGTAAACGCATTTCAGTCTGGATTATAGTCATATTAAAATATTATCACAAGTAAATAAAAACACCTGTCGCCCATGGGGTTGCTATCGCACTTGTTGATATTGCTTTGCTATCAGGTCTTTTACTTTTTTAATAACATCCTTCATACCTTCTGTGTTTTCAATGTATGGTATAACCAGTGTATCCTTGGTCATGGGGCTTGGTGGCAACCAGGACGGAATACAGTTTCCATATCCATGGTGGTCGTCCGAATAACTATAAAAAAGAAATTTTTCACGAACGTTCCATTTATTCTGTTCCCACTCTGAAAATACCAATCGTCGCAACATTGACGGATGTGCCAAACAGAACAATAATTTTTCTGGATAAATTATATCAGTTGTATCCTTGATTTTGATATATGTTTCATAGAAATCATAATCATCTTCTGCCTGCATACCAAACTTGTTCGAAGCAAATGCGATTGTAACTTCGGTTTGGATATTTGCCATTTCCAACGCATCAATAATTTGATATACGGTGTATCCTCGTTTCAATACATCAGCCACAGGCACCTTGCGATGAAATGTTCCGACAATCATGACTTTTTGAATCCGTGCGGGCAGGGCATGTGCCACCGATGTGTTGATACGTCGCATACAGTCAGGCACCCCCGATAAATATCGACCAATGTTCACAGAACTGCCTGCAACATCATACTCTGATTGCATTTCATAGTGCTGTTGCAAGACTTCTTTCAGCGGCAAATCAAGGTCCTGAATTTCTTTTAATTGTTTTAATCCCTCAAACCATCCTGACTTTGCCAGATTTAGTGCCTCGTCAAACGACCATGTTAATGTCATGTTGTGGCGTCTTGTTGATTGTGCATGTGAAGCCCTGCGGCTTTCATGCCCCTTCCAATCTATGTATTTCAAGAACTGTTCCCAGTCAAAAAA
The DNA here is from genome assembly GCA_045637165.1 of Candidatus Enterousia sp. Lineage (GTDB taxonomy): Bacteria > Pseudomonadota > Alphaproteobacteria > Rs-D84 > Rs-D84 > Enterousia. The sequence continues at coordinate 3,851 of JAZTYU010000017.1, read as the reverse complement.
TTTTTGTAATCGTGGATAATCGTATTTATCAGTTTTTACAACACGTGGTCCTTTTTCTTTTTTTGCACCTGTGCCAGCGGCATTACCTGACCCAGACCGTGGGATATAAAAGTCCCCAGCCGCCTCTATTGAACCAATATGTTCGTTAATCCACGTCATAATTATTATCTGGTATTTCTGCGAATTTTTTCTATGTCGGCTGCGTTCATTCCTTTGAATACAACCATTTTTTCAACTGTATCACGTGGCACTCCTGCATTTAACAGCCTTTCGCCACACAACACAGCACGTGTCCCCACAACTGCCTTCATATCCAGGCGGTTTACCGCATTACGAACATTGTGAACCCAATCCAACCAATCCTTGTTTGCACACAGTCTGTTTTCCAGATTGATATCATAGTCTGTCCAAATCATCACAAATCTATCAAGCGTTGCAGCGTCCAGTGGATTGCGTCCAATATATTTGATATTTGCACCCGTCCCGTATGTATTACCACTGGCGGCCATAATAAAGCGTGGATGCTTGTCAACGATTTTATCTGGAAAAGCATATTTATCTTGGCTCATTGCGTTGTTGATTACTGTCAAGACATTTGGATTTCCTGCATCAATTTCTTCGAAACTGAAAATACCACCACTTTCATATGCTTTGCGAAAGATTGTTGGAACATATTTTCCGTTTGCGTCATTGTATCCGATGATATTATAGTCGCTGGTCAATGAATTGACAGACATTGGATAAAAAGGCAACTCCATTGCAGTTGCAATTTGCTGTAATATTGTGCTTTTTCCACTGCCTGCTGGACCAACCAAGAATGGCGAACATCCCGCCAAAATCGCACGATATGTCGTTTCAAAAGATGCATGTTGTGCATTAAAATCGACATCAGGATTTAATCCTAAACTTTTTCGCACTTGTGCATCGTTCACCTGGCCCATCATTTGTCTGGCCACGCCCACACCGTCCATCAGCTGTTGAATTTCTGTGTTTATTTGTTTTTTCTTTTGCTCTGAACGTTTCAAAAAGTCCAATAAATTGTCCAGTTCACCACTTTTATACAGTTTGTAAACCTGGGAAAATTCACTGAAAAAGCCCATATTATAACCTTACTCTTTTTGTGTTTTAATTTGATAATAGCACTGTAAAACAAATTGTCAATATTTGCAGTTCTTGCTTTTTTGTTTACTAAATTGTAAAAATAAATTACACTTACAAAAGTAAAATATTACAAGCTGATTCTCATGATAAATATAGATACGCAATCATTGCAGGGTATGAATTTTATCGATTTATTCGCCGGTCTTGGTGGGTTCAGATTGGCCCTAGAATCGCTTGGTGCAAAATGTGTTTACTCAAACGAATGGGATGTTCATGCACAACGGGTTTATGCGGATAATTTTGGGGATATTCCTGCAGGCGACATAACAAAGGTTGATGAAAAAACTGTGCCTGAACACGACATTTTATGTGCTGGATTCCCGTGCCAGGCTTTTTCCATCAGTGGTAAACAGCGTGGTTTCGAAGACAGCAGGGGAACTTTGTTTTTTGATGTTGCACGAATAATCAAGGAAAAAAGACCCAAAATAGTCTTTATGGAAAATGTAAAAAATTTTGCCAGCCATGACAACGGACGAACATTATCTGTGGTTCAGGCAACAATGGATGAACTTGGCTATACTTTTTTTCACAAGGTTCTAAATGCCACTGATTATGGTGTTCCTCAAAAAAGGGAACGTATATATATGGTATGTTTCAGAAAAGACCTTGGCATCAAGACATTTCATTATCCGGACCCCTTCAAATTGACACGGCACGTCCAAGATTTCTTGCTGCCTGACGATGAAACAATCAGCAAACTTTACATAAATCGTCCTGATATGCGTTTGAATAATATGCCAGATGACACATTCAGCAACAAATCAATTCGTCTTGGAATTGTCAACAAAGGCGGCCAGGGCGAGCGGATATACAGCACCAAAGGCATCGCAATAACATTTTCTGCGTATGGCGGCGGAATTTTTGCGAAAACGGGCGGTTATTTAATCAATGGAAAAACCAGAAGATTGCACCCCCGTGAATGTGCCAGATTGATGGGATATCCTGATACATATAAAATCTGTCCAAATAATAACCAGGCCTATAAGCAGTTTGGCAATTCCGTAATTATTGATGTTCTTCAACTAATCGGCATAGAAATAGGCAAGGCTATAAAAAATGATACAGATAATTGATTTTTCTGGCCTTTAATTCAGGTCAGATATAAATTGCTCCAAATCTTCTGTTTCTTGTTCTTTCTTGATTTTTATACTAAAAATAACATTCTTATTATTGGTGTTCGATAAACAGCGAACTTCATAAACGCCATTATTCTTTTCAGATAAATAATATGTATATTCGCCAATTTCAAAACGGCTTTGGCTGATAGGGGAATTTAGTTTTACATACAGCTTTTTTTCCTCTGTCCATATTTCAGCGTGTTTATAAGTGTTTTGAATTTCTTGTTTTATCGTCTCAAAATATTTTTTTGCGGGTGGGTTGGAACCGCTTTTCTTTATTCTGTATTTAGCAGAGATATCGAAATATTGGGCAAATTTTTCAATTGGCAAAATAACAAAATCATTTTTTCGGCTGATTACATACCTAACCCCACGATTTTTATAATGTTCGATAATCCATTCTGCAAAGACCCCAGAATCTATATTCAACGTCTTTCCCGTTGTCCCTGGGGCAAAGAAAGTATCAAAATTTTCATTCATATATTCAATTATATAATCGGTCATAACATTTTGTTCGCTGCGATTTTGTGTTGAAAATAAAAATTTTTTATTTTGTTCATCGGGGAACAAAACAAATTGTCCAGACTGGGCTGCACCATCTTTTGCCTCGACAAAGAAAACAGTTTTATCATTTTTAACTACTGCGATATCCGACATAGTTGAATCCATTCCACCCTGATGTTCAAAAGAAGCCTGTTTGAACATAGTTTCAAGATATTCGACACATTCAATTTCAAATTCTTCGCCAGGTTTCATATATACTCCTTATAGGTTATATTGCTTCCATAATTCCGCAGAATAAAATAACTAAAATCAAGACAATTATACGAAAAGCATAAAAAATAACAATGTCTAAATTATCAAATCCAACAAAAATCGCCTCAAAGCAGGGCGGCACAAACTGTGACACCAGGTGTGTGATTTTTTGCAGAAAAAGGTTGGAATCCTGCGGTTTTTACTCTCGTGACACACGGACTAGCGTTCCGTGTGTCATCGGGTAAAAAAGCAAGTTTTTGGACATTGTGTATCAAAACGCAAAAATATCCGCCTGTTGAAATTACTTTGTTTTTTATATGATTTTTATGAAATCATATAGATATCTATATAGAAATCTATTCGCCTGGTTCTGTGTGATTCTGTGTGATTTTGTATAAAAAATGGGATAAAATTGTCCATTTTCGACACTTTTTTGACGTTTTTGTGTGTTTTATACAGGAACAAATTGCCGCTATGAAAGCAAAGAAAAATCCCGGAAAACCGGGAAATTTTTGGCTCGGGCAACTGGACTCGAACCAGTGACATACGGATTAACAGTCCGTTTTTATTTTGTTTAGCGGATTTTAATTTAATTAAATATTTCTTGATTTTCTGCGGGTTGTAGTTTAATGTGACTTTAACGAAGTTTAACGAAAATTGGTAGCAAAAAACGCCGTTGGTAGCAAATAGGTAACAAAATGTTAGAATTTGGTAAAGGTAATCTTATTGAGGAAATCGGGACTGTTTGTGATAATTTACAGATGTCCAGAAATGCGATTTTGGCAGAAAATAAACCAGGTTTGGGAGATTGGGTGC
>JAZTYU010000016.1:0-1520 GCA_045637165.1 Candidatus Enterousia sp. | reverse complement strand
CAGGTATATGCCCGTTTAACAATGGACCCTGTGCGTGATTCTATCCAACGTGCCGCCGATAAAATGTTGGAATTTGTGGATTCAGATATAAGGGGATAATAATGATAAGTGTTGACTCTTTTTTTGACCAAGAAAAGGAATGTGTGTTCAAGGACGAAACGTACTCTGTGCGTAATAATGGTGCGGTAATGCGGCATGCTCGGCCCAACAAGATAAAACGCAAACTAGATGAAGTTTGGACCTTTGGAACCAAAAACGAAACGAATGGATATATGTATATCAATTCTGTGCGTGTTCATCAGATTGTTGCAGAGGCCTTTCTTGAACCAAAGCCATCGTCCACGCATGTAATAGACCACAAGGACACAAATAAGTGTAATAATCGGCCAGACAACTTGCGTTGGGCAACTAGACTGGAAAACGCACTGAACAATCCAATAACCAGAAAGCGTATAATATTATGTTGTGGCAGTATTGAAAAATTCTTGGAAAATCCTGCACTTTTAAGAGCTGGTAGTGTGGACCAGAATTTTGACTGGATGCGCACAGTTTCGCCAGATGAAGCAAAAATCAGTAAAGAAAAATTAGAACGTTGGGCTAAAGAAGATTCTGTGCCAACAGGCAACGGAAAATTGGGGCCTTGGGTATACAAAGACAACAAAGGCAGTAGCATGAATCAGGATATTGAATATGACGATATAACACAATCATTAACGAAAAACGTATTGCAGATTAATTGGCTAACACCGACACGGTTTCCACAGTGTCCGTCTGAACCAGGCGAAAACCCACTGCAGGAATACCTAGACAAACTGAAAACAGATGTTGTGTTTGCAGAGAACGGTTACGGGGAATCCAAGGTTTTAATGGCAGATTTTGATGCAACTGGTGGCGCTTTGTTTGTTGCAACTTATACGGAATCAAAAAGCGCGACAAAGGGCTATGCGCTAGCAAAGATTGAGTATGACCAAAGTGCGGGGATTTATTATCATGAATCACGCGGTACATTTTTTGGTGAAGATGGTGTAACAAAGTATTTTACAGAAGAACGTGGCCATGAATGGACGGGTGGCGAGGTGATTGACGACCTATGTTAACGGTGTGTGTTTTCGATAATCTAAAGTGTCACTTTAAATCCGCCGAAAAATATTTGACATTAGGTCTGACTTTTGATATTCTAAAGTATAACTTTAAATCCGCCGGAGGATGCTATGGCATACATAAATAGAACTTTGGAACAGAGTATAGAAAAAATCAGCAACTTTTTCCCTGTGATTATGGTCACGGGACCGCGTCAGGTTGGCAAAACAACGGTTTTGCAAAATGTAGCAAATACGCCTGCAACCTATGTTTCGTTGGATACGTTGGCAAACAGAAATCTGGCTCAGACGGAACCAGAATTGTTTTTGCAACGTTTCCCAGCCCCTGTTTTGATTGACGAAGTTCAATATGCACCACAACTGTTTCCATATATCAAGGCGATTGTAGACCAAGAAAACAAGCCTGGTATGTATTGGCTG
>JAZTYU010000015.1:0-51767 GCA_045637165.1 Candidatus Enterousia sp. | reverse complement strand
TTATTGGAAAAATCAGTAAAAATTTTTGCATCTAAAACACCTTATTAAATTAAGACCGCCATGGGATGTTAGGCGGTCGGGGAGTTCACTAATCGTCTTATCGCTGATTCTGTCGCTTTCGGGTTGCCCCTGTTGTATAACGAACAGCCCCCCGACTTATTAAGTCAGGGATAAATAACGATACAAAACTACAGGAAGCATATCGGATTTTCGATACGCTACAGTTTAGTACCGGATAAGACAGGCTAGTGACAGCCCCGAACCCATATCCCTATGGATTCATTTCATAGTCTATCACTAAAAATCAAAAATCTCAATTAGATATTAAAAGTATGGGGTTTGTATTTGGTATGATTAAGTAGGGGTAAAAACTTTACATAGAAAAATGGTTAAAAATGGCGGAAATGTGAGAGATGTGGCGGTTGTTTTGTTTTTTTGTTTGTGTTATGACCTGGATCCCGTGGTCAAGCCACGGGATGACACCACTGCGTTAAAACTTTGTGGTGCAGGCAAAGGGGAAATAAACACCGCCACGGGGGCGGTGGGGATTAGCGTGTTTTCATACGCAAAGTTGCAATTTTATGTTCTATTGTTTCTTTTTGATCTAAATCCCGTTTTTCCGCTAAGTTAATAAGGCGAAAGAATAAAGGTGCACGCAGACGGGTAAATATAGAAATTGGATTCAGGCTTGAACGGTCCATCGCACGACCAACGTTGTATTTTGTTTGGGCAAAAATAGTTCCTGATTTATCCGATATCTGAATAGAACCAGTTTTATAATCCCATTTATCATAATCGCCATCCCATTCACGGTCGCCATGTGGTGCGTAAATACTCAAGGACAAATCGCCTTTTTTGAAGGTGTAGTTTGTAGAGTATGAATTATGGGATTTTGAACCCATAATTGTCTTGTCGTTGATGATTATTTTTGCAATATCATAAACCTGACTGATTGTATATTTTGTTGAATCATTTGCCATATTGTTTGCCTTTTAATTATTGTATATAGGTTTTATAGCACAAAATCGCAGATTTGCAAGCGGTGAGGTGGTTCTTAGTGTATAAATACCTAAACAAGTTCGTGGGTATGTGGTGTTGACTTTTATTTCCGATTTTACAATAATTAGCACAAGAATAAGAAAAAGGAAGGTTTTATGCAGAAAGTTTTATTGGCGTGTTTAATGTTGTTTCCAATGTCGGTATTGGCTAATCCGGCCTGTCCGGTCTGCACAATCGCAATTGGGGCGGGGTTGGATATCGCAAGACGCTTGGGCGTGCCTGATGCAGTTGTTGGTTTGTGGGCGGGGGCATTGTTGACTTTGCTGGGGTATTGGACCTTGAAATTTATGGACAAGAAAAAATGGCATTTCCGTGGACGTGATGCTTTCGTGATTTTGTTGTCTGTTGCAATGATCGGGTTCGTTTATATGGGCGTCGTCGAATATAACCCTGTAACAATTTGTGGGGCGTTCGTTATGGACCCTGTGTTGTTTGGAACTTTGTGTGGGGCATTGATTTTTGTCTTGGTAGGCAAATTATATCAGTGGATGAAAAATAAAAATGGTGGACATGCACACTTTCCGTTTGAAAAAGTAGTCTTGCCTATTGTAGCATTGTTGTTGGCTAGTTGGTTGATGATTGGTTGTATGTAAATTAAAAGGATTGAGGTATGAAAAAAATTGAATCTGTTCAGGAATTTGTCGAAAAGTTAGATGCTGCAAAAAAAGTAAATCCAAAAGATTTGTCAAGCGACCAGGATTTGACAATCGGTATTATGAATCTGATTTCTATCGAAGAACATTTAATGTTTTCAGGTGCAAAAACTGGCAAGACAGAATTCTATGACTTGATAAACGAAGTTCGTGAAATGCGTAAAAATGCAATGCTGAAAATTATCCCATCGTATGAGGGCGAAGTTTGGTGTATTTCAAAGCACTTATTGGCGGCATCTATGCGTGTATTCGAAGTTGGAACCAAAGCCTTGGCCGCAGGGGATAAAGAAACAGCATATTCTTTGTTTGACCAATCCTATGAATTATATTGTATGTTCTGGGGACTGAATATGGGTATGTTGACCGGCGAAAAAAAAGAAATTAAAGCAACAAAAAAATCAGAACCTGTTAAAACTGCTGAATGTTCACTTGAAACCACAAAGGCTGAAAAAAAAGGTGGAATGAGCAAGTTAAAAAACTGGGTTAGGAATGCCGTCAACTGTTGTATCGAGTAAAATTAAATATAATAATTCATCTGCGAACGGTGCCGTCCCCTTATGTAGCTTGACTACACTGCGTGGACGGCACTGTCCGCATCTAAATCATTCTATTTAATTTTTATTAAACGTTTGGGATTCTTTGTTTTTTTATTCTTGATTTTTTGTTGTGGCTTCGTATAATTGGAAAAGTTTTGTCGCCCTAATAGTCTAGTGGTAAAACACGTCCTTGGTAAGGACGAGTCGCAAGTCCGATTCTTGCTTAGGGCACCAGAAATTCACCATCTATTTTGCGTTTGTTTAATTTTATTCAGGTTATGTATGTTCAATACACGCCCATCGTAAAATTTGCACAATACGCAATATCTGATAAATTTCTGGCACCCTACGGGCACCAGAAATTCACCATCTATTTTGCGTTTGTTTTTGAGAATAAAAAAATCCCTGTTCGGGATTGTTTTTACATTGCACGTAATAAATATCCACGGCGGAACATACAACGGCGGTATGCACCGACGGTGCGTGATGAACTGTTGCGGGGAACACTCATCAGGCTGCGTTGACCAACATCACGGTATTCGTTTGACTGAAAGGTTACCCACAGGCCGTCCCAATCAGGCATCATTGCAGACTGGTTCGGGGCCAGTAATTTCGCAATGCGTGAGCGTGGCTGGTATGATGGGCGGTCTATTCCCAGGCACGATTTGTGGTCACGGACGAATTGTTCGGTTGTAACAGCCTCGTTTTCCCAATTTAAAACAGTTGCGTCGTCAATACTGCCCTGGTTTACAGAGGCACATGAAGTTAAAACGATGCATAAAAAGATGCTTAGAATTTTTATTCTCATACTTTATATTATAATTTAATTGCGTTATGGGGGCAATAGTTTTTATAATGTAAAAAAAGAGAGAAAGGACAATAGTATGGCTGTGACTGTTCAGCAGTTTATCAAGTTGGCAAATTACTATAATCAGACCGCAATGATGATGTCTGCAATCTGTGTCCAAAAAGGTGGGATTGCAATGGAAAACTATGTCGGGCGATTTTATATGGCCGATGTGTTAGAGTATGTTGTAGAATATGGACGACGTTTGATTGCACAGAATAAAAATCTGACCCCGGAAATTGTCGGGCTGATAAATCGGTTTGCAGCACAGTTCGAACGTGTGCGTGATTTGGTGACACCAACGCAAAAGCCGATACATGAAATGACGTTGGAAGAATTTGAAAGGGTTATGAATATCTGATAGGGTCTAATTGAAAGGAAGTGGGTATGAGAGCATTAAAAAAATTATCTTGGGTGATTTGTTGTTTTGCAATGGCGGCATGTGTTCAAGACGAAAAGCCTGTGCAGATTATCGATAATATCACTGTTGTTGACGAATTGGTAATTGATGAAAATTCTGTGCCAATCTTTCCAAAAAAGGCGGCGTTGACAACAGATACTGCACGACGCTTTTCGGTAGAGTTGCCAAAGCGGTGCGAAGTTGACTGGAATAATCAAAGCGTGGTTTCGGTTGTGCCAGCAGAAAAAATTGAAATGATACGTCTGGGGGTTGGTGATGAGCTGCCAGAGTTGAAAGTTTCAGACTATGAATTCAAGGATTTGACTGTTAAACGTGCGTTGGATAAATTGCTGGACGGGACAGATATTGCAGTTGTCGAAGATGAACAGTTGTATGAAAAAATTACAGGGACTATTTCATCAGGGGCGTTGTCTGATGCTGTTGAACTGATGGCAAAAATGGGGCGGGCGTATTATTCGTATGATGCACAAAATGGTGAATTGCATTTGATGCATCGTGGAAAGTGGCTGATTAAAATGCCACAAGATGAAACGATTATTATGGCTTTGCTGGACGCAATGCACGGTGCGGATATGCGTAATCTAATTGTTGATTGGCAAGATAAAACGTTGGTCTTTGAAGGAAATTATCAGACCGAGCGTGAAGTCGCCAGGATAATCGCAGATATTTCTGGCAAGAAATATATGTTGGCGTGGGATATCGATGTTTATCGCGTCTATCCACGGACAGATAATCCAATTGTCTGGATGAATTTATTGCCGGCGTTTGGTGAAAAGAATATTAAAATGTCTGTGCCAGGTGTCGTTGGACGTGCGTTGGTTGTTGGACCAGAAATCAATACAAAAACTTTGCAGGAATTTTTAGCACAACAGGCAAATGTGGTGCTGATTTCACAGGGAACTTTTGCAATACCAAATGGTTGGCAATCACGATTTGATATTGGGCAATGTGGGCGTGAAGAACGCTTGGAAACAGATTTAATTGTTGGGGCAACCGGAAAATATGGGGACTTTGGTGGTCGTGATAAGATTGATGCAAAAATTGTCTTGCGAACAAGTCAAGGGGAATTAAGTTCATTTAATTTGCCAACAAGTGTTGGGGATAACTATGTTATTATTGGTATTCCAACACATTCGTTTGTAACAACACCGGAAACATTGGTGTCGCCTTTTGCAGAACTGGTTGTGTTTATGTCGCCACGTGTGATTTCAATTGTTGATGGACCTGCCCAAATTGGACAGGCAAATGAACTGATTGGTGATGCGTTGCGTGATTTCTTACGTGAATAAGGATATATACAGATGTTTTCAAAACTGGAACGAAAGATTGCTTTTAGATATTTGGGGGCAAAGAAACGGGGCTTTGGTTCTGTGATTTCCTGGGTGTCGCTGATTGGTATTATGTTGGGTGTTGCGACATTGATTGTTGTGATGTCTGTGATGGGGGGGTTTCACGAGACTTTGTTAGGGCGTATTGTGGGAATGAACGGACATGTTGTTGTCTATCACCAAGATGGTGCAATTGCTGACTTTGATTTCTTAATCGACAAAATTAAACAAAACAAGGTTGTTGAACAACGGGCAACCGGTATCGTGCCAATTGCCGAAGGGCAGGTTATGGCCACAGCCAATGGTAATAATACTGGGGCAATGATTCGTGGTATTCGTATGTCTGATTTGGCAAAAAAAACACAAAATGGAACACGTGTCTATGGCAAGGATTTGTCCGCAATATCGGATGGTGAATTGGTTGCAGGGGCATCGCTTACACGTGCATTGCGTGTCACGATGGGGGATAAAATTTCGTTGGTTTCGGCAAATGCTGCAACACCAACACCTTTTGGGTCAATGCCACGAATTATGTCTTATCCGGTGATGAGTTCTTTCTTTATGGGTATGTATGAATATGATTCTGGGTATATTTTTATGCCGCTGGAAACTGCACAAAAGTATTTGAATATCGGAAATAGTGCAACGCATATTGATGTTTTCTTGGATGACCCAGAAGATACAACGGTCGTTGTGGAAAGTTTGGCAAGGTTGTTGCCCGAAGGCTTTGTCGTGCGTGATTGGCGTGATTTAAATCGTGGTTTTGTCGGGGCGTTGCAGGTCGAATCAAATGTTATGTTTTTAATCTTGTTGCTGATTGTTATTGTGGCAGCATTTAATATTGTTTCGTCGTTGGTAATGCTGGTCAAAGATAAAAACAAAGATATTGCTGTGTTGCGGACATTCGGGGTTAGTCGTCGGTCTATGATGAAGATTTTTGTTCTGTCGGGAACATCAATCGGAATTATTGGGGCGTTATTTGGCACAATACTGGGTGTGGTGGTCGCAATTTATATTGAACCAATACGACAGTTCTTTCAATGGCTGACAGGACGTGATTTGTTCCCAGCAGAATTGTATTATTTGTCAGAATTGCCATCTAAACTGGTGTGGTCCGATGTTTTTGGAATTGCACTGATTGCGGTGTTGTTGGCGTTTTTGGCAACGTTGTATCCAGCCTGGAAGGCAGCAAATACAGACCCGGTAGAGGTTTTGCGGAACGAATAAAAGGAATTTTATAAATGGCGAATATTTTGAATTCTTTGTCGAAAATACAAAGCGGCGATGTTGTTATGTCGGTCCGGGATATTAAACGCACGTTTGTCGAAGGCGGACAGCCTTTGCATATATTGCGTGGGGGTGGATTCGATTTGCATCGTGGTGAAATTGTTGCAATGGTTGGTTCGTCTGGGTCAGGAAAATCAACTTTGTTGCAATGTGTAGGACTGTTGGACAAGCCAAGTGGTGGCAGTATCTTGATAAACGGTATGCCTGTCCAAAGAATGGATGAAGAAAGAAGGACACAGGTGCGTCGTAAAAAAATAGGCTTTGTTTATCAGCGACATAATTTGTTGGCGGACTTTACCGCTTTGGAAAATGTTATGTTGCCAATGCTGGCAAATGGTGTCGAAGAAAATGTCGCCAGGACCAAGGCAATGAAATTGTTGCGGGCTGCAAATGTCGCACATCGTGCATCGCATCATCCTGGTGAAATGAGTGGCGGTGAACAACAAAGAACAGCTGTGGCACGGGCGTTGGCAAACAATCCTGATATTTTGTTGGCTGATGAACCAACAGGCAGTCTGGACCCACATAATGCAGGGGCGGTGTTTGATTTGTTGCTTGATTTAGTGCGAAAAAACAAAATGGCAATGTTGTTTGTGACGCATGATATGAATCTGGCACAACGGGCAGATAGAACAATTACAATCAATAACGGAATCGTTGAATAACAATAATAATAAAACCAAGGGAGAGAGTTAAATGGCAAAACAAAAACAGCAATATAAGGTTGTTCATACCAAGGCTCAAAAATTCTGGGGAATTATGGGACTGGTTGCGTTGTTTGTGTGTGGTATAATGGTTGGACTGGGGTTCAGTAGTTCAAAAAAAGTTATTGCAGCAGAGGTCGAAGAAACAACAAACCCTGTGCCAGAAATTCAGATAGAACCAAAACCAACTTGTGTCATTGTAGAAGAGTTATTGTTGGAAAAATTGCCAGCAGAAAATACTATTTCTGATGACAGAATTATGCGTGCAAAAATCTATGCTAATTTGTCCGAACGTGGATGTGCGGAAAATAGTGAAAAGTATGTTGAACTGGCAAAGCAAGAACTGGAAATTGCACGGGCAATAACAGATGATGAATTTAGCCAAGAAGATACAATCGAAGTTGTTGAAACGTATAAACGTTTGGATATGCAGATGGCAGCCGAAGAAATATTCGAAACTGCGAAAAAACTGACTGCACCTGCGATTGATTTTATCTTGGAAGTCGAAAAAATAATCAATGAACAATAGGAATAAAAAATGAAAAAACTGATTGCGTTGTTTGGCTGTGTGTTTGCAATAAACGCATGGGCTGATGATATGCCAACGGTCAATGTTTCACAGCGTTTGACCTGTGTTGATATTCAAAATAAAATCACTGAATTGGTGCAGATTGTGGATCCTGATGATGAAATAATTGCAGAACTAACCAAGTTAAAGGCGGATTATCGTCGCAAATGTGCCAAGGTTGCTGCATCAAGACGTTCTAGTGCGACGTCTATGGTTGTGATTGAAACAGAGGAAAAAGCACAAGAGGTTGAAGAAAATCCAGAAAATTCAACCACAGAAGAAGAGGTTAAGGCCGAAGAAGTTGCAAGTGCAGAAGAAGTAGCTCCAGAAGATACGATGACTGAAGAAGAAAAAATCGCAGCAGAAAATGCCAAGATTCAGGCCGAAGTTGAAAAGGAATTAGCCAATTTAGATGCAGGGCTTTGTGCAGATGGTTCAAAGCCAAATAAATTTGGTTGCTGTGGCGATGAAATATTCAGAGATTTGGGAAATGCCGTTTTTGCATGTTGTCCAAAAGACGGTGGCAATGAATGTTTCCCACCATTTAAACAACAGTAACACAAGACAAAGGGCGTAAAGATGAAGAAAAACATCTGTTCAATAGTTTCAGTTGTAATTGCTTTTTTTGTAGGCTTTGCTTTTGGTGTTTTAACAGGGGCTAATCGTGATGCAATGCGTCCTAGCGATATGCCGGTCTGTGATTATGGTGCACAACCAGATAAATATGGTTGTTGTCCAGGTGAAGTATATACCGACATGGCTGATTTAGGGTTTAACTGTTGTCCGGAAGTGGGGGGGGATTGTTTCCCGCCATTGCGGTAAATTAAATATAATAATTCATCTGCGAACGGTGCCGTTCCCTTATGTCACTTCTGGACACCGCGGGGACGGCACTGTCCGCATCTAAATCATTCTATTTAATTTCATTTATTTGCTAATAATTCATCTATGCGTAAATCCGTTGGCTCATGTATGTTCAATACACTACGCCAACGGATTTTCACATATCTGAACTATTCTATTTAATTTTACTAAACTCAGGATTTGGGTGGGTGGCAATTTTTTTATTCTTCTTTTACTTTGTTCTTGATTTTGTTTTCATTTCGTATATAATCAGATGGCTTTGATTTTGTTGCGGGCATAGTACAAAGGCTAGTATGCAAGCCTTCCAAGCTTGAAATGCGGGTTCGATTCCCGCTGCCCGCACCAGGGATTGGGCGTGCGCCGGAGTTGGAGAGCCGGGGCAGACTGTAAATCTGTTGGCTTAAGCCTGAGCTGGTTCGAATCCAGCCACTCCCACCAGAAATAAAAAACACCCTCGTGTGGGGTGTTTTTTTTTCGGTGAATGTGGTTTATGGATTTGAAACACGCAATCGTATGATTGCAGGTTCGACAATGAGTAAGCAAGAACAAGCAGTGTGCAGTTCGAGTGCTAACGAATGTCCCGCAGGACTAAGTTCGAGGGAATCAGGCACAGGCGCCATTAAAATACCGACCATTTGGTCGGTGGTTATATGTGATTGTTGGATTGTCTGAAACGGTATATCGTTTGGGTAATACGCATTTCAATTTCAGATGTGAATTTTTTGTATCGACCAATGCGTTCGTTAAAGTCTTCGCCGTATGCTGTTAGACGACGGCAGGCACTGGTTATGTCGTTTATTGCGCTGTTATACATTGGTATTGTTTGGGGTGCCAATGGTTGGGATTTTGATAGGTGTTCCAGGGTGGTAAGTGATTCCAGAATGCGTTTAAATGTGTTCGCAATAACAGGACATTCGGCACGTTGAAATGTCGTTATTTGTTGTTCTGTGTATTGTATGATTTGCTGGATTTGTGTTTGCATTTTTGTTTTTTCATTAGTCTTCGTAGATTTCGTATTCTTCGATATAACTGCGTGAGACAGATTCTAGTTTTACAGGTGTATAGTTTTCTGATTGAATTGTGTCGCTGTCGTCTTCGGGGAGAATCGCAACAATTTCACTTTTGCGGATTGTTGGGGCAACGGAAATGTTTGTCCCAATGGTTTTGCTGCGGTATTTACTGCGTAGGCGTTCGGGCAATTTTATATAATCGTCTGGGTCAATGCCAGGGGTTTCCAAATCCATTGCAGGGGCAGGGGTTATGTGGCGTTGTTCAATGTTATACAATGGTGATTGAAAGTCTGTTGGGGCAGACTTGATTTCAATTGGTGTCCCTGTGCCATTTAATTGAACAATACGCAGGGCGTGTTCAGATGCACCTGTTGGTTGCATGCGGAACAGGCCGTTGCTGCCGATATAACCACTGGGGTCCAGCAGATATGCAGCGGTTGATTTGTCGGAATATATCATTCCAATGGCAAGGTTGGCAGCGTCATAGCCAAATGATGCCAGTTTGTCGGGCTGGGTGCCGGAAATCTGTTCATATATTTTGATGAATTCGGGTGCAGTGTCAGGCAATGTTGCGAATTTTGCCCCTGACATTGTCAGGTCAGATGTTATGTCAGAGCCATCCCACATTGCCGTGCCATAGAATTTTGTGCCGTTTGCAGGAACGTCAAAATAGCGTAAGTATGATGCCAATGATTTTGTATCATCGCCATTACCTAAAAATAATACAGCGTCATAAGGAACACGGCCAATCGTTTCTGTTTTGGATAATTTATCCAGTTGGGTGTTTAGGCTGCTGCGTTCTAGTGCAGTCAGGCGTTCGTTTATTAAAATATCTGATAATACCTGGCGGGCACGAGTATGGGCCGCTGTGCGGGCGTTGTGCATTGCGGCACTTTGACTGGCGGTTTTGATAGAGTCTGGGTCGCCAGGGGTGTAATAGATTATTCCAGACAGTGGTAATTCATATATCTGGGCGGCGTTTTTCGCAGTGCCTGCCAATAATTTACCAGATGTTGTGTTTGGTGCCAAAATTACAAACTGATTTGTATTGTCTGACTTCATCTGGTGGACGATTGTTTCAACGCCATTTGTGGGCATAAGGTTCATTGTTAAAACACCATCGCCCAGGGCAGATGCGTCAGATGTAAATGATATAACCGGCAGGTTTGCAGGCTTTTGCTGGGCCAGTGCCTTGACCGAGTCGGAAAATACAGGGCCGACAATAATTTCTGGGTTTTCTGATAGGGCTGTGTTGATTGTTTCTGTCAGGTTTTCAGATGTGTCATAAAACGAGACTGACAGATTTTTTGGTGCGTTCTTTAGGACTGCTGCCTCAACCGAAGTGCGGATTGTTTTTCCAACAGATGCGTTTTGGCCAGATAGTGGTAATAGAACAGCGATTGTGTGTTCAGAATCGTCAGTGTCTGATTCAAGTGTTCCATAGCCGTCAGATAGTTGGCCATACATCAATGTTGGTGTGCCTGTCTGCATTGTGTCGTGGGCGTCAAACCAATCGATTGATGTGGTGTCTTGGTTGTCAGTGCCAGCACAGCCAGCTAGGATAACGGCAGTTGTTAAATATGCAAAAATTCTGTTTATATACATTGAAAAATCCATTTTATTCTGTATCATTTTACTATAAAAGGATATTTAATGCAATCAGGGCTTTACATTGTTGGAACACCAATCGGAAATTTGGCGGATATGTCGCCACGTGCAATAGAAGTTTTGCAAAATGTTGATTTGATTACCGCAGAAGATACACGGGTCTTTGGCAAATTGGCCAGTCATTTTGATATAAAAACAAAGCGGATTTCTTTGCACGAACATAATGAACGTGATGCTGTGCCAGGAATAATTGAAAAAATTCAGTCTGGTATGGCAGTCGCAACAGTTAGTGATGCAGGTATGCCTGGAATTTCTGACCCTGGGTTTCGTATTGTGCGGGCAGCACGGGCGGCAGGGGTGCCGGTCTTTGTTGTGCCAGGGCCTGTGGCGGCAATTAGTGCGCTGGTTCTGAGTGGATTTCCAACAGACAGATTTACGTTCTGTGGTTTCTTTGATGAAAAAAAACTGCGTGATGATAATAAAATTCCACATACGATTATTTACTATGAAAGCCCAAATAGGGTTATGACAACAATCGAACAAATGGCACGGGTTATGCCAGAGCGAAAAATTGCAATTGTTCGTGAAATTACTAAAATGTATGAAGAAACTATTATAGGATATCCGGCGGAATTGATGAATATTACACCGCCACGTGGTGAAATTGTTATTGTTGTCGCACCACGACCAGAAGTTAAAATGAGTGATGATGAAATATCAAAAATTGTCAATGATATTGCAATGACTTCGATGAAGTCGGCAGCGGCTGATTTGGCAAAAATGACAGGAATTTCAAAAAAAGAAGCGTATAAACGTTTGCTAGAAAAAGAGGGTGCAGATGATTAAATTTGTTGGCAGTTTCGAAACAGTAAAGTCTTTGCCCAAGACGCAATTTGCAGAATATGCTTTTATTGGGCGTAGTAATGTTGGAAAGTCGTCGTTGATAAATGCAGTCGTCGGAACGCCTGTTGCACGAACATCTAATACGCCCGGGCGAACACAAAGTTTGAATTTGTTCAATCTGGACGACAGGGTGATGATTGTCGATTTGCCAGGGTATGGTTATGCCAAAGTGTCCAAGGTCGATGCAATGAGGTGGCTGAAAAGATTAGAAGAATATTTGTTGAGCAGAACTCAATTAAAACGTCTGTTTATACTGATTGATTCAAGAATTGGTGCAAAAGATGCTGATTTGGATTTGATGGATTTTTGCGATGCAAATGCAATTCCTTATCAGATTGTTTACACAAAAAAAGACAAAAAAGTTCGTGAAACAAAGCAGGTTGAAATCCTGCATACAGACCATGGGGCGATGTTGCCAGAAATTTTAATGACGTCTGCGGAAAAGAAAACAGGTTTGGAAAAAATAAAGGAAACGTTGGGTGTTAAATAATCATAATGTTTTTTATGCAACAAATCCTGCCAAGATTTCAGATGCGTTGTGGAAACTTGTCAGTGCGTCAGGGGTGGCGTTGGCAGATATGCTGATTTTCTTGCCCAGTCGTCGTGCTGTGCGAACAGTCGAAAAAATGATTGTGCAAAAGTCTGGTGGTGCTGTGATTTTGCCGCAGTTGGTTGCGTTGGGCGAAGGGGTTGATAACCCAAGTGATGAAGACTGGGAAGATATTCGTTCACGGGATATTATTTCTAATACAGAACGCATTGTTTTAATGGCACGCTTGTTGGTCGCAGATGCAAGTATTGGAAACTGGACAACCGCTTTGACGTTGGCACGTGATTTGGTGCGTATGTGCGATTATCTGGAAAATGAAGGAATTGATGTTGCAACAGTTGACTGGGCTGGATTGGTTGATGAAAAGTATGCACGACATTTTCAAAATAAGGCCAGATTTTTAAGCATAATGTCAACTTTTATGAATGATTATGCAGGCGGAAGATTGACATCTGCAATGGCTAAAAATAGGGATATCCGTCGTTGGAAAGATTATTTGAATCGATATAAGTTGGTTGTTGTTTGTGCGTCAACTGCCAGTGTGCCAGCAACGGCAGATTTGATGGTAGAAATTGCCAAGCAACCACATGGACGTATTATTTTGTCTGGAAAAATATCGGGTCGTGTTCAGGATTTTCAATTGAATACGAATCCGTATAATTCCGAGTATAAATTTTTATCAAGACTGGGGTTAGGGGCTGATGATGTTGTGCCGATTGATGTTGGACCATCTGCAATTGATTTTATGAATAAGGCTTTTGGAAATGATGTTTCAGTGATGAATAGTGATGTAGATTTGTCGCACTGTCATTTGGTCGAATGTTCACGTGAATCAGTCGAGGCTGCAGCCGTTGCAGAAATTGCACAAAGGGCATTAGATGAAGATAAAACTGTTTTAGTTATAACACCGGACGCAGCCGGAAATCAACGTATTGCAAGTGAATTGGCAAGTCGGGGAATAAAGGCTGATTTTTCAGGTGGTGTCCCAGGAACAATGACCGCAACAGGGCGGGCGTTGCTGAATCTGATTGATGGGTGGATTGAAACATCTGCTAATGAATTTGATGAAATTTGTGTAGAATGCAAACACAATTTATTTGATACGATTTCTTTGATTGTTCAAAAACATCAGGCGGAATTTACACCGAACTTTGCGGTGGATGATGCAACATCTGTGCAGATATGGATTGAAATTAAAAAGGTTTCAGATGCGTTGGCTGCAATTGGTGTTCGGTTGAGTTTGGTTGATGCACGTGCCTTTGTTTTAGATGCAATATCAAATGTGTCTGTGCGTGGGCTTATGGACGACAAGGCACGGGTTGTTGTGCTGGGGACTATTGAATCCAGAATGCAGACAGCAGATGTTGTGATTTTAACAGGACTAAATGATGGAATGTTTCCGGCACGTGGGTATGAAAATGCCTGGCTGCCGTGGCATTTGGCTGAAAAAATTGGATTGCCGTCGCCTGACCGCAAGGTTTCGTTGCAATCGTTGGATTTTATGAATCTGTCCTGTGGTTCACAGGTTTGGTGGCTGCGAAGCACTGTTTCTGGTGGGGTGCAAACCGCCGAGTCTAGATTTATTTCACGTGTGATTGTGGCCAAAGGAAAGTTTGACAAGAATAAAGATATTACACAGGCCGTTGCAAAATTAGATGATGTAAAAATGCAGAGTTTGGATTATTCTGTGCCAACACCACCGGCAGATTGGTCAGATGTATATGTGACAGAACTGGAATATTTGATTCATAATCCATACGCTTTTTATGTAAAGCATATTTTAAGACTGAGGGTCTTGGACGATTATTGGGTCGGGGTTGATGCACGTGATTTCGGAAATCTGGTGCACAAGGTTATCGAAGATGCGACCGATTGGAATCCTGATGTGTTGGCAGCACAAATGGTGAACAAGGCTCGTGAATTGCTGGGAACAAATAGTGTGCTGTTTCATTTCTGGCGAAAGCGGTTTTATGAAATTGCACCCGTGGTGTCCAAGGCACTGAAAGATATTCAAAATCCAGGAATTGAAAAAGAAGGTAGTGTAAAAATTGCAGGACGAACAGTTCGTGCCAAGGCAGATAGATTCTGGGACGGGGTGGTGATGGATATTAAAACAGGGGCTGCACCATCAAAAAGCCAATTAGAGCAGGGAAATATGCCACAATTACCATTAGAGGCATATATCCTGCAAACAGGGGGATTTCCAATTGAAACAACAGAATTGTCAAAAACACCTGTGATGAAATTCTTGCAGTTGAAAAATGGTGATGCACGTGTTATCGAATATGATAAAGAGGCAACGCAACAAATGATAGAGGCCGCGGTCAATAAAACAACAGAGTTGTTCAATATGTATTCGGCAGGAAATGCTGGGTATGAATATTTTGAAACGGGCGATAAGAAATATCAGGCGTTTGATGATTTGAAAAGGGCAAAAGATTAAATAGAATGGTTTTTGGCTAACCATTCTATTTAGGTTTTGTGTGCAATTTTATTTTATTTCAAGCATTAGACCACAGTGGTCTGTTGGTTTTGTGGCCAGGCGTGGTTCAAGGTCTATTTCACAATTCTTTATCATTTTTGCAGCAGTTTTGTTGCACAAAAAGTAGTCCAGGCGAAGACCTTGTTTGTTGCCAACAGTGTCCCGGCCACGATAGCCATACCAGGTATAATCTATTTCGTCTGGGTGCAGAGAACGCCAGGCGTCTGTCCAGCCTGCGTCTAGCCATTGGTTCATAATGCTGCGTGCGGCAGGTGCAGAAATTGCAATGCCTTCGTAATTTTTTGGCTTCCAGATATCACGGTCTTGGATTGCAACGTTGAAATCACCACCAATGATTACAGGTTCTGGACTGTCCAAATATTGGGATATGTAATCTGTAAATGCACGCATCCATTCCAGTTTGTATGGAAATTTGGGCGATTCAACCGTGTCCCCGTTTGGCATATATGTATTTATCAGGCGAACGTGGCCGTCAACAACACATTCCAAAAAACGAGCATTGGGGTCTGCGTAATTTGGCATGCCAAGGGTGGCGTCTTCGATAGAAAATTTTGAAAATGTTGCAACGCCATTCCAGGACTTTTGACCAAAGACCTTTACATTAT
The DNA here is from genome assembly GCA_045637165.1 of Candidatus Enterousia sp. GTDB lineage: Bacteria > Pseudomonadota > Alphaproteobacteria > Rs-D84 > Rs-D84 > Enterousia. Next base: position 36,321 of record JAZTYU010000015.1, on the reverse strand, counting down.
ATCCAAATTCATCAAATAGGGCGTGCGGAAAGTTCGCAGTTTCAACCTTTAATTCCTGGACCAGGATTGTGTCGTATTCACCACGACGCAAAATGTCAATGAAACTTTCAATGTGGGCACGGATAGAGTTTATATTTAATGTCAAAATTTTCATAATTGATTTCCTTGGTTTACTGAGTATAATATCCTTGTCCAATATAAAAAACAACAAGGAATTTTATACTATGAATATGTATCAAATGCTGGAAAAAACAGCACAGACATATCCAGATAATTTATATCTGGTGCGTGAAGGGATAAAGTATAAGGACTTTATTGCTTTGGTCAAAGCTAGGGCCGCTTCACTTGATAAAGCAGGTGTTAAAAAAGGTGATGTGGTTGGTATCTTGTCCCACAATATTCCTGAATTCCCAATATCGTTATTCGCAATTTGGTATCTGGGTGGAACTGTATTGTTGCTGGATACAAATCTGACCCCATTTGAATACGACAATATGGCAACAATCACAGACTGTAAGTTCGTTTGTGCAGAGAAGTCTTTTGTTTACAAAACGGATAAATTCAAATTCTATGATATCACAACCAAAGATGGTGATGTGAATCCTGAGCTGAAACCAGCAGCGGTAGAATCATTAGATATTGCGACAATGTCTTTTACATCAGGGTCAACAGGGCAGCCAAAGGTTGTGCCACTGACACATTTTAACATTGTTGAATGCACAAATTCATTGGAATCAATGGCAGAATGGATAAAACCAGGTGATTATCTGTATGGATTTTTGCCAATGTATCACGTGTTCGGTTTCGCAGTCGAAATCTTGGCAACTTTGCACTATGGGGCAGGGGTGTTGTTGCAGCCAACAATCAATCCAAAGGAAATTATGGCGGACTTTAAGAAATTCCGTCCACAGGTTATTCCAGCTGTGCCAAGATTGTGGGAAGTATTCCGCAACAAGATTATTGACAACGTCAAAGCACAGAAAAAATGGGGGTTGGTGTCTTTTGTATTGAAATACGGCAAGACATTGCAGAAAATTGGTTTGGGTGCGCTGGTGCGTAAAGTCCAAAAACCAATCTTGGATGTCTTTGGTGGACGTGCACGCTTGTTGATTGCAGGTGGTGCAGCAACTAAGCCAGAGGTTGAAACTTTCTATGAACGTTTGGGGTTGACATTTATCCAGGGGTATGGTTTGACCGAAACCGTTGGACCAATCTGTATTTCAAAGCCAACTAAAAAACGTTTGCCGTTCGCTTTTGGTGGACCAACACTGAATAATGAATGCGAAATTCGTGATAAAAACGAAGATGGCGTTGGTGTTCTGTGGTTGCGTGGACATCAGGTGTTCGGTGGATACTTGAATAACGAAGAGGCCAATAAAGAAATCTTTGATGAACGTGGCTTCTTTAATACTGGTGATATGGTTACAATGGACAAAAACGGTGAATTGCATTTTGCTGGTCGCAAAAAGCAGGTTATCGTTTTAGACAGTGGTAAAAACGTTTATCCAGATGAATTAGAAGGTATGTTTATCACAATCCCTGGTGTTAAAAACGTTGCTGTCTTTGAACACAAGGTCAAAGATAAAACGGTTACATATGGTGTGTTCAGTGTTGAACCAGGTATGACAATCGAAAAACTGGGGGCGGAAATTGCAGCAGCAAATAAAAAAGTTGCCAGTTATAAGTGGGTTACACACTTTGCGATGACAACCGAAGATTTGCCTTTGACTGGCACGCAAAAGGTTAAACATCACGTGGTTCGTCAGAATCTGATAGATGGGATGTATCCTGACCGCCACGAATAAAAATAAAATCTAATGGCATATCTACAGGCAGGGGCGATATCTTATGTAGCGTTTGTGCACTACGATATCGCCCCCGTTCCGTATCTATACTATTATCTTTTATTTTCAATAAATTATAATTAGAATCGGGAATCGTATGTAGCGTTTGTGCACTAGGCCAACGGATTTTCACATATCTAAATCATTCTATTTAATTTATTGCACCACAGAATGGGGGATTTTTATTTGCCCAGGCATAGTTGCCCAAAGGTTTTGTCCAAAACCTCGCTTGCGGTGATTGTACCCAGAATCTTGCCGATTGCGTCCGCAGAACGGCGAGTGTGTTCGGCAAATATGTCGTAATTTTCGCCAGCGTTTAGTGCGTTGCCTAGTTCGGATTGGGCAGTTTCTAATAATTCTTTGGTGCGGGCATTTATGCAAAGGCTGTTTTCTGTGGTGTCAAATATCTCGTGAATTTTATTGCGGATTGTTTCCATTAAATCATCCATTCCAATACCTGTCTTGGCAGATATGGGCAGACCAAATTCATAGTCGTATTCTGATTGGGGGATTGTGTCGCATTTGTTTACAATATTTATGTTCGGATTTGGACCAATGCGGGATTCATCTGTGCGTGATAATGGAACTGTATCTGGGGTGTAAATATGCAAGACAATATCTGCGTTTTTGATTTCTGATTTTGTTCGCTGTATCCCGATTGATTCAATTATATCGTCTGTTTCACGCAGACCTGCCGTGTCTGATAAATTTACCAGGTATCCGTCAATGTCAAGATTTGCAGATATGACATCACGTGTAGTGCCAGCAATATCAGATACAATCGCACGATTAGAACCAACAATGTAATTAAATATTGATGATTTACCAACGTTTGTTTCGCCAACTAATGCAATATTTATACCGCCACGGATTGCACGTGATGTTTTGTATTTTTTTAATGCATTGGTTATTTCAATGTATAATTTTGATGTTCTGGATTTTATTGTTTCAGATATGTTTTCTGGTAAATCATCAGGACTGTAATCAAGGATAGCAGCAGCATAAGCCGATATTTCAACCATCTGATTACGCCAGGTGTTGTAAATCTGGCTGTCTGAACCCAGCATTGATTTAAGGGCGTGTTTGCGTTGCTGGTCTGTTTGGGCGTCAAGTAATGCCGCCAGACCGTCAACATCTGCCAAGTCCATTTTGTTATTATAAAATGCACGACGTGAAAATTCCCCAGGGGTCGCAAGACGCATGCCTAATGTCTTTAGGTATTCAAATACCGCATTGATTGTTGCAGGTGCACCGTGTGTGTGTAATTCAATAACGTCAGTGCCTGTGAAACTGTGTGGGGCAGAAAAATATATTGCCAGGCATTGGTCCAGCAGGTCGCCATTGTTGTCCGTCAGGTTGCAAAAATATGCCTGGCGTGGGGTAAATTCAGGCTTGTTTATAAATGTGGAAAATACGTCGTGCAGTTTGTCGCCAGATATGCGAATTACCGCAACGCCTGATTTGCCGTGCCCAGATGAAAGTGCAAAAATTGTGTTGTTATTGTTCATTGTTTTATTTGCCTTTGCTGATTTCTTTTAATGCCAGGGGGACCAGTTTTGAAACGTCTGCGGTTGGGTTTTGATTTACCAATTTTTGTGCCATCTCGATAATGTCCAGACGGCGATAGCCCAAGGATTCAAGTGCCATCAATAAATCGGGCAGGGCAGATGATGCTGTCATAGTTGTGTCAACTTCTGGGGCAAATAATGTTGCAGATATGCCACCAATTTTGTTCTTTAATTCAACAATGATTTTTTCTGCCATCTTTTTGCCAACCCCTGGGGCAGTCGCAATCGTTTTGGCGTCGCCTGTCGCAATCGCTGACATCAATGTGTCTGAATTTATTGTCCCAAGTATTGCCAAGGCAACCTTTGGGCCTACACCAGAAACCCCTGTTAGCATATTAAACAGGTTTTGGGCAGATAGACTGGTAAATCCAAACAGGCGTATGGAATCTTCACGGACAATCGTTTCAATCCACAGTTCAACCGTTGATTTGTGGGTCAGGTATTCGGCGGTATAAACCTTGTATCCAACACCGCTTGTCAATAAAATAACATAACCATCGCCAATATAGTCAACTATGCCTTGCAATTTGCCAATCATTTGCTATCCTTTTGGGGTGATTTTAACCTAAATAAATAAAAAGGTCAAATATGAGTGGACACAGTAAATGGCATAATATCCAACACAAAAAAGGTGCAGCAGACGCAGCACGCAGTGGTTTGTTTACAAAATTAGCACGTGAAATTACAATGGCGGCAAAGTTGGGTGATAAAAACCCTGACAATAATCCACGCCTGCGTTTGGCAATCTTGACAGCACGTAAGAATTCTATGCCAAATGATAATATCAAACGTGCAATCGATAAAGCATCGGGGTCTAATACCGAAAACTATGAAGCGGTAAGATATGAAGGTTATGGGCCAGGGGCAGTGCCTGTTATTGTAGAGGCCTTGACCGATAATCCACGTCGCACAGTGCCAGAAATTCGTAATATTTTTGGTAAAAATGGCGGAAATATGGGTGAAGAAGGCAGTGTTGTCTTTATGTTTACACGTGCCGGTCAGATTATGTATCCAGCGTCAATCGGCAAGAGTGAAGATGAAATGATGGAAATTATTATGGAGGCCAATGCCGATAATCTGGAAACATCCGAAGAAGGTTTTATTATCACAACAAAACCAGAAGATTTTATCAATGCACAAAAGTTCTTGGCTGATAAATTGGGTGAACCAGAACAGGCAGAATTGACATGGCTTCCAAATATGCCAATGGACTTGGACGATGAAGCATATGCCAAATTAGAAAAGTTAGTTGATGCATTGGATGCGAATGATGATGTGCAGAAGGTGTTTACTGCCGCAAATTAAATATAATAATTCATCTATGCGTAAATCCGTTGGCTCATGTATGTTCAATACACTACGCCAACGGATTTTCACATATCTAAATCATTCTATTTAATTTCATTTAGTTGCGGATAATTCATCTATGCGTAAATCTGTTGGCTCATGTATGTTCAATACACCACGCCAACGGCGTCTTCACATATCTAAATCATTCTATTTAATTTTATTAAAATTCTGATTCCTTGCGTTTGGCGATTTATGTTTTTTGTGATATAATTTATCGATATGGCAAGGGATAAATATATTTCAGTTCGAAACAGTGTCAATGGTTTTTCATTTGCAAATCTGGGGTTGTTTACAGGGTTTGCAGATGGTATTTATAATGCTGTTTATTCGCTGGTTTTAATGGAAATTTTTAAGTCTTCTGCGATTGTCGGAATTTATGTTGCTGTTTATTCCGTGTTCTGTTTTATTGTCGGGTTGTTTGCAAATGAAATTTTGCGGACTTTTTCCAAGGTTCGGGTGTTCTTTTTTGCTTTGCTGATGATGGCAATTTGCTATGCAATGATGAGTTTTTCAATATTGCCACGGACATTTGTTATTTTGGACTATACAACCGGGATTGCAATCACATTGTCAAGTATGTTGATTCCGTTGTTTATGTCTGATTTTTCAAAAAATATCGGTATGGCACGATTAAATTCCCGATATCATTTGTGGTTGAATGTTGGGGCATTGTTTGCACCAATGCTGGCAGTTTGGATTGCAGGTTTGTTTGGAAATCGGGCGGCGTTTTTTGCGTCTGCGGTGATTTATCTGATTGCCTGGTCGGTGTTCAAATATTTCAAAATCGTGCAAGAAGATAAACAGATAAAGCCGGTCAATCCACGCAAGACTTTTCGGGCGTTGTGGAAAAATACTGTCGAATTTTTCAAGGTGCCGGGTATGGTGCGGGCGTATCTGGTGAATTTCGGTTATTATTCTTTGCGTGCAATGCGTGTCTTGTATGTGCCGATTTTGGTTGTTGAAAATGGCTTTGATAAGGATGTGTTAGGCTGGGTTTTGACGTTGGGTATTGTGCCTTATTTGTTGCTTAGTGAATTTATGGGGCGTGCGGTCAGACGTTTTGGCAAGACGATTTGGCTGATGTTGGGGTTTGGTTCTTTTGTATTGTTGTCAGCGGTTGCAACGATTGTGACAGGTGTGCCATTGCTGGTGATATTTATTGCGTGGCAGGTGTCCGGGGCGTTGATGGAATCTGTGCATGATTTGTTGTTCTTTGACGGTATGGGACGGGCACAGCAGGCCAAGTTTTATGGCGTGTTTAGGACAAGTTCAAATTTGCCAAATGTTATTGCACCAATGTTGGCGGCAGCGGTGATTTCTTTGTTCGGGACAACGTCGGCTGTGTGGGTTGTGACCGTCTTTATCGGTGCGTTTAGTTTGTTGATTTTGCCAGAAAAGAAAAGATAACAAATTCGTTGCTTTTTCTGTGGTTTGTTTGTAAGATTTCCTTAAGAAAAAAAGGGGAAAATTATGGCAAAAAAAGATGCTGCAAAAGATAGCGGAGTGGCTGGAAAAAATCCAGCGTTGGAATCTGCGTTGGCACAAATTCAAAAACAGTTCGGTAAAGAAGCCATTATGAAAATGGGTGATGGCTCGCAACAAAATATAGAGGCGATTTCGTCAGGCTCGTTAGGGTTGGATATTGCATTGGGTGTCGGTGGTTATCCAAAAGGGCGTATAGTCGAAATATATGGTCCAGAATCATCGGGTAAGACAACATTGGCATTGCATGCAGTTGCAGAATCACAGAAAAAAGGCGGAACGTGTGCATATATTGATGCCGAAAATGCATTGGACCCCAGTTATGCAAAAAAACTGGGTGTTGATGTTTCAAACCTTATTATTTCACAACCAGATTCTGGTGAACAGGCGTGGGAAATTGCAGATACTTTGATTAAATCTGGTGCGGTTGATGTAGTTGTAATTGATTCTGTGGCGGCATTGGTGCCAAAGGCAGAATTAGAAGGAAATATTGGGGATTCGTTCGTTGGAACAACTGCAAGACTTATGAGCCAGAGTTTGAAAAAATTGGCAGGGTCTGTTTCACGCAGTAATACGTTGCTTATCTTTATCAATCAAATTCGTATGAAGATTGGGGTTATGTTCGGTAATCCAGAAACAACATCGGGGGGTAATGCGTTAAAGTTCTATGCATCGGTGCGTTTGGATATTCGCAGAACAGGACAAATCAAAGACAAAGAAAATATTGTCGGTAATGAAACACGTGTAAAAATTGTTAAAAACAAAGTTGCACCACCATTTAGAACTGTTGATTTCAAGATTATGTATGGCGAAGGAATTTCAAGAATAAGTGAAATTCTGGATATGGGGGTCAAATATGATTTGATTGAAAAAGCCGGCAGTTTCTATTCTTATAACAGTGATCGCATGGGACAGGGCGAAGCAAATGCCCGTCAGTGGTTGAAGGACCATCCGGCAGAACAGGAAGAATTGCTGAATAAAATTATGGCACGTTCGTCTGGAATCGCCGAAGAAATGACAACAGGTCCAATCGATGATAAGGAGGATGCAATGACAGAAGTTGATGAATAAGTATATTCCCCAGTCAATGTGGCTGGGGTAATTTTATAAAATTAGAATAAAAAAGGATTTGTTATGAATTTTCAGCGTATGTGGGCAATGACTCAGATTATTGTAGAAGGGCATATTTTAAACTGGTTTTGGCGACCACGGGTAAAACGTCGTGCTGTGCGAAGTGCTGTGATTGAACGTGTAATCCCCAAATATTTTGAAAGATATTTGCCAGCCGCAGCCGCTGTCAAGGAACGCAAAGTGGTCAACAATGATGCAAATGATAAAATTTTTTCACTGTGGTTGCAGGGCGAAGAAAATGCACCAGAATTGGTTAAGGCGTGTTTTCGCAGTGTTAGAAAGCACTGTAAACAAGAATTGGTGGTGTTGGACGAAAAGACTGTGTTTGATTATATAACACTGCCAGATGTCATTATGAAAAAGCGTAAGGCAGGAAAAATATCACATGCACATTTTGCAGATATTTGTCGTGTCGAATTGTTGTATAACCACGGTGGTTTTTGGTTGGATTCAACAGGGTTTGTAACCCAGGCTATTCCTGACTGGATTGCTGATGAAGATTTCTTTGTCTATATGGCGGGACAAAAGGTTGGCAGTCCATATAGTTATATGCAAAATTGCTTTATCCGTTCACGCAAGGGGGCGTATTTGCTGGATGCTTGGCGGGCAATGATGCTGGATTATTGGACAAAAGAAAATGGACCTTTTGATTACTTTATGCATCAATTGTTGTTCAAGACAATGGTTCACAATGACCCACGGGCAATAAAATATTTTGCAAAAATGCCACACGTAGACCAGGACCCAACGCATGCTTTGTGGTGGGATTGGCATGATAAACCTTTTAACAAGGAAGAATTTGATAAGGTGACAAGTGGGGCGTTCTTTCAAAAGACAACTTATCATCAGGCGAAAAATCCAAAGCCAGGAACAGTCGCAGCGGAAATGTTGAAAATGTAATAAAAAGGATTTGTTATGCCAGTGATTAGTGTAGTTATTCCTGTGTTCAAAGTTGAAAAATATCTGCGTAGATGTTTGGATAGTCTGATTGCACAGACATTTACGGATTGGCAGGCCATTTGTATCGATGATGGCAGTCCTGATAGGTCGGCGGCAATCTTGGACGAATATGCAATGCGTGATAAACGGTTTCGGGTTATTCACAAGGCAAATGCAGGTGTGTCGTCGGCACGTAATGACGGGATAATGAATGCAGATGGTGAATATATTCACTTTTTGGATGCAGACGATTGGATTGACCCCGAATACTATCAATCAATGTTGACTGTTGCCCAGGATTCAAATGCGGATATGGTGGTCTCAGGATTTGATAGCGATAATAAATATACGAAACCAATTGTTTATAGTGGGGTTAAACTGGGACGTGGAATTGCAGACAAGTTGCGTCTGACACGGGCGTTGACGGATTCTTATGTGTGGCGGTATTTGTTCAAAACCGATTTTATTAAAAATAATGAATTGTGGTTTGATACAAGTTTAATAGCACAGGAAGATACTTTGTTTGTGTTAAAAGCAATTGAAAAAGCTGGCTTTGTCGTCAGTGTACCGTGGGTGTTTTATCACTATATGTTCAATGAAACGTCTGCATTAAATAATCGTGATGCAGAACATCATGCACAGGTCAAAGAACAATATAAAATCGGAAAACAATACAGACGGGATTTTGCAAAACAGCATAATGTAATGCATCTGTGGCGATTGCGTAAAATTATCAGATTGTTCAAATAAATATAAAATAGGGGGGTGATTGATATGCCTGCGATTTCTGTAATTATTCCAATTTATAATGTTGAAAAATATTTACGCAGATGTCTGGATAGTGTGAAAAATCAGACTTTTACAGACTGGGAGGCCATTTGTGTAAATGATGGCAGTCCCGATAAATCAGCAGAAATTTTGGCAGAGTATGCTGCAAAGGACAGTCGCTTTCGAATTGTAGATAAAGAAAATGGTGGGTTGAGTGATGCACGTAATGCAGGTATGGCAGTCGCAACAGGTGATTATATTTTGTATCTGGATAGTGATGATTTTATTCATCCACAGACAATGGAAATTGCACACAGTTTGGCGTTGCGTGATGGGTCTGATATTGTGTCGTTTACATATGACAGAATTTATCGTCCACAGTTGATGGTTCGTCATATCTTGAAATTAAACACAGATGATGTTGTGCCACGGCGTTTTAATAAAAAATATGATTTAAAGCGTATCAAATCACTGACCACAGATGATGTTTATGAATATGCAACAGAAAAAACACATAACAAGGCAGGCAGAAAAAAGAAGTGGCTGATTAAACATTGTCAGGTGTGGAAAAATCTGTATAAGCGTGAACTGATTGCAGATATCCCTTTTATCAAGGGGATTTTGTTCGAAGATTTCCCATGGTGGAGCAATGTTATGTTGCGTAATCCAAGAACAACAATTGTGCCATTGCCGTTGTATTTTTATATTCCTAATTTTGGTGGAATTGTTTTAAGTGCAAAACAATTGCGGATAATGAAAAGTTTGTGTGTTGGACTAGAAGATGCTTATACAAAGTATGCTAATCAGGCTTCGCCATATCAGATGAAAAAATGGTCTGAAAATTTTCAATGGTATTTTGTTGCCAAGGCGTTTAGTAAAATTAAATATATTGGCACTGATGGTGAACTGGAAGAGGCACGTCAGGCTTTGCAACGACTGGAACATATTGGGGCATTAGATAGACCGCCGTTTAAGTGGGCGAAAAAGGTTAGGGTAAATATTTGTGATTTTATAAAAACGTGCAGATTCGAATAAAATAAATCCCCCATTTGGGGGATTTATCATTTTTCAAATTCACATTTGTTTGGAAAACGTTTGGCAAGAAATTCAGCGTTGGTTTTCAAAATGGCATCGTCTGTATCACGTGAATCGTTTATGCAAAATGTTGGTGCGTTTGCCAGGGCTGTGCGTGCACTTGATGCGTCGGTGCAATATACAGGTGAATTTTTGATAAATGGTGCAAAAATACTGTTGTATATAAAATCACTGATTTTATGACGTGAATGCTTGCGTGCACGACTGTGAATGAACTTTGCACGGCCTGTGGTTAAATCATACAGGTTGAACATCCAACGTTGGACTTCGTTATTTGTGCGGAATTTATTTCTGATTTGCTTGTCAATTAAACCTGTCAATAATGGGTGGTTGCGACATTCAGACCAGGTGGATTTGAAGTATGGGTCAATGCCGTGTGATGGGCGGTATTTATATACGTTGTGTCCAAATATTTTATCAATAAACTGGGCAGATAGTATCAAGGTCTGGGTGTATTCATCAACGTGGGTCATCCATTCACCAATGTTCTTGCTGCGGCCGGAATGGTTGCTGTATAAAACACGGGCCCGACCCTGGGCATCGTAAAAGAAGTCAGGGGACAGTGGACGGTTGAAAAACATATCGTCGTTCATCAGCAAAAAGCGTTCGGATAGGCCGGGGATATTGGGGATGCACATCTCAATCGCAGTTGCGTTAAATGTTGGAATTGCGTCTGCAGGTATAATCTGTTCATGTGGAACAATTGTGATTTTTGGGTGGTTGGTGTTTAACCACTTTGGAACCTGGTTAAAACCAGTTATGATATAAATATGATTTACCCATGGGGCATATTCGGCAACACTGCGTAGTGAATATCTGAATTCGCCATTATCACGCCAACGGGCGGCGATGGCGGCATCGGAATAGACAGGGCGTTCGCCCTTGACGATTTCAAGCCATTTATCTTTCTGGGAACGCCAGTTTTCATCGTTGTCGTCAACCCACAGGTAAACAATATCTATTTTTTGGTTTTGCATATTTTTATACCTTTGATTTTTTAAAGCGTTGTGGGATTTTGACAATTGGTTTTAATCCCAACATTCCAGGTTTGTCTAGTGCATAAATTGGACGGAAAATTCGTTGCATTATACGGGCAATTCGCAACCACTTTTCGCTGTGGACTGCGGAATTTGTGACTGCGTTTATTGTGCCATTGCCACGACGACGAAGGTGGTTTACCCAGTCGGGACCACGGTTGGCGGCCTTGGCCACCAGCATATCCATATCAACCGCACCAAAGTGCAATAAATACAGGTTTTTATCAATGTGAAAATTATGACCGTTTATGCTGTGAAAACCGCTGCCCCAGCGGACAGGGCGATTTATTACAACAGGTTTGGTATAGCGGGTTGATAATAAAGCGTATTCACGTTGTTCTAAAAATGCTTTGGTTGTGTCAAGTGGTTGTTCCTGTTTCATATGCTGACCAATGTCCAGGCCTAAGCCAGACAGGGTTGTATGAATATTTTTGTTTGATAAATATTCGGCCAATGTTGTATTCAGGGTAGGGTCAACAATTAAAAATTCATCACAATCACAACCGATTACAATGTCATAGCCTTGGGCAAATAAACTGGATGCCAGGTCGGACATTTTCCCAATGCGGTATTTGTCGCCAGCACTGCGTGACATGTCAGTGTGGGGTAATTTTGTTATGTGGGCAGACCCTGAATTTTCAGGGGTTTCTTGGTCTGTGCCGTCCAGATAGATGTATAAGTTTTCTGGGCCAATCTGATTGCCGTAATACGTTATCCAACGGGATAAAAAGAATTCATCATTGCGAGCCATTGTTATCGCAGCAATGCGTTTGGTTGGCGTTGATTTTGTGGCGGTTGGTGTTGTTGTCATAGTTGCCTCGAACAAATTTTTTTGGTTATGTGCTTTGTTTGTCTGATAAATATTTTTGCTGGGTTGTTGGTTAGCAGCCAATCAATATATTTTGAACCGTATTGGCCACGTGCAGATATTAAAATTGCAATGCGTGTGTTGTCATCAAGGCGACGCAAGACGTATAAAATCTGGCGGCCCAGGGTGCCGTTGTGGCGTGAAAATGCAAGCTTTTTCATAAAGGGCATTTTCATATTGTAAAGTTTTTTTATCTTGTTATAAATTCCCCGGTTTTTTACCGTATACAGGCATTTCCAGGTCAGGTTGTTTTGGTTTATTAGTTTTGATAAACCGTGTTCGTATATTTTGGTAATCAGTCCTTTGGACGGTTGTTTGGATACACTGCGAATAAATTTATCAAACCAATCGGTTAAAAATACAGACGGCTGCAATCCAATAAACCAAGATTGAATATGTGGGTGGGCGGGCTTTGGATTTTTTACAATGCCAAATGCATCTGTGTCCCAGGATTCCATTTTATTGATATATGGTGCCAAGTTATATAAAGGACCATAAACAGAATCATTGACCAGATATATAAAATCATATTCTGACAGGTTCAGGTTTTCAGTTGCCCACTGATATGCACGTTTATAAGAGCCAAAGTCATATTCGCCGTGGCGTTCGCCAGATGTAAACAGGCAATATTTATCAAGTTTCGATAATTCAGAATTAGGACAGTCTGAATCCATAACCAATACGATTTCGCCGAATTCAGATAAGGACTTTACATAATGAATCAATGCAGGGTCGATTGCACCAGATTTATTATAGCCAGCAAATAAAAATAAACGCTTTGTGGAACAGGTACGGAACACGTTGTCAATATTTACAACAGCGTTCTGTTCTGCTCGGCTTGCAAATTTTGGTTTCGGTTTCATGTCTTATAATCTATATGATTTTTGTCGCTTTTGCAACAAAGGCTTTATAACAGAAAATAACACCCCTGGTGGGGTGTTATTGATTGTTTACTCTTCGACGTGTTTTTTTAACTTTTTACGTGTGTTGCTGTCCAGTTCCTTTTTACGTAAACGAATTGTGTCAGGTGTGATTTCAACTAATTCGTCGTCCAGGATATAGGACAAGGCTTCTTCCAAAGATATGCGACGTGGTGGGGCCAAGAATAATTTTTCGTCTGCGGTAACCGAACGCATGTTTGTTAGTTCTTTACCCTTTATAGGATTTACTTCCAGGTCGTTTTCTTTGCTGTGTTCGCCGATAATCATACCAGAATAAACCTCGGTCTGGGGGTCGATGAACAGCGTCCCACGTGGTTGCAGGTTAAACAGTGCGTATGTCGCAGCAGCACCTTTTTCCATAGAAACCAAAACACCTGGGCGGTATTGCTGAATTGGACCACGATAGATGTCGTATTTATCAAATACACGGTTCATAATACCTGTGCCACGGGTGTCTGTGCGGAATTCTGATAAATATCCAATCAGACCACGTGATGGGGCAGAAAATACAATGCGGGTTTTGCCAGCACCTGATGCCTTCATTTCTGAAATTGTGGCCTTGCGTTTGGTCATTTTTTCAATAACAACACCACTGAATTCGTCGTCAACGTCAATTACAACGTCTTCGATTGGTTCAAGGCGGTTGCCGTTTTCGTCAGATTGCATTACAACACGTGGACGAGATACCGATAATTCAAATCCTTCACGACGCATTGTTTCAATCAAAATGCCCAGTTGTAATTCGCCACGACCAGATACTTCGAATGCTTCGTTGTTTTCACTTTGTTCAACACGCAATGCAATGTTTGTTTCGGCTTCTTTGAACAGGCGTTCGCCAATCATACGTGATGTCAATTTCTTGCCAGATTTACCAGCCAATGGTGATGTGTTTACAAAGAATGTCATCGTCAGGGTTGGTGGATCAATAGGCATTGCAGGAATAGGTTCGTTGACAGATGGGTCGCACAAAGTGTCCGCCACAGTTGCCTTGGAAAAACCAGCAATAACCACAATGTCGCCAGCAGATGCAGCGTCACGGGAAATCTTTTCAACGCCACGGTGTTCGATGATTTTTGTAATCTTGGCGTTTTCGATAAATTCGCCGTTGCGATTGATTGCCTTGACAGATTGACCAACACGAACAGTGCCAGATTCAATCTTGCCTGTTAAAATACGGCCAACATATGGGTCTGCTTCTAGGGTCGTTGCCAGCATTGTAAATGGTGCGTCCAGTTGACAGCGACTGCCACCGCAATCAGGGGCAGGAACATGGTCAACAATCAATTGGAACAATGGTGTCAGGTCTTTGCGTTCATCGTTCAAATCACGAACAGCCCAACCATCACGACCAACAGAATATAAATATGGGAAATCTAGTTGGGAATCTGTTGCACCAAGTTTGTCAAACAGGTCAAATGTTTCAGATAAGACTTCGTCTGGGCGGGCATCGCCACGGTCAACTTTGTTTATGCAAACAATTGGACGTAGGCCCAGTTTTAGTGCCTTGGATAATACGAATTTTGTTTGTGGTAGTGGACCTTCGGCACTGTCAACTAACAGAACAACACCATCAACCATAGATAAAATGCGTTCTACTTCGCCACCAAAGTCAGCGTGCCCAGGTGTGTCAACAATGTTGATTTTGTATTCACCCCACTGGATTGATGTAGGCTTGGCAGAAATGGTAATGCCACGTTCACGTTCAATGTCGCCACTGTCCATAACACGTTCTTCGACACGTTCGTTTTCACGGAAAGTGCCGGCTTGTTTTAACATGTTGTCAACCAAGGTTGTTTTCCCGTGGTCAACGTGTGCAATAATTGCAATGTTGCGTATTTTCATTTGCTATCCTGTTTGCATTTTTGTTTATCAGGCATAGGGTATAACTAAAATTATGAATTTTCAACTTTTTTATGAGAAAATATTGACATTTGTTGTGTTTTGTCTATATTTGTAGGTGTGGGTGTTATAAAGAGATAACAAAAGGAGGCAAAATGATGGTGCAGAAGTTAACAGAGCAAGATGTTCGTTTGGCGATAAAGCGGGGCTTTGAAAGTTTGGTTTCTTTGTTTCGTGCCGAATTAAGAAAGAATTGGAAACGCACGCTGGTTGATGAACGCTATGCTGCGGGTCGTTCAATGGTTCAATTGCGTAATATTGCAAGAAATCCAGATGAACATTTTTCACGCAGTAAAACCTGGCAGGCGTGGCTGGGGCGTGCAGATGCTTGGGTCAAGGAAAATAATGTTGCCCCAGAAGATGTGCAGTTTGCGTTCTATATTGTTCACGGTCCGGCCGAAGTAGCATTGGGCAAGATGGATGGATTCTTTGGAGCGGTAAAAAACGGTGATTTACATTCAGAGTTTTATAATTTATGTAATTCTGTTCAGCGTTGGGAATATGGACGCACGTCTAAGGATGCAACAATTCAATGTGCGGCAAATGTGGATGCGGAAAAAATTATTGTGCAATCACAACGTTTGGTTGCCTTGGCCCAGGTGCAGTCTGCAAAACCCGTTATGAAACAAGTAAAGCAGTTTATGTATGACATAAAATATCAACGATAGGGGTAAAAAATGATAGATTATAATGCAACATTAAAAGATTTTTTTGATGAAGTTATTAAATTCTTGGAAAAACGTGAAAAGGCAGCCAAGGATGAGGTAGAACAACGTCGGGTGTTCGATGCGATTTGGGCGGTGAATACAGTCGCAAGAAATCCAAAAAAGTATTCTGATTACGATGTACGTTGCAAGGACGGATTGGAAAACTGTGTTGCCGGTTTTGTTGTTGGTGGTCAAAGTCCTGTTTATAGGTTGTATAGTCAGGTTTTGTATAATATGGAAAATTTGTCTAGTGAATATGACTGGGAACGTGAACAGGCACAAAAAGTCTTGTTAGATGCCGTGCGGCAGATTAAGTATATAAATGAAACAAATCCGTTCAAAAGTTTGTATTATCCGTTCTTGCCGTTGCAATATTTTTCAAGAAAGATTAAACAAAAATAAAAAATCGCCCAATTGGGCGTTTTTTATGCTATAATTGTCCCAAAGGAGTATTATATGAAACAAGATTTTTCAGATGCAGAAGTTTATTTGGCAATTAAGTCTGCGTTTACATCCTTGAAGGGGTTGTCGGAAAATTCGTTGAAAAAACAATATTATCAACGATATGAAAAGGCTGTTCTGGGTGCAATGGGGAAATTAGATGCCTTGATAAAAGCACCTAAAAAATCGCTGGCAGAATATGCCAAATGCAAAGAAGGGATTGCAGATGCAATTATTGCAGATGTAGAACCAATTTTTTCGGCGTCGGGCGACCACGATTTGTATGTTCAATTCTATAATGTTTCTGTATATATTGACCATTGGATTACAGGCGGAAAGAATGAAATTCAGGGCAAAAAAATTGTCGCCGAATCACGACGCTTGAATAATTTATTAGAATTACAAAATTCAAATATGCTTGTTCGACCATTTAAGAAATTTTTTCAAAAGTTTCAACGATAAAAAAACGCCCGTTTGGGCGTTTTTTTGTTAGTGCTTTCCACCAATCTTGGTGCGACCACCCATCAGTGGTTGCAAGCATTTTGGAATGTTTACAGAACCGTCTGGGTTTTGGTGATTTTCAATTACTGGAACAATCGCACGGGGCAGGGCAATACCTGTGTTGTTTAGGGTTGCACAGAACTGCATATTGCCATTTTTATCACGATAGCGTGTGTTTGTGCGACGGGCCTGGAATTGGCCAATCGATGAACAAGAACCCAATTCACGGTATGTGTTTTCACTGGGGAACCAGGCTTCGACGTCGTGCATTTTAACCTTGTTAAAGCCCATATCGCCAGTGCAGGCGGCAATAACACGGTATGGTAATTCCAAGTCAGCCATCACATCACACAGATTGTTTAATAAATGTTCGTGCATTTCATCACACTGTTCACGTGTGCAATAGATGTATTGTTCAACCTTGTTAAATTGGTGTATGCGCACGATTCCACGGGTGTCACGGCCAGCGGCACCGGCTTCTTTGCGGAAGCATGGTGAAAATCCTGCGTATTTGATTGGCAGGTCTTTTTCATTCAAGACTTCATCACTGTGCAGTGAATTTAGAATAATTTCAGCAGTGCCAGCCAGGCAACGGTCAGTGTCTGTCAGCATAAATACGTCGTTTGCCATAACTGATTGGTCTGCACCTATAAAGTGTCCTGCGTTAAAGATTGTTTGTGGCTTGGTAATTGATGGACAGTTTACAAATGTAAAACCTTTGGACATCAGTTTCTGTAAAACATAGGTTTGAATTGCCAGTTCCAGTTCTGCGGCTTCGCCAAACAGGGCGTAAGTCCGGGTGCCACAGATAGATGCAATCTTTTCAGGTTTCCACCAGCCGTTCATTTCCAGTAATTCCCACTGGGGACGTGGTGTAAAATCAAATTCACGTGGGGTGCCAACACGACGAACTTCGACATTTTCGCTGTCATCACGACCGATTGGGGCATCCGCAGATGGAATTTGTGGCACACGGTGCAACAGGTCGTCTAGTTGAGCCTCTTTATCAGCCAGTTCCGCCATATCGTTTGCAATTTCATTTGCAATTTCTTTGGATGCGGCAATCAAAGGTGCTTTGTCTGTTGCTGTTGGAATTTCACGTGTGATTTTGTTCTTTTCTGCTGTCTTGGATTGGGTGATTGTTTTTAATTCACGAACACGGGCGTCCAGGGCCAAAATTTCGTCTGTGTAATCTTCGAATCCTTTTAATTCGCAGGCCTTTTTAACTGCGTCTGGATTTTCACGAATAAATTTCATATCCAACATTGTTGTCTTCCTTGGTTAATTTTTATTTATAATGATAATAGGTTCTAGTAAAAAAATTGCAAATGATTTATTCCCCAAATGGGGATGAATATGCAGATGAAAAATATGCAAATTTTGTTGCCATATCAGTTGGTATTATAAAGCACTTTTAATCTTAATGCAATAATTTCGTTGTGTTGTTTTTGTTTGCGTGAATTTATGCCTTGTGCTATGCTGTGGCAGGTAAAGGAAGGTAAATTATGTATGATGTTATTATTTTAGGTTCAGGTCCCGCAGGTTTAACAGCGGCATTATATACCGCACGGGCAAATAAAAAAACATTGGTTCTGGGCGGCGACCGTTTGGGTGGACAGACCGCAGGTA
The DNA here is from genome assembly GCA_045637165.1 of Candidatus Enterousia sp. GTDB lineage: Bacteria > Pseudomonadota > Alphaproteobacteria > Rs-D84 > Rs-D84 > Enterousia. Next base: position 18,121 of record JAZTYU010000015.1, on the reverse strand, counting down.
TCGCTGTCTTGGAAAATTACCCAGGTTGGGCAGGCAGTGGTTTAGAGCTGGCACAGTTTATGAAAAATCAATGTGAAACATTTGGTGCACAGGTGGAATTTGTATCTGCAAAAAGCGTTTCGGGTAATGCAAATGATGGATTTGTTGTTGCCGCAGATAATGGAACAGAATATCAAGGTCGCACAGTTATCGTTGCAACAGGGGCCAGTCCCAGAAAGTTGGAAATCGAAGGCGCACGTGAATTTATGGGGCGCGGTGTGTCATATTGTGCGACGTGTGATGGGTTCTTTTATAGCGGAAAAACAGTTATTGTGTTGGGCGGTGGAAACAGTGCATTAAATGATGCCTTGTATTTGGCAGATTTGGCAAAAACTGTTAAAATCGTTTATCGCAAGGGGGCGTTTACCCGGGCAGAAGCGGTGTTGCGTGAACGGGTCGAGGTACGTGAAAATATTGAATGTCTGTTTAATACCGACCTGGCGAAAATTGCAGCAAAACCAGATTCTGATGATGGTGAACTGATTGTAACAACAACAGATGGCGATGAAATGGTTGTTGATGGGGTTTTTGTTGCCATTGGGCACGAGGCAAACACAGATTATTTGTCCGAAGATATCAAGCGGGATTCGCTGGGGCGTTTGGCACCATCGGCCCTGCCGGCGGGTATGTTTGTCGCAGGTGATGTTCTTTCCGACCTAAAAATGCAGATTGCAACCGCTGTCGGGACAGGGTGTGTAGCCGGTATGGATGCAGTCGCATTCCTAAATAAATTACAATAAAATCTAATGGCGTATCTATAAGCGTGAGCGTCAACTTATGTAGCGTTAAGTACACTACGTTGACTCTCTCGCTTATATCTATGCCATTATCTTTTATTCTGTAATAATCTTGGGGCAGATGCTGATAACTTTTTATTGCAAATAGGATTTTTATAGAATAATATCAGGATATTGAAAAAATTTAGTGCGATGATGTGCCTGACAACCACGGAGTGCGAATTTTTTATGAAAGTTATAAATCAGGGTGGCACCGCGCAGCCATTATAGACTTGCGCCCCTGAAGTTTAACAATTAAATCGGGTGCCGAATTACAATCTTGAATTCGTTGCCCAAAATAAAAAAAGGGACCAAAATGTTATCTTTGAAATCAAAGTATAGAACACATACGTGTGGGGAATTAAATACCGCAAATGTTGGTGAAACAGTTGTTTTGTCCGGCTGGGTGCATCGTAAGCGTGACCACGGGGCATTATTGTTTGTTGACCTGCGTGATAATTATGGTATTACACAGATTGTTTTTGATGGTGGAAATGAAGCACTGGAAAAAGTGCGCCCGGAATCTGTGATTAAGGTAGTGGGAAAGGTTGTGGCACGTGATGCCGCCGCAGTTAATGATAAAATCCCAACAGGTGGTATCGAAATTCAGGCTGAATCTTTTGAAGTGCTGACTAATGCTGATGTTTTACCATTCCAGGTTTTTGGCGATGATGATTCTGTGGCTGAAGATTTAAGATTGAAATATCGATATATCGATTTGCGTCGTGAAAGTTTGCATAAAAATATCTTGTTCCGCAATCGGGTGATGAAGTTCATTCGTGATAAAATGTGGAATATGGGTTTTTCTGAATTCCAGACACCTATTTTGACAGCGTCTAGCCCAGAAGGGGCACGTGATTTTATCGTGCCAAGTCGTAATCATCACGGTATGTTCTATGCGTTGCCACAGGCACCACAGCAGTTTAAGCAGTTTATTCAGATTTCTGGATTTGACCGCTATTTCCAGATTGCACCATGTTTCCGTGACGAAGATTTGCGTGCGGACAGATTGCTAGAATTCTATCAGTTAGATTTGGAAATGTCGTTTGTGGACCTGCCTGATATTCAGGCGGTGGGTAATAAACTGATGCCGGAAATGATACGTGAATTTGTGCCAGATGCGATTATTCACCCAGAAATTCCACATATTCCTTTTGATGAGGCTATGTTAAAGTATGGGTCTGATAAGCCAGATTTGCGTAACCCTATTGTTATCAGTGATGTTACGGAAATATTCCGTGGGTCTGATTTTGGTATCTTTGCAAATGCTGTAGAAAATGGCAGTGTTGTTCGTGCTATTCCGGCACCAAATTCGGCCGATAAACCACGTTCTTGGTTCGATAAACTGGGCGAATATGCAGTCAAAGAATTAGGCCTGGGCGGTTTGGGATATATTGTATTCGCCGAAGAAGCGAAAGGTCCTGTTGCGAAAAAGTTAGATGCGGAACGAATTGCAATATTGCGTGAAATTGCAGGCGATAATTCGTCTTTGTTCTTTGTGTGCGACGAAAAGAACGCCGCAGCCAAGGCCGCAGGTAAGTTGCGTAATAAGTTAGGCGAAGATTTGAATTTGATAAATAAAAAAGAATTCAGATTCTGCTGGATTGAAGAATTCCCATTCTTTGAAGAAGATGAAGAATCGCCAACAGGTATTGCGTTTACACATAATCCGTTCTCGTTCCCGATGGCAACATTGGAAGAACTGAATACAAAAAATCCATTGGAAATCAAAGCCGCTCAGTTTGATATGGTCTTGAATGGGGCAGAAATTTGTAGCGGTGGTTTACGTAACTTTAATCCAGAAGTTATGTTGAAATGCTTTGATATCACTGGATACAGCGAAGATGTTGTAAAAGAAAAGTTCGGGGGTATGTATACCGCATTTCAATATGGTGCACCGCCACACGGTGGTTGTGCGTTCGGTTTGGACCGACTGGTTCAGATTATGCTGGACGAACCAAACCTGCGTCAGGTTGTGATTTTCCCAACAAATCAACGTGGGCAAGACTTGATGATGGGGGCACCAACAACTGTGACAGAAAAGCAGTTGCGAGAAGTTCATATTCAGGTTAGAAAAAAGAACTAGGATAGAAAAATCCCCACAATCGTGGGGATTTTTTGTGTGAATTCATACCTGTTGGCAAAAGTTTTTTCCTAGGTATAATTTTGTGCATAACAAGCGAGAGATATTATGCACAAAAATACAGATAAATTATGTGATTTGTTGGGACTTAGTCAGTATCAGGCGTGTAAATTAAAAATGCATTTTGAACGTTATAATTTTTCACGTTTACAACAACGGGGTGGGGTGTTGTATGCACCTTATGCAGTTCATGGTTTTTGGCGAAAGTTAGGGCGATTTGTATTTGGTGTGCAGGCAGATTTAATTGGTGAAAATCGGGTCTTGTTGCGGGCACAAAGAAATATTAAATTTTGTGCAAATGGATATCACTGTGTTCGGGTTGGAAGATATGTTTATTATGCCAATGCCAAGGGGCAGGTCATTTCTCGTGATGAATTTTTGCAAAATAAATCAAAATAATTTTTATGGATTTTAGAATTTGTCGTGTGTTTGAACAAATGCACGCATAAATCCTGGGTCCAGTTCGGTCATTATTTCTGATAATGAATACTGGCGTTTGCCATCGGGCAGTATGCTTAGTGCGATGGTCGCAGGTGTTGGTGCGGTGCCACGCAGTGTTAAATCAAATTCAGCGGTCATTTTGCCATCTGTTATTGCCAGACCACCACGACCATTGATATGACGCATTGATAATTCTATTGGTTGGGTGGTAATGAAATTCCCGTTTGAATAGTCGCCAATAATATGCATTTGTTTTAATGTCGTTTGTCCTGATGTCAGGGCGTTGGCCAAGGCATATTCTGCATTTAATGAGGTTATGTTTTCGGCAGATGCATAGAATTTATCAAAAGACATTCCGATAAGATTGCCTCCGTCAAATGTTAAATCAATGTTTCCTGTCAGGTTATAGTATATGTCATGGGCAATCTGGCCAGATGTATTTAACAGGATTTGACCTGTGATTGTTGCGTCTGAAATGTTTAATGGTAATGTCTCGTTTAGCAGGTTGCCGTTGATGACAAACTTGTTTAACTGGGCAAAGATGTCATATTTAGTTTTATTTCGTTCGATTGTTGCAAGAATGCTGCCACGGTTTGAATCTGTGATTGAAAAGGTTTGAATGTTTGGTTTCAGGGTATAAATAAAATTATGATATGCATCGGTGTTATAAATCAATATATCCGCAGACAAGGCAATGTTTATTGGCAGGTTAAATGGGGTAAGAATTGGGTCGTTGGTCAAGAATTCTTGGGTTGCAAAGTCGGCAAAGAATTCGGCGTTCTTTATCTGGTCAAGTGATAGTTGTTTTGTGTGCAACGTTAGTGTATTGCCAGAATAACTGCCGTTAAATTCATGGCTGTTGGTTTTTATATTTAAGTTTGAAATGCGATTGTTGGAATAAAAACCTGTTATTGTATAGGATGAATCATTTATTGATTGTAAATCCAGATTTGGTAACCAGGTCTTGAAACTAAGGCCGGTTAGGTAAAAGTAATTATCATATGTTGATAGTTGCCATTGATTATTATATGGCGTAAAGGTTAGCATTCCGTCTTGCCAAGAGAAATCACCGGGGGCATTCAGGATAGAGTCTGGTAAAAAGGGTAGGTCTAGTTTCAGCCAAGACAGGGTTTTGTCCTGGGCATAGGTATAGGATATTTCTGTTTTGGTCCCGTCAAGTTTATAAATGCCACCGACATCAGAAAACTGAAAATTTATTGTTCCGTGTGTGCCAAGTTTTTTTATCAAATCCAATGTTTTGTTGTCTGTGGGCATCGGCAGGTTTGATTGAACAAATACATCGAATGCCCCGTTGTCAACAGATAACGACCCAGACAAGTCCCCATAGGTAAATACAGCACATTCGTATCTTTCAGGCGTTCCAGAAAATATGCACATTGCATTTGTGTTGTTTACAGGCATTGTAATCATTATGTTGTTCGCACCGTTTGATGTGATTGTGCCGCCTGTGATTGCAATGTTGTCAGCGATTATGTTTGATATTTGCAGTTTGTTGTTAGTAGATGTGGCCTGAATACGCAGGTGTTTGAATGTGTGGTCTGTAAAGCGTAGGTTGCCATACAAATCCAGGTTGAATGTTGTTTTGTTTAGCAGTGTGTTAGGATGTGTTAAAAATGAAAAGTCAAAATCAAGGTCTTCGGATACTAACTGGATAATGCGTTCGCCAGATGGGGTAATTTCAATGTTGCCTGAAAAATTATCAGACTGAATACTGGTAAACTTATAACCATTACCACCGTCCCATTCAAAGTTCGCTGTCAGTCGAACAGTGTTGGTGATTTTTGGAATGTCAAAATTAAACCATTCGTTTATTTTATCTGTTTCAATAGATAGGTGGCCATTGATTGAGCCGTCTGAATATATTTGGCCAGTTATTTCAAGTGAATTGTTTTTGTTTCTGATGTGAAAGGTGTCGCCAATAAATTCAACGTCGTATTTATGTTTCTTGCTGCGAACAGTGCCGTGAAATTCGCCGTTTTTAAACTGGGCACGGATGATGTGAAAATTGCGACCGAATATTTCAATGTTGCTGTTATAGATGTTGATGTTGTGATTAAAGCCGGCAGGTGCCAGTTTGTCGATTTTTATTGTTGCATCATAGATAGAGACATCTCTTTCTAATTTTGCGTTTTTGATGTCAAAGAAATCTGAAAATGGTATTGATAGCAGAACAGAACCAATCCTGGCAGTGGGAACAACAACGTCGTGTGCCACAATCGTTGCACCGCCAATCAAACTGAAATGTATGTCGCCATTTAGTTTTGCAGGAACAGACATTTGATTGTATATGGATTTCTCTATCGTTGGTCTGAATTGGTTTAATGTTATAAATGGTGGAATAATAATCACGCAAAGGGCAAGTGCACCAAATGCACACAGTAAAGACCAGAATAAGCGACGTTTATATCTGGGTTTTAATGCCATTCTCTGTTCCCTTGTTTTTTTATTATAATGGATTATATTAGAAAAAGTGAATAAAAAAATGAAAAAAGCACAATTTTATCTTGATAGTGATTACAAGCCGATGGGGGACCAACCAACGGCAATTGCTGAATTGGTAAGCGGTGTAAACGATGGACGACAATCCCAGGTTTTGTTGGGGGTGACAGGGTCCGGTAAAACTTTTACAATGGCAAATGTTATTGCACAGTTGGGACGGCCTGCGTTGATTATGGCACCGAATAAAATCTTGGCAGCACAATTATATACAGAAATGAAATCCTTCTTTCCAAAAAATCACGTAGAATATTTTGTTTCTTACTATGATTATTATCAGCCAGAGGCATATATGCCGACAACTGATACCTATATCGATAAAGATGCGTCTATAAACGAACAACTGGACCGTATGCGGCACAGTGCAACACGGGCAATGCTGGAAGAACGTGATGTTGTGGTGGTATCAAGTGTTTCTTCTATTTATGGTATGGGGTCGCCTGAACAATATGCGGGTATGAAGGTTGTTTTAAACACGGGTGATTTAATCGGACAAAAAGATGTTATTCGTGCACTGGTTGATATTCAATATAAGCGTAATGATGTCGCATTTGAACGTGGTGATTTTAGGGTCCGTGGTGATGTGTTGGATATTTTTCCATCCCATGCACAGGATAGAGGCTGGAAATTATCGTTCTGGGGGGATGAAATCGAAGAAATTTGGGAATTTGATACATTGACCGGGGCAAAGTTGCGTAAGTTAGACAGAGTGGCGGTTTATCCTAATACCCACTATGCAACACCAATGCCAAGTGTTTTACAGGCCATCACACAAATCAGAGAGGATTTGAAAGACAGATTGCACTATTTTCATGAAAATATGAAGTATATCGAAGAGCAGCGTTTAAGAGAACGGGTGAACTTTGATATTGAAATGATGGAAAATACAGGGACGTGCAGGGGGGTGGAAAACTATTCACGGTATTTGTCAGGGCGTTTGCCAGGACAACCACCGCCAACATTGTTTGAATATTTGCCAAATGATGCGGTTCTGTTTATTGACGAAAGCCATGTGACAGTGCCGCAGATTGGGGCAATGAGTCGTGGCGACAGGGCCAGAAAAGAAACTTTGGCACAGTATGGTTTTAGATTGCCATCGTGTGTTGATAACAGACCATTGACTTTTGACGAGTGGGATACATTGCGACCCCAGACTATTTTTGTTTCGGCAACACCAGGGGCATGGGAATTAGAGCAGTCGGGGGGGATCGTTTCAGAACAAGTTATTCGTCCAACAGGTTTGTTGGACCCGGTTTGTGATGTGCGACCAACCCAGAATCAGGTCGATGATTTGCTGGGGCAGGTTAAAAATGTTCAAGGGCGGGTTTTGGTTACAACACTGACCAAAAAAATGGCCGAGCAGTTGACAGACTATTTCGTTGAAAACGGGGTGCGGGCAAAATATCTGCACAGTGATATTGAAACCTTGGAACGTATTGATTTGTTGCGTGATTTGCGATTGGGAAAATATGATGTATTGGTTGGTATAAATTTGCTGCGTGAGGGCTTGGACGTGCCAGAGTGCGAATTGGTTGCAATTATGGACGCTGATAAAGAAGGGTTCTTGCGGTCAACACGGTCCTTGATTCAGACAATCGGGCGTGCGGCACGTAATGCAAATGGACGGGTGATTTTGTATGCTGATAAAATAACCGAGTCTATGAAAAGTGCACTGGATGAAACACAACGTAGACGTGAAAAACAAATGGCATACAATCAGGCACACGGTATAACGCCAAAAACTGTTTCAAAAGCGGTCTTTGCCGAGGTCGGAGAAAAACAAGAAAAGACTGACAAGGGACGTAAATTTGTTTATGATAAGTCAGGTGGTGTTATGGACGCAGATGCAATTCGCAAGGAAATAAAAAAACTGACAATGCAAATGCGACAGGCTGCCGAAGATTTAGAGTTCGAAAAGGCTGCACAGTTGCGTGATGCGGTGCGTCGTATGGAAGATGACTTGTTATTGGTGGAGTGAAAAATGCAAGAATTTATTTTAAATAATGTCGAAGAAATGCGGGGCTGGGCGGCGGATTTTGCCAAGACCTTGGCTACACCGTCGGTGGTGGCATTGCACGGGGATTTGGGTATGGGTAAATCAGAAATTGCACGTGCGGTTATTCAGACCTTGCGTGGGGCAGAAACTGTTGTGCCAAGTCCAACGTTTACAATTGTGCAATCGTATGATGGGATTTCACATTTTGATTTATATCGTGTTGAAGATGCTGCGGAACTGACAGAAATTGGTTTGGGGGACGCAATCGAAAATGATATAACCTTAATAGAGTGGCCAGAAATCGCAGCAGATATGTTGCCGGATAATACAATTCATCTGTTCATAACACAAAATGGTGATGGACGAAAAATTGTTCGTAAATAGTTTGGGAATATCTGCCTGTGGATTTGATGTTAGGTAGTTGTTATTATCAAAGGGCAGACTTGCATCGAGGCTTTGGCCCGAACCCACATCCCTAAAACGCAGTGTTTGCAAAAATAAACACCGGTTTTCCGGTGTTTATTTGTTATTGTTTTAACAGGCTTTGCACTGCAAGTGGAAAATCAGGGGATTTTGCCAAATATGAACCAGATACCAGTAAATCAGCACCAGCAGCCCAACATTGTTGTGCAGTATCAGGATTGATACCGCCATCGACAGATATCAGGAATTTTAATCCATACTTTTTACGGGTGGCTGCCAAGACAGCGATTTTGTTTAATGATTCTGGGATGAAATCTTGGGATGCTGCACCAGGAGCGACCGACATTATCATAACTTCGTCGATATCACGCAGAATTGTTTTAAGTAATGAAACAGATGATTCTGGGTGCAGGGCAATGCCAACACGACGGCCAGAATTGCGAACTGTCTTGATAGCGTTTCGCAGTCCTGATGTGCCAGTTGATAATATAATCGTATCTGCACCAGCAGCAATTGCATCAGATGCCCAGACTGCTGGACTCTCGGTCATTAAATGCACGTGCAGGTGGGCGTTTGTGTGTGAACGAATGTTCTTTATCTGTTCGGTGTTGTCGGTTATACGGTCAACGTAAAAACCGTCCATAATATCAACGTGAATCATTGATATGCCACCTGATTTAAACAAGGTATATGTTTCAGGACGACGCATGTCAAAGCACAATGTGCTGGGCATAATAGGGATAAATTTAGTTGTTTGGCGTGGGCGACGCTGGAACATGCGGGTAAACCAATTTGCACGACGGGCCCAACGGTCGTGGCGGGCCATATAGCGATTACGGCGACCGGTCTGGGAATGCCATACATAATCAGACAAAGCACGGACAGAGGCATCAGTTGGTAAAATTTCCGTGACGACCGCAAATGCATTTTCGATAAATTCACGCAGGCCTTCGACCCCAGCACCGCCACCGCTTAGAATAATTTTTGTTGGACGATGTTTCTTAAAGGCACTGGTACAGTCGTCTTTGATTTTTGCAATTATATCAACCAATATCGGAATAACAATATCGTTTATATCACTGCGAGAAAACGCATAATCACGGTCGGCTGGCATAAAGCGGTCTGTTTCTTTTGGAAGAACAGATGCAACAGTGCATTTTATGCGGTCTGCCGTTTCAAAGTCTAGGTTTAATTTTTCTTGGATTGCAGTTGTTATCGTAGAGCCGCCCATTGGAATTTTTGTATGGCAGACGGGACCACGCTTGGTCCAGATAGATGCAGATGTAAATGTCGCACCAAAATCAATAAACAGTGTTGTTTGGTTTTCTGGACGATAGATTTCGTTTTGTAAAAAATGTGGGTCATAAAATGTATCTGGCTGAATATGTGCGTTGTGTAAGTGTTCTTGGATTTTGTTCAAATCAGAACAGTTATAAAAAATAATGCCAAATACAGATATCAATTGGCGGTCAATGTGGCCAACTGGGGATATCATGTTCTTGGAATGGGGAGAATAATACCGCATGGGTATAATGTGCATGGGATAATAGCCGTCAGGTGGTGTTATCTTTGATATCTGACTACGGACATCTGATTGGGTTATCTTGTGTTCGCCAGACCAGGTTTGGTTTTGGATTGATGTGTCGTATTTTGATTGGCCTAAATCGCCTGTGATATAGGCACTGTCAAAATGTGCACCAATTTGTTTTTCTAGTTCGTCAATTACTGATTTTATTCCAAATACTGTATCAGTGGTATCTATGCTGAAATATGCAGAATGTTCAATGTTGGCCTTGTGAACACGGTGGGCCAATCCACGAACACAATGTGTGCCAATGTCCAGGCACAAAAAAGACGAATCAAACAGGTTCATTTTACTAACCTTGGGCTGTTATTTAACAAGAATACGGGCGTTGTCACGCATATCGATAATGGATATTTTTCGGTCCAGAATTTTATGGGTCTGGTTCATTGATATCAGCGTGTTTATTGCGGATATAGCATCGTGTTCAGGTAATTTTATCGTGATGCCATTAAATGTGTGTAAATTCCAGCGACGGTTTTCAATCCATTCCAGGTAATCAAGTTGACCAATTAAATTTAATGCGGCATTTGTTATTTCTGATATGTCGTTTGGGACACTGCCGTGAAATACAACGTGGTTTACAGCACGGGTATTGGTTGGTGTGTTTACAATTGTGCCATCGGCTGATAGGGGGAAATAGTTTTCGCCATCAGACCATAATGCAACCGCAGTATGTAATGATACACGGACAGATAAATTGCCGTTGGCAAGGCGACGAACAGCAGATTTTTGAACCCCAGGAACAGATGATATGCGTGTGTTTATGTTTTCAAGATTTACAGAATATGAACGTGTGCCAGGGGCAATCGCCGCCGCACTGATTATGTTGGATAAATCTTTGTCCTTTTGGTCGGCAGAAATTGAAATGTTGCGAACCCGAGATATATCGGTATGACCCATTCCGACCATAATAATACGTGTGGCAAAGTATATTGCCAAGATAACGGTAATCACAAAACACAGCCAAAACCAAATAGAACGTTTCATAAACGTAATTATACCACATTTTTACGATATAGCCATTTTTTATTTTTTTTAATGAACTATAATTCATATTTTTGTGCAATTTACTTTTTTCCAAAGTGTTTTTTCAAAATTTCATAGGCTGATGATATGCGGGCAAATTCTGTGGCGGCATTTTTCTTGTCTGTTGCTGTGTCGGGGTGGTATTTTTTTGCCAAAGCACGATATTTTGTTCCGACTTCACGCCAGGTGGCAGAAATCCCCAAATCAAAGACTTTTAATGCAGAAACAACCGTGGTTGGTAATTTGCTTTTGGCAGGCGTTTTATCAAACTGACTGCGGCCCGTGATAAAGTCGTTGATGAATTTTGCATAATCAGCAGCGTCAGTTTTGGCGGTTTCTTTGTCTTTTAAGGCAGCACCAAATGTTTGACGTTCCCAATCTGCCTCGATTTCTTCGGGGGTCATGTTGGCGTAAAAATTCCAGTTCTTGTTATATTCGGCGGCGTGTTCCTGGCAGAAAAACCAATATTCACGTAAATCACGTGTCTTTGGTGCCCGGCATGTGCCGGCCTTGGTGCAGCCTGGGTGATCACATTTCTTTATCATTTTTAACCTTTATTTGTTTGATAATGGATGATGATTTATTGTTTCTTGTAATTTTTCGGGGTTGACGTGCGTGTAAATCTGGGTGGTGGAAATGTCTTCGTGGCCCAGCATCGTTTGTATCGCACGCAGGTTTGCACCGCCAGCCAATAGGTGGGAGGCAAACGAATGACGCAAAACGTGCGGACTGACCCGGTCGGGGTCAATGCCAGAAAGTAATGCACATTTTTTTAATATCTTGAAAAAGCCGTCACGGGTTATATGGCCAGATTTACCCCCAGATGGAAATACGTATTTAGATTCATTGTCGCCACGTATTTTTAGCCATTTGTTCAGGGCGTATATCGCCGTATCATGCATTGGAACCAGGCGTTCTTTGGCACCTTTGCCGTGGATTAATAATTTGTCGCCAAGTATTCCGGTCATTGGTAATTCGCATAATTCAGATACACGAAGGCCAGATGCGTAAAGCAGTTCAATCATCGCACGAAGGCGGGTCGAGTTTTTTATGTCGCCAGCACTGGATATCAATAATTCTATTTCGGAAACAGATAAAAATTTTGGTAGTGTGCGATTTCGTTTTGGTAATTCCAGGTTTGATGCAGGGTTTGTTGTGATTATCTTTTCCAGCATCAAGAATTTATAAAAACCACGCAGGGCAGAGGCCTTGCGGGCAATCGATGACGGTTTGTCCGGCAGGCTGGACAGATAATTTTGTATCGCACAAGAATCTGCACATAGCAATCCGTTTTCAATTGCGTTGTCAGCCAGACGCAGGTCTGATTCATAACTGGTCAGGGTCTTTTCACTGCGACCTTTTTCGGCAGAAAGGGCTTCTAAGAATATATCAATGTAATTCATTAGGGATAAACCACAATCTCTGTTAAATGCTGGGGGGTGGAAAATGATATTATCATCAAAACTAATATCGCCAGCAGGCACAACAGTATTAGAATTTTTGTAAATGAATTTTTTTTCTTTTTCTTTAATGGCATCGTCGTTCCCCGTTATTGGGTTTTGGTTAGATTGTGTCAAAACTGGTTATAAATATTCCAGCACCTGCAATTATTATCAATGGTGGTGCAATGATTGATAATATTGGTGGCAAAGTCCCCGTTGCCCCCAATGCATTGAACATATTTATCAGGAAATATACCGCAAAGCAGGTAATTATACCAAGACTAAATTTTATGCCAAAACTGTAATTGCGGCGTTGCTTGGTCTGGGAAAACGCAATCCCAAGTGTTGCCATTGCAATCATTGTCAGTGGTAAAAATAGTAAGGTCCACAGTTGAACACGATGTCCACGAACCGGAACGCCGATTGATTCCATATGGCGGATAAATTTTGGTAATTGCCAGAATGATATTTGGTCGGGCTGTAAATAACGGTCCAGAACGGTTTGTGGTGTTAGCAGGGTGGTGGTTGACCAATCTGTCTTTTTGATATTGCCGTTTGAATCCCAGATTGTTGCATTATGGGCCGATAGGCCGTCGTCAGATAGGGTGATTGTGTCGGCCTGGACCCGGTTTTGTAATTTAAATTCGGGTGATTGTGTGTAAACAGTTGCGTTTTCAAAGATTAGGACATTGCCAACCTTGTGCATGGTTTCGGCGTTCATTGTCGTAAAGCCATTGGTCGATTCTTCACGTAGCCAGATGGTATCGTCAATCAAACGCAGGTTGTCAGATGTTATGTTGCTGGTGCTGATATGGACAGAATATGGATTTATGACCATGGTCGCAAAAACACCAATTAAAAATGCACCAACTAGAAATGGGCGTGCCGATTGATAAGGAGACAGGCCTGCACTGGATACAATGATGCTTTCGCTGGATTTTGTAAGGTTGTATGATGTCAGCAATGTTCCCATAAATACTGCCATTGGTAAAAACATTGGGACATATTCCAGCAGGCGAACCCAGGATTCATAAAGGGCAGCAAATGCATTTGGATTTGACGGAAGGCGTTCAACAAAGGTCACAGCCAAAATAATGCCGCATACAATCAGCATAACAAGACCAATGCCAGAAAAAAATCTGCACATTAAAAAACGGGTTAAGATATTTTGCCTAAACATATTATGTATAGTATAACCTGAAATTTCATAATTGCAAAATTAAAATGTTTGCGTATAATTTGCGAAAATAAAATCAAGGAAGACTGTTATGGAAAAAAAACCAATTTCACGCACAGGTTTTGATAACTTGTTAAAGGAACTGAAAGATTTGCAGGAAAATCAGCGTCCAGAAATCTTGAAAACGGTGCAATGGGCCCGTTCGTTGGGCGATTTGTCTGAAAATGCAGATTATAGTGCTGCACGTGAAAAACAGCGTCAGATTGATGCACGTATTCATTTTATCGAAGGCGTTATTGAAAATGCCGCAGTGATTGATGTTGATTCGTTGACAGGGGACAAGGTGGTGTTCGGGGCACGTGTGGTTGCCGAAGATGAAGATGGAAATAAAATGCAGTGCAGAATTTTGTCTGATATTGAATCTGATGGACGGACTGTGATTTCATGCACTTCGCCGGTTGGACGGGCGTTGATTGGTCGCTGTGTTGGGGATACATGTATCGTTCGTTTGCCAGGCGGTGAAAAAGAATATGAAATCTTGTCCGTTTCGTTCAAAGATGAAGAAAAATCAGACGAAAAATCAGAATAAATAGGATTTTAATATGGCTGTTCGTGTGCTGCCAGACTTTTTAATCAATCAAATTGCTGCTGGTGAAGTGGTGGAACGTCCCGCCAGTGTGGTCAAGGAATTGGTTGAAAATGCACTGGATGCGGGTTCAGACCAGATTATGATTGATGTCGTCGATGGTGGGCGGACATTGATTAGCATTATTGACAATGGTTGTGGTATGGGCTGTGATGATTTAAAGCGTGCAATTACACGGCACGCAACATCAAAACTGCCAGATGATGATTTGCTGAATATCAATTTTATGGGATTCCGTGGAGAGGCATTGCCATCGATTGCGTCTGTGTCAGATATGACGATTGATACCTGTAATGGGATAGATGATAATGGTTGGCAGATTGATGCGTCAACCGGTGTTGTAAAGCCCTCTGACTGGGAAAGCGGAACACGTATTCGGGTCCGGAATTTATTTGCAAAAACACCTGCAAGATTAAAGTTCTTGCGTGGCGATAGGGCAGAGATGATGTCGGTATTAGAGGTGGTCAAACGCCTGGCGATGGCACGTTCTGATGTCGGATTTGTATTGAATAACAAGTGGCGTTTCCCAAAGAACGAAGACCTGGTCGAACGAATTGCGTCTGTTATGGGTGATGATGTTTGGGGGCGTATGTTAGAGGTGGATGCAGAATCAAAGTCGTCTGTTGGTATGAAACTTACAGGATTTATTTCAGAGCCAACATTGCGGCGTGCGTCAAGCATTGACCAATATTTGTTTGTAAATGGTCGGCCGGTTAAGGATAAGGTCTTGGTTGGTGCGTTGCGGGCGGCATATATGGACGTGATGCATGCACGTGAATTTCCGCTGTGTGCGTTGTATCTGACACTGCCAACAAGTGCGGTTGATGTAAATGTGTCGCCTGCCAAGACGGAAGTGCATTTTTTAGAACCGACACATGTTCGTTCGTTCATTATCAAGACTTTGCGGGACAGATTGGCCCAGACAATGGTTGGGGGCGACAGGGCAGAGGTTGCAGATGTGCCAGAAATGCCACAATGTCAGCCGCAGCAGATGTTCGAAAGTTCTTTTGTTTCACGCCAAGTGCCTGTGAAATTTGATTTTGGTATCAGAAAAGAGTCTTTTCAGGTCAATGACGATTTGTTGCGTAATGTTATTGCAGCAAACAAGATTGAGCAGCCAGAAGAGTCTGTGGTCGGAGCAGAAACAAAAATTGATAACACAATTGTTATTGATTTGCCGTTGGGACGTGTTGTTGGACAGGTCGGAAATAAATATATAATTGCACAGAAAGATGATAATATGGTTGTGGTTGACCAGCATGCTGCACACGAGCGTATTACATATGAAAAATTGCGGACTCATAAAATCAAGACCCAACCATTGTTGACCCCAATTGTTGTAAATATGCGTGAAGAAGATGTTGTTGCTGTTCTGGGGATTGTAGAAGAATTGAAATTGTCGGGGCTGGTGGTTGATGCGTTTGGCGATAATGCCATCGCAATATTTGAAAAGCCTGCCGATTGGGATATGAATTGGGGTGATGTTTTGCGAAGTGTTGCCGAAGAAGTTCGAGAAAATGGACATTCTTCCCAATTAAACGAAAAGTTGCATTTGAAATTGGCAAATTATGCCTGTCATCATTCTGTTCGGGCAGGGCAAAAACTGGATATGATTCAGATGGACGCACTGTTGCGTGATATAGAACGGACAGAACGGGCAGGGCAATGTAATCACGGACGACCTGTTTATAAATTTATTCCGATGGTGGAAATTGATACTTGGTTTGAACGCTTGTAATTTGTTGTATTTTTTCTTTACTTTAATGGGTTTATTTACTATTGTGCAGGTATTAAAGTAAGGAGAAACATTATGGAACAAACTGTTGAAGTTGTCGAAAATGTCGCACAATCCGCACCAGAAGTAGCACAGCAAGGGGGATTTATGGGAATGCTGCTGTATTGTGTTGTGGTGTTTGGGATTATTTATCTGTTTATGGTGCGTCCAAATAAAAAACGTATGGCCGAATATCAAAAAATGCTGGATTCTTTGCAGGTTGGCAATAGGGTCTTGGCAGCTGGTATTTATGGGACTATTACAAAGGTAAATACCAATACCATAGAGGTGGAAATCGCCAAAGGTGTTGTTGTAGAAGTGGCAAAAAATGCCGTTGCGTCAGTAGAATAAACAGAAAGGGTAATAATTATGTTCAAGAAGTTGGCGATTGTTTTTATTGCTGTGTTTTGTGTGTTGTTGGCGGTGCCGACAATGTCGCCAAAATTGGCCCCGTTCTTTCCAACCTGGATTGAACCTGTGTCGTTGGGGTTGGATTTGAAGGGTGGTGCACAGTTGTTGTTAGAGGTTGATACAACGACAATGATGCAAGAAAAAATGCAACAGTTGTATGATGAAACCCGTTCGTCATTGATTGATAGAAATAAAGGGGTTATTCGTTTTTCTAATTTGCGTAATAATGATGGTGTTGTGTCGCTGGTTGTTCGTGATGAAGACCAGGTTAGTGATGCAAAAGGACGCTTGAAAAGTGCCTTTGGTAATACGGTTGATATTAAATCTGATGGGAAAACAATTACGTTGTCTTATTCTGAAAAACAGAAAGAAGAAATGGTTCAAGATGCGTTGGGACGCAGTATCGAAATCGTTCGTCGCCGTATTGATGCGTTGGGAACAAAAGAACCATCAATTCAAAGTCAGGGTGGAAAATACATCTTGGTTCAGTTGCCAGGTGTTGATAACCCAGAACGTATCAAGGAATTGATTGGGCAGACAGCAAAAATGACATTCCATTTGGTAAATGAGTCTGTGTCGCCAGAACAGATTCAGGCAGGACGTGCACCAAATGGAACGGAATTTTTGCCATACATTGATGCTCCTGGTTCGGTTGTGCCGGTTTACTCAAGGGTAGAGGTGTCGGGGGAATCTTTGAAGGATTCGCAGGCGGATTTTGACCAGAATAATATGCCGGTTGTGACCACTGTGTTTGATGCATCGGGGGCACGCAGATTTGCAAAATTGACAACAGAACACGTCAATGAACGCTTTGCAATTGTTTTAGACGGCAAGGTTTTGTCAGCACCGACAATTCGTGAACCAATCCCTGGTGGACGTGGTCAGATTTCTGGTGGTTTTTCACTGCAAGGGGCCAAAGATTTGGCGGTGTTGTTGCGGTCAGGAGCGTTGCCAGCACCGTTGCAGGTTATCGAAGAACGCACCGTTGGTGCAGGATTGGGGGCAGATACAATCGCAGGTGGTAAAATTGGTGCAATTGCAGGTGTTATCTTTATCTTTATATTCTTGTTGACGGTTTATCGTGGTTTTGGTGTGATTGCTGCAATTTCACTGATGGTGAATTTGGGAATGATTGTTGGGTTGACTGCTTTATTCGGGGCAACACTGACATTGCCAGGTATTGCAGGTATTGTGCTGACGTTGGGTATGGCGGTTGACGCAAATGTGTTGCCGTTTGAACGTATTCGCGACGAAGTGCGTGCGGGAACACCACCATTGCGTGCGGTAAATCTGGGGTTTGACCGTGCGTCCAAGGCGGTTTTGGACGGGAATTTAACAACGCTGATTTGTGGCTTGGTTCTGTTCCAGTTTGGTGCCGGTCCAATTCGTGGGTTTGCGGTGACATTGTCGATTGGTATTCTGACAACGCTGTTCACGTGTGTATGGTTGACCCGTGTGTTGGTTGAATGGTACATGAATGGCAAGAACAAGAAAATTGGCTTTGTCGGTGGTAAAAAGTAAGATTGCAAAGGGGTAGTATTATGAAATTGCAGGTTATGAAGTTTCGCAAGTTGTCGTACATCGTGTCGGGTGCGCTGATTTTGTTGTCGGTGTTGTCGCTGATGTTTCGTGGGTTGAATTATGGTATTGACTTTTCTGGCGGTATCGCGATGGAAGTAAAGCCCATTGTTCAAGATTATGGCATTGAACAAATGCGTGAATCTT
>JAZTYU010000014.1:0-12266 GCA_045637165.1 Candidatus Enterousia sp. | reverse complement strand
GGGGCGGGCTGACAAGGGGAAGTTTTTGTTTATCGGTTGTTGGATTTGTTTTTTTGCGCGTTTTTTAGTGCGATTTTTGCATACATTTTTTTGATGCCTGCAATGATTTTTTCCAACGTTGTTGGTGCGTTAAGACGTTCTTCTTCACGAATGGCACTGTATTCTTGTTTTTGGTCGTCGTATTTTTTTAAGCGTTCTTCCATTGTTGTGCCAGGAACATCAACATTTGGGTCTTCGATAATAGGACGATTTGATTTCATATTTTTTCCCTTTTTTTATTTTTTTGTTAAACTACTTCGGTTACTGCACGTAATGAACCATCACGAGACAGTTGAACAACACGAATTTTCTTTTTCATCTCGGCTATTAAATCGGTGCGATTATATGCAGGCTGGGTATGTAATATGCGGTCTGCAAATGCGGCATAGGCTGCCTCGGCATTTTCGGCGTGAATTGTTGTGTAAAAGTGGTCGTGCCCCGTTCCCAGCATTTGCCACAGTGCAGACGCATTGTCTGTCGATATTTCACCGCCAATAATTACATCAGGCGTCATTCGAACAACTAAATCCAATAATCTGGTATAGTTGAAATTATTGGTCTGTTCTGTGCGTGATAAAACAAAGTGAACCCGATTCGATTGTGGTACACGTATTTCTCGTGCGTCTTCGACCGTAATTACACGGCTGTTTTGGTCAATCAATGTCAGCAGGTGATTCAAAAATGTTGTTTTCCCTGTTGATGTAGCACCAGATATTAAAATCGGGCTGCCGTCGTTTATTGCAGACATTAAACGGTCATACGGGTCGTCAGGACGAACCGTTTGGCGTGGATTTATTTTTAGCAACTTTTCCCCACGACGTAGGTGATAATTTTCAAAATTTGTGCTGGGGGCATTACCGCCACGAATATTTAATGCAACGCCACCTGTTACATCATTCTCGTCATATTGAACATTGGGGCCTGCAATCGCAGTAAATCGGTGGTTGCCAGGCAATGTTGCATACACAACAGGCATACCGTGAATCGGGTCAAATGGTCGTTCGTAAATGTTTGCAACAGTGTGAATTAAATCAACCAGGTATTGTTTACTAAGAATCTCGGACCGATAGGATACCCATGGCACACGTGCCCCGTGCAGTCGCATCCATACGGTGCCGGCGTTATTTATGGCGATTTCTTCGACAAATTCGGGTTTGTAGAATTCCGCCAGTGGTTTTAGTAAAGAATCCAGAACAATATTTGACATCAAGGTAATTTTACCATAAATCGTGGCTTGAATCAAAAGTCTTTATTTGTTAAAATGAAAAAAAAGAGAGATTGAATATGAAGAAAATGTTCTTGGTTGCATTGCTGGGGGCCGTTGTCTTGGGCGGTTGTGCGTCGAATAAAGATGCCCCTTATAACGAGGTCGATTTTGCCCAGGGTGGTGAAGATGCACCGTTGTATAATGAAAGAACCAGCACATTTATGCAGTCTGATAACCAATACGCAAATATCGATTCGTATAAGCCAAAAACAGCCGAAGAAAAAGAACAGAATTCTAATCGTTGGAATACGTCCAGAATGGAAACACGTTGGCAGGAATATCGTGGTGCAATGGTGCGTGTGCAAATCTTGCTGGGGAATACAGATGTTCGTGAAATGCGTCTGCGTTTGATGCAGAATGCTGATGGTATGGATATTGATGGCGATTCTCGCACAGTATTGGCGGCGGTCGCTGATTATGAAATGAAGCGTGTGTGTGGGCGTAATGCTGATAGTATTGTGATGGTCTATGACCGGCCGTCATTTGATGCAATGCGACCAACACCGTATTTCGATTACCGTATCGAGGCCGAAGGTGCAACTATGCGTGAATATGGTTTCCGATGCGTGTATGTTAAATAAACAAAACTAAATAAACAAAAAGGAAGAAAAATGAAAAAGTTGGCATCTGTTATCGGTCTGTGTGCAGTTTTTGGTTTGACAGGTTGTGGTGAAAAAACGCCTGTGGCAGAAAATGGTGATACAGTGGTTATAAACTTTGCTGGTTATTTAGATGGCGTTCAGTTCCCAGGCGGAACTGCTGAAAACTTTCCATTGAAATTGGGTAGTGGTCAGTTCGTTCCTGGCTTTGAAGAACAGGTCGTCGGTATGAGCGAGGGTGAAGAACGTGATATCAATATCACTTTCCCAACAGAATATGTTCCAGAATTGGCTGGCAAATCTGTTGTGTTCAAAGTAAAAGTTGTTGATATTGTTGAAGAATAATAACAAGACAGAAATAAAAGAAATGTCCCGAATGGGGCATTTCTTTTGTTGGGTTGAATTGTTTTTTCAGATTTGTTTACTGTTTGATTTACGTTTACATTACAAAGTCTTCGCCCAGATAAACTTTTTTTACCATTTCGTCCTGGACAATTTCGGCGGTTGTGCCGTGTTTCAGAATTTTGCCGTCGTGCAAGACATAGCTGCGGTCTGTAATCCCCAATGTTTCACGGACGTTGTGGTCGGTAATGATAACGCCCAAACCACGGTTCTTTAATTGTGAAACAAGACTGCGGATTTCATTTACAGCAATCGGGTCAATACCAGCAAATGGTTCGTCCAGTAAAATAAATTTTGGGTCGTTTGCTAATGCACGGGCAATTTCAACACGACGGCGTTCGCCACCAGATAGTGCGGTCGCAGGACTGCGACGCAGCGATGAAATTGAAAATTCTTCAAGTAATGAATCTAGTTTCTTTTGACGCTTTTTGCGGTCTGGTTCAACAACTTCCAAAATTGCCATGATGTTTTGTTCAACTGTTAGTCCACGAAATACACTGTTTTCCTGGGGTAAATAACCAATGTGCAGACGGGCCCGTTGATAAAAGGGCAGATGGGTTATGTCCTGGGAATTAAGAAATATTTGCCCCCCCGTGGCGGATAATTGTCCTGTTATGCAATAGAATGCAGTCGTTTTTCCTGCACCATTTGGACCCAACAGGCCAACCGATTCGCCTTGGCGTGCTTCTAGGGATACATCCTTGATGACCATGCGTTTGCCATAGGATTTTGATAAATGTTGAACACGTAATACAGATTGTTTCATAGTCTTATCACCAATTCGTCTGTTCTTAGTTTGTCGCCGTTGCTGGAATTTATGTTGACATTACCGTATAATGTTATTGTTTTTTTGGTTCTGTTGTATTGTCCAGAACGAGCACTTATGTTGTCTGTTATTTTTTTGTTGCCTGTTTTTCGGCTGATTGTGCCAGATATGCTGTCCATAAATATTATATCAGGATTGTCGTATTCTTGGTATCCTGTTTTTGCACGCAGTTTGAATGGTTCTCCATTTTTGTCTGTGCCGACAAATGATGCACCGGACATCTTGAACTGGTTTGTGACAATGTCTGTCATATTTATCGCAGAAATGGGGGTCCATAAAATTTGCTTGGTAAATAGTGAACCCGCAACCAAGGCCGCAACCATTACCAGGCCCCAACCTGTAAAAAAGAACTGCCACAGTCGCTTTAATCGTCTGTGTTTAGAGAATATTATAAAACTGCGTTTGTCTTTGTTCACAACCGCAGTTTAGACAATGATTAACAAAAAAGCAATTTTTATATTTATTGGTCTTGGTTTTTGTGTTATAATGAAACCCAAGAGAGATGAAAAGAAAATTACTGTTTTTTGTCGCAGGTGTTGCCTTGGTCAGCAATGTGGCCCAGGGGGCGATTACTATTAAAAAAGCAGCACCAGTTGCAGTCAAGCAGACATCGGCCACAGATGCAGGGGCTAGTCTGGTGCCAACGGTGTTAGGTCTGGTTAGTGGTGTTCAGCAATTAAATAAACAGCAGAAAGAGTTAACAGCAGAATGTAGCCCAACGTCACAGGAACTGGATTTTGTGAACAAAATTATAAAAGAATGGGCGAAAACAGGTGCGGCAACAGCAACAGAGGTTGAAAATAGGTTGGGGATGAAGCGTTGTTCGTCTGGACCAACAGGTGGTTATCAGACATCTGTGCGTGTTGCGGCAGGGACGGATGAAAGCAGTATAATTTGTTTTGACTATTTTGGTGGCTCTGGTAATGCTGACATGGTTTGGGAAAATTTCCCGATGGCTGTAAAGACTTATTATTGCACAGATGGGGCGTTGACAGGTTGTTCTGATAAGGATAGACGTGAGGTTTCAAATATTTATGATGTTTTTAATTTGGTCGATTTTTCCCAGGCTGATTATACACCAACCGAGGCTACAATGGCTGCAAAATTGATTGCAAAGATTGAAAAATGCTCGTATTCTAAATTGAATGCAAAGAAGAAAGCAATGTGGAGCGATTTTCTGGTTGATACAATTTCTGGGGTTGGTGAAAAGACAAATACCGGGGCGATTATACAGACAGTTAGTGGTGTTGCAAATAGTGGCGGTATGGGGGCGTTGCAGTCGCTTGGCGGTTTTGCGACCCAGTTTATGGATAGATAGTTTTTGTTTATGTGTTGTGAAAATCCCCCGTTTGGGGGATTTTTTTGGGGGATTTTTTTTGTTTCTGGATTGGGCAGGGATGACAAAAAGGGGGTGTTTTTTGGTGTAAAAAATAAATAAAAAAACGCCGTGTGGCGTGGAATCTGTGGGGTGTAGAAGTTTTTTGTATGCCGAATATAAACGGTCCTTTGGAATTGGCACAATTTAAGATTGACACACCCCGGATTTATCAGATAAAATACATTGAAAAGAAGTCGAATTTTAACCACCGTTTTCCTAAGGCGGTTGGAACAGAAATAGGAGAGGAAAATCAGATGAAACGTGCATTTATCAGATTGTTTGGTTGTATATTATCTGCCATTGGTTTAAGTATGTCGTATGATACGACAATGACTGTGATATTGGGCGAAGATGCTGCACCAGGTGCAGCATGGGCAAGTGGAAGTGGAAGTGGTAATACGAGCAGTGGTGGTGGTGGTAGTAGTGCTGGACACAAATGTACAAATGATACAAATGAGGTTTTTATTTATGACGTGCTGTCCACTATGACGTGGACAGTTGGATGGAATGCACCAAATGGTGCGGGGGCGTTCAAAACACTGAAGACTAAATTGAATAATGTAGATTATGTTGACAACACATTCACTATCTCGGGCGAGGGATTTGATATTCCTGCGGATTCTTATACCCCATTGGATAGTACTTGCTATAGTGAGCCCTCAGCAATGACGTGGTTAGATACATATGGCGCATATTGTGATACAACGGTCTATGGTAATACGTTGCATTGTTTGTATACCAAGGACGACGGATTTTTGTATTCGCCATCGACGAGTATATGGCAATATTTGGGGTGTCAATTTGTTTCGACGTATGGTGCGGAAGGTTCGTCAGGGGCAGGCACAGGTTCTGGGGCGGGCGGCAATGCAAACTGTTTTTATACATACGCATCGGGTAGTTTGGGTTCAGAAGGGCCACACAATTTTATTGTGCCAATTCTGGGGTGGAATTTTAGTGGATGCAGTGAAGCGGGGTATTATGTTAAAGATGATGATGATTTAGATCTGACAAGCAAATTTTCAGGTTATCATTTTTATACAGTGCCTGTTCCATCGTCGGATTCAATGGATGGATCATGTGAACCGTCGTTTAGTTCTGATCGTAATAGTATTTGTGACAGACATATGGCAGACGGTCATGAAGTAATGTTTTTAGGGGTGGCACAGCATGGATTGTATGCTGGTTCGATCGCCGGAAAAAGGTATGTTGGTTTGTGGACGGCCTGTAGCTCTTGTCCGAATCCGACAATCTATAATAATGATGATTATGACCATACGCCTGCGATGTCTGCACCAGGGCAGGGGATCACGGGGTGTAGCTCGACGGCCAAGGGTAGTGATGCAAGTGGTAAATTTGATATTGTAGGAATGTGTGCGTATAGGGAATAAACATCCCGCCGTTGGCGGGATTTTTTTGTTTGGGATGCGTTTATTATTAGCCCCCCCCCTCGTAGTGTTGGGACACGACACTGGCCGCCCAAGGGCGGTGAGAATTTTTTTTGGCGGAATGTATAAAAATGTCTGCGATGCAGTAGATTCCCGCCGTTGCGGGAATGACGAAGGTTTTGAGATTTGTTTTCTTGTGTGTGGTGTTTATTATAAAAAGATTAAGAACATTTGTCATTCCGGGACTTGACCCCGGAACCCAGGTAATGTGTATCATAATAAACCACCCCGGCACTGCGTGCCACCCCTCCATAGAGGGGAACTTTTTTAATAAAAAAATTAAAAATAAAAAACCGCTGTGTTCGGCGGTGGGTGTGGGTTTGGACGGATTTTAATATGCCTAATCCAAACGGTGGTTAAAATTCGACTTATTTTCAATGTATTTTATCTGATAAATCCGGGGTGTGTCAATCTTAAATTGTGCCGATTTCAAAGGACCGTTTTCCCATGGGCGGTTGGAACAGAAATAGGAGAGGAAAATCAGATGAAACGTGCATTTATCAGATTGTTTGGTTGTATATTATCCGCCATTGGGTTAAGTATGTCGTATGATACGACAATGACTGTGATATTGGGCGAAGATGCTGCCCCAGGTGCGGCATGGGCGGCAAGTGGAAGTGGTGATACGGGCAGTGGTGATACGGGCTGGGCAACCCTGCCAACATCAAGCGATGTTTATAGATCAGGAACGTGTGTTGCGAATCCAGATGATTGGTGGAGTTTTAAATACAAGTATCAACGTTGGTATATCCCGTATTATGGCATGGTTATGGGTGAAGGGAACAAGCCTTCTAGTGCGACCGCAAGCTTGAATGAGCCATATAATCCAAACAACCATACGTGGTCTGGTTACACGGTGAATCCTGTATATATTAATCCCTCGGAAGGTGGTAATTTGTGTGCTGTTGTAAAAAATAACATTGACCCAGGGGTGTTGGATGATTTCATTTCTCAATATGGTGTATCAGGGACAGGAAATTGTTTTAGTATATATTATGGAGATAGAACGGTTTATTATTCGCCTATACGTTCGGCGTTTGAAAGAATGGGATGTCAGTATGTGAATACAAATGGAGAAGGTATAGAAACTTATACTGGAACTACTGGAACTACTGGAACAGGGTCGGGAGTGTCGGCGGCATATTGTTATTTTTCAGAAGCGTCGACACTATCTCCTTATGTAGGACATGCTGTTTTTGTTCGCAGAATTTTTGAACGATGTGGGTCAAGTTCTTATTGGCCGTCGAGCAGTAGCGTTTCGATTGTGCCAGAAGGATTTTGGCTGGATACACCCATATGGGGCGATGGTGGGTATGATGGTGGTGTTGTTGAACAGGGGTGTCCAGAAGAAGTTGGAGAGGAAACGAGTTGGTCTGAAAATTTTGCAGGTGATGGGGACGAAGTTAGTGCGGGGGAATATTTTTGTGAGCAGTGTCCAACATATTCCAAAACATCGGATTTGATATCGTATTCGAATTTAGAGTATAAAAGTAATGGTGGGACAGGGATTACCAGTTGCAAGATAAATTTGGTTGGTGGTGATTCGGTTGGAACCTTTGTTTATTCGCCCGATTGTGGATACACACAATAAAAATCCCCCGTTTGGGGGATTTTTTGTTGGGTATGTTGGTGCAATGATAAGGGGGGTGATAGATTTAAGACCCTATTCCTGGACTCGGCAGGAATGACAAAGGGGGTGTTTTTATTGTTTCAGGGCGGTGGTGATTTCTGCAAAGTTATCATTTGCATCGCCAGCAGCATCGATTTCAGAAAACTTTATATCAGGTGCAGTGCGAAGCCAATTCACAGCAGGCATTGTTATTTTTTGAAAGTTTTCTAATCTGTGTTTGATTATCCGTGTTGCAGAGTCGTCGGAACGGGTGCTGCCTTCGTTGACACGTTTTTGTATCCGTTTAATCAATGTTTGTTCGTTTGTATTTAGAAATAATACGTGAATATTATATTTGTTTGCATAATTTTTAACCAGCCATTTTGCCTGACCCAATGTTCGTGGAAAACCGTCCAGGATGATGTCGTTCTTTTCATCTAGTTGGGGTTGAATCAGGTTGCAGACTAATTCGTCAGGCACCAAATCGCCCCCTGATATTAGTTTCCCAATTGGGGAATCAACTGGTTCGGCACGCAGAAGGGCACCTGCTTCGATATGTTCAAAGGGGCGTTTGGTCATAAGCATTTGTGAAAAAGTTCCCTTGCCAACGCCAGGGCCGCCCATCATGACAATAATTTCTTTTTTTTCTGACATACTGTGATTTTATCATAAAAAACACGGTCGGGCAAGGTTGCACGACCGTGAAACAATTCATAAATATACAAATTATTTTTTGCTGTTTTCAATCGCAGCACCCAAGATGTCGCCCAAAACAGAACCGCTGTCTGCTTCGTTTGAGAATTCTTTGACTGCCTGCTTTTCCAGTGTTACCTGTAAAGCACGGATTGACAGTTTAACAGTGTTGTCTTCGACAGATACAACAGATGCTTCGACGCTGTCGCCGATGTTGTATTTGCCAGTGTCCTGTTCTGATTTTTCACGAGACAGGTCTGTGCGGCGGATAACGCCACGGATGTCGCCCTGTAATGACAAAATCAATTCGTCTGGTGTGATTTCAGATACAGTTCCGCAAACTACTGCACCTTTTTTGATTGCTGCAGCGTTGTTTTCGGCACTTTCTGTCAACTGTTTGATACCCAATGTAACACGTTCTTTTTCTGGGTTGATGTCCAGAATCTTGGCTGTTACTTCCTGGCCACGAACGAATTTTTTCAATTCTTCTTCGTCCAGCTTGTTCCAAGACAAATCAGAGATATGAACCATACCGTCTAATTCTGGGGTCAAGGCAACGAACAAACCAAATTCAGTTGTGTTCTTGATTGGGCCTGTGATTACATCGCCAACATTGTGGGTTTCTGCAAACTGTTTCCATGGATTTGGTTGCAGTTGTTTATAACCCAATGAAATGCGGCGTTTGTCCTGGTCGATGCCCAAAACAACAACGTTCACATCCTGGCCGTTTTGCAAAACTTTGCTTGGGTGGATGTTTTTGTTTGTCCATGACAATTCTGACATGTGGACCAAACCTTCGATGTTGTTGCCCAGGTCGATGAATGCACCGTAATCTGTCAAAGATGATACCTTGCCAGAAACTGTGTCGCCAACGTTAAATGCACGTGATGCTGTTTCCCATGGGTCTTCTTCCAACTGTTTCATGCCCAATGAGATACGATGTGATTCTGGGTCGAATTGGATAACCTTGACCTGAATCTTTTCGCCAACATGAACCAATTCACGTGGGTGGTTAACACGCTTCCACGACAGGTCTGTGACGTGCAACAAGCCGTCAATGCCGCCCAAATCAACGAATACACCATAATCTGTGATGTTTTTAACAGTTCCTTCTAGGACCGTACCCAATGAAATGTTCTTCATCGCTTCACGTTGTGCAGCAGCGATTGTGTCAGACTGGATTGCACGGCGTGATACAATTGCGTTTGTGCGCAATGCGTCCATTTTCAGAACACGGAATTTGTCTTTTAAGCCAATCAAAGATTTTGCATCACGGATTGGTTTGTGGTCAACCTGAGACGATGGCATAAATGCAAATACGCCATTGATGTCAACTGTAAAGCCACCACGGACAACGTCGATAATTGTTCCTTCGGGGTCGATACCTTCGGCAACTGTCTTTTCCAGGTCTTTCCATGCTTTTTCTGCACGTGCCTTGGTGTATGACAGAACTGCTGTGCCTTCACGAGATTCATAACGTTCAACAAAAACGTCGATGATATCGCCAATCGCAGGCACAGATGCACCAAATTCTTTTAATGGAACACGGCCTTCGGATTTCAAGCCAACGTCAACCATTGCGAAATCACCACGGATATCTTTGACTGTGCCTTTGGTTGCATAGCCTTGCAGAGTTTCCTGAGTGCCATAGTTTGTGTTAAACATCTGGACAAAATCTTCGCCAGATAATGGATTAAATAAATCTTTGGATAAATCTTTCATAAGAAAATATTCATCAAAGTTTGCCGTCGCTAAATCTTTGTTTTTTAAAGCGAGGACTTGTGGGGTTAGTCGGATTGATTCTGTGCCCACCCACAAAATCAGTGTAATTATATATAACTTTATGATTTTTGCAAGTTTTTATTGGATAAAAAAATCCCCGCAGGTGCGGGGAATATTTAGTCTATTTTGACAGGAACTATCGTTTGCTTCTTGGCCGTGTCCAGCGAGTGATATTGGAACGGAACAGATGCAAAATTTATCTCTTTCATGTCCAGACTGCGAACTGTGCGGTTATACATCGTGTGATAGTATATAACCATATTTTTCAGGTCTGTGGCAATGGTCCACTGGGTGGCCGAAGGCATATTGTTCGGGGCGGTACCTACTGCAAACTGAACGCCTAGGGGGACATCAAAGTTGTTTAGGATATGAAAGGCTTGTTGAACTGTGTTGTATGCGTTATCTTGCTGTAAAGAGTAGGTTTTTAAGAATGCAGCACGGACAAAGCGTGATGGCGGTGTAAAGTCGCCAGGCAAGCCCAAGAAGCCAGAGCCAGATCCAAATGAACGCAGTTTAATTGGACCGAACTCGGTTGGGCCAGCACCACCAGGATGCAGGTTTACATAGTTGTTCAGGTTCGTTAGTTGCCATTGGAATCCTGGGGAATTGGTCAGGACGCCGACTTCGTTTTCGTAAAAGTTTGGAATGCCATTTACAATTTCCAAGACAACTTGGCGACCATTGGGTTCGGTTATTCGCCAATGGACCGTGCCGGCATTTGGATCAACGTTTATGATACGGACATCATTGATGGCCGCTTTGACCTGGTCAATGGTGGAAAAACGTGATAATATCCAGGATACAACCTGGAAATCTGCCAGGGATATGTCTTTGTCGGCTTCGTTATATGGTTCATAACTGCCATAGTTTGGAAAATAAAACAAGGCAGCAGACAGACCGGCTTCGTTTGTGCCGTCGATTATAAATTCAGGCTGTTCGGTTGCAATGCCAGCATATCCGTAAAGTGATATGAATGACAGGCCGTTCATTGTGCCGTCTGGCAGTAATGATTGGGCAGCATGCCCACGTGGAACAATGACATACATATTGTTGTTTTCAGAACCTGACCAGTCCATTGTTCGGGCAACAACGGTTGAGTTGTCTTGTGATTTTAATGTGATGCCTGTGCAGGCGTTTGATGATTGAATCAGTGCGAGGCACATGGTTAGTGTGGATAAAAATAGTAAACGCTTCATTTTGTTTCCCCCTTTGACAGAATTATTTATGTTTTGGTGGGGCAGGGCAATAGGAAGCATTGCCAGGGGATTTTAAGCGTTTAGCACGGGTCGCCAAAATTCCATAATAGCATCATGGTTGGCATAGGTGTCCAAGAATTGAATCAGGTTATTTATCAAATCAATTTGGTGTGATGACCAGTTGTATTTGGGATTGTTCAAGATAACATTGTCAAAGTATTTTTGGACGGTATAGTCATGTTTGTCTTCGTGGGTGATAAAGCGTTGTTCAAAACTGGCACTGTGCCAATCACATACCATTTCGACAAGTGTTATGTCGTTGATTTCACTGACGTCGCAATAGTGTTCCAAGTGATGTGGTTGCATGCGGTGATGTTCGGCGTGCATTTGTCGGAACAGTTCCAGGTTGGCTTTTGGGATATTATATTCGGGGTGATAGCGGAAATAAATTCTGAATGCGTATGCGGTTTGCATTGGGCCAGACATTTTGTCGTTATCATGTTCGGGAAAGTGATATCCCAACAGGCCTGCAAAATAATTCAGGCAATTTATGTGTGCACTGGTTCTGATTTTATGAAATTCGTAAATCGTGTCGATTGATATTTGCATAACTGGTATTTTATCATATTTTTATGTGTTTTTATGCGAAAAAAATTTCTGCTTGCATTGGAAAATAAAAAGTTTTATAATTTGCGACGCATTGGGGCATAGTTTAATGGTAGAACACCGGACTCTGACTCCGTCAGTGTTGGTTCGAATCCAGCTGCCCCAACCAAGATTCAAATGTTCCCTTTTTGGGGGCATTTTTTTATTAGATAGGGATAGGAATAAAAGAATAAGTTTATTGATTATTTATTCTGATGTGCTATGAATTATTTATCTGTATTTTCCAGGAATTTGTTTTTAGAAAAGGAGAGCTCATGTCCAATACAAAACATTTGGCGGATTTGTTGAAGATCTGCAGTTTTTTGCCAGCATTGGTGATTATGCCTGCAATGGCGGAAACTGAGATTATTGAAGAACGATTGAA
>JAZTYU010000013.1:0-1215 GCA_045637165.1 Candidatus Enterousia sp. | reverse complement strand
CAAAACCTACACTTTCGAACGGTTGTAATTTGAATTCGTATTGTTTCGCGACGACTATTATAGATTTCCGGAACATCACCAATTTTTGCCATTGGTTCTTCGTCAGAATTCCGGCCACAGGTTCCACGTTTGCGCCCATTGCGTACCAACTCAAACAATTCATCATTATCAAAAGTCCAACGGT
The DNA here is from genome assembly GCA_045637165.1 of Candidatus Enterousia sp. GTDB lineage: Bacteria > Pseudomonadota > Alphaproteobacteria > Rs-D84 > Rs-D84 > Enterousia. The sequence goes on along the minus strand of JAZTYU010000013.1, from coordinate 1,031 downwards.
TCATTATTTCACGCCATATACCATGTATTTATTACTGTGCTTCGTCATTTAGCATTTCAATAACCCAATTTTTTATAGCAACAGGCACCAGTTTTGTGTCCTTTAAGTCAGAAATTTTCACTTTTTCAAAGCCAATCAAATCCTCTTTGCTGCTGATGTCATCTGTATTGATGTCCACGCGTTTAACAACTTCAATCCCGTACAGGAAATTTCCATTGGAATCATAGCCCTGATTTTCAATAGCCAATAAGATGCCATCGTGAATAGTGATGTCAGATTCTGCAACACCCATTTCTTCATTCAGTTCACGTGTAATGCATTGATTCAATGTTTCGCCAATTTCCAATCCGCCACCAGGCAAGAAATAATAACCGCCTGCCAAGTGATTGCATAAAACGATGCTATCACCTTGCACAATTAAACATCTGCTTGTTGTTTGTGTTCGCATGACTTTGCCCCTTCTTTGTTATCTTACAATCGTATGCTTGAACCACTGTTCTTGGAAAGCAGTTTTTTGTTCAATATATTCGTTTGTTGGATTTTGTCCATCTGGCACAACAATTAGTTTATCATCGTTGTCATTTGTGCGATGAATAATCGCAATGCATTTTCCGGTAAAGGTTGCCAACGGCATATCTACACCCAATACGTATGCGTCTAATTCTTCACCATCGCCCGATATGGTGTTTGGTATAAATCCATAGTTCACTTCATACGTAAAGCCATGCTTTGGATGTTTGCTGCCCAGGGGTCGGTCCATTTGTACATTGACGCTTTTGCCAAGGAAATCTCGTGCATTGACTGGCGTGGGATTTGCCATTTTCTGATAATTCAAAACCATATTGAATCCTGGAACAACAGACGGGATAAATTCATTGTCGTGTTGCATGTGCTGAATCTCGGCCAGTGTTGCCCACTTAACCGCTTGGACTTCACTTGCCTGTGGTTTTAGTTTGCTAATTTTTATATTACTGTACACCAGCCACACATCAACGAAATCCATCGGTCGCTTAATTGTGCCGACCAATACA
>JAZTYU010000012.1:0-1541 GCA_045637165.1 Candidatus Enterousia sp. | reverse complement strand
AAACCTAAAAGGTTTTGTCATTCCTGCTTCGGGTCCCGCAAAAATTGAAAATTTTTGTGGGTGATACCAGGCAGGAACAGGGTCTATAAAATTTTTCACAATATTATTTTATGTTCGAATTTCATACATTCTGGTTCGCGTTGCTCACACTACTTAGTCCCACCCCTGCCTGCGCAGGAGTGACAAGGGGATTTTTTAAGTTCCCAGAAAACAAATCACCAATCCAAAACAACTTTTTTGATAAAAAGTTGTCATTCCTTGGCTTGACCAAGGAACCCAGGTCATGTATTCTTTTTTATACTTTGGTCTATGCAATTGATTCGGCATACACCTGGATCCCGTGGTCCAGCCACGGGATGACAAAGAGTTTTTTAAGTTCCCCCAGAAAACGAAAATTCCCACCGTACGGTGGGAATTTTTATTCAGTACAATAACCATCAGACCAATTCAAATTATGTGCCTTGCAAGAGACTTCGCTTAAATTGTCGGCTGATTCGCATTGCACATTTTCAAAAGCCCAATATGTTCCAGTGGGACAAGCGACAGGGGTTTGACAGACGCCACCATAATAGACAAGGTTGTTTGCTTCACATTCATCTTTGGTCAGTTCACTAACACCAACACACTCATCAGAACTATTTAAATATAGACCAGACGAACATGTCGGCGTTATGTCCCCCCCGCCGACACCAGGTGTAGAAGGCGTAAAATCATCATTTACACATCTCCTATTTAAATTATCTAGCGTAAAGCCTTCTTTACACGTTGCCACTTTACATTCGCCATAACTTCCCAACATAAGATATTTCGCACACGTTTCTGCATTCCTATCTACAACACAATCACACGAAATACTCATCGCAGCACACGTTGTCGTCCCAGTTCCATTTTCAAGCAAACCATAACCTTCCCGACACTGAACTGCATTACAAGGACCATATTTACCATTCCCAATGTATTCCTGTTCCGATCTATCTGCATTGGCAAGCCAACATGTTTCAACCAATGGCAGACAGGTATTATTATACGCAACTTTCCCATCTGTGCACACAGAATCTGACACACACGGCCCCCAACCATCTTCACCATATGTTGTCGTACCAGACAAGGCACCAACTGCATTTAATTCAGATGCAGAACATTCACGCGTCACACCCACGCACGCAGTTTTATTTTCATTCGGCGTCCAATTTTCTTCACATTCTGAAACATAACATGTATTCATTTTACCATCAGATACCGTACGTGTTGCCACGGTTGCATGTCTTATTTCAGACTTACAATCAATGGCAGACGACACGCATTTGCCATATTCCAACGTAAATCCAGCATTACACTGCTTTACGATACATTCGCCACCTTTTGCGTCACGATATGCAATCGCTGCATTTTTATCCGCCTCATACGTTTCTGCAACTGTACAACGAACGTTTGTTGCAACATCCGTCGACCATATACGTATATCTTCGACCCCTGCATCACGCAAGCATTGTTCACGTATTGCCACAGAATCTGTACTGGTTCGTGGGTCGAACCCTGCC
>JAZTYU010000011.1:0-33296 GCA_045637165.1 Candidatus Enterousia sp. | reverse complement strand
TGGCTATGGTGTAAGTGGCAGTGGCGACAACACAACATGTAGTGCCTGTGGTGGTGGTAAATGGTCTGCGGCCGGTTCTGCAACATGCAGCAATATTAACGCGGGTTGCTATGGCACCAGTGCATCCAGTGCGTGCCCGGCTAGCTGTGCGGCTGGGACATATTCTACGGGTGGTGCAAGTTCGTGTTCAACGGTAAGCGATGGTTGTTATGGTGGTGCTAGTGCGACAACAGCATGTCCAAATAATTGTAATGCATTGACTGCACCTGCAGTGACTGGTGGAACATATAGTTCTGTGACGCCACGTAGTGCAAATACGGCATGCCGTTATGTTGCACCGTCAAAGACAGCGACTGGATGTTCAAGTGTAACAGCGAACACAGTATCGTATAGTGGTAGTGCATGGGGTAGCAGTTATTATACTGCGAAAGCGTCTAAGGGTTATCGTGTAAGTGCGACGAATACATCAGCACCTGCATGTGCCCAGTGTGCGGCAGGAACATATCAAGGGACAGATGGCAGTACAGCGACAAGTTGCACAAACGTAAGTGCGGGGTGTTATGCGGATTCTGCGGGAGCAACTTCATCTTGCCCAAAGAGCTGTTCGAGTTTGGGTGGCGGACTGTATATAAATAGTGCAGCCGGGTCTGATTCAGAAAATGATTGTTATTTCACAACAACGGCTGGGAAGTATTTAGCGGCTTCGACAGATACGGCACAGACAACTTGTGAAGCTAAGTATTATTGCCCAGCTGCGACGTTGTATTATCCAAATACAGGTGGACGTAATTCTTGCCCAGACCCGACAAGTTCTACGTATAAGGAAACTTTGTCAGAAATGGGGTGGTTGACGACTGCATGTCCAACGGCAACAACATCGAATTCGTCATTGACTAGTGCCAGTTGGCAGTCATGGAGTAATACAGGATTGACCGCAATAACCAGCTGTCCGTCGGTTTATACGGTTTCTACACCGTGTGCGAATTTCACGATTGAATCTGTAAAGTATAATTCGTCAACAGGTCGTTATGATTCTGATAATGGTGGTCGCTATTCAACAGCGGTTAAGGCAGGATATTATTTCACGGAACGTTATAGCAGCACGTATTGTAATACAACTACAAATAATATGTTGTATAAGACGGCGGCAAAGTGTCCTGCGAATAGTTATTGTCCAGGTGCAACTGTGCCAAAATGTAGTAGTGGGACATATGCGGAAACATATGGTTCATATGCTTGCACATCATTGGGTAGTTTCTATACAACATCTGTAGCAGGGGCAACCGCAAATACGTCGTGCTATGGGACGACGACGTCTGGGAACTATGTTGCGACGAAAAAATCAGGTCAGGTGACTTGTGCGGGCGGTGGATATTGTCCAGGTAGTGTAAAAGTGTATTATGACAGCACAGGTGGACGGACAGCGTGCTCTGCTGGATATTACTGTCCACAAGGAGCTGCTTCACAGACAGCGTGTAATACGCTTGGGGGTAAATTATATACCAAGAGTGCGGCTGGTTCAGATGCAGCAACAGATTGCTATATTGAATTGGCTTCAAAAGTTTATTTGGCCAGTGCATCCAGCACCAGCACAACAACGTGCACGGCGGGATATTATTGCCCAGGTGGTAATTTCTATTACAGCAGTAGTGCCACAAACCAAGGACGTAGTAGTTGCACGAGCACAACCTATTCTGCGGCGGGTGCGGCAAGTTGTTCGAATTGTCCGAGTGGTTATACCGCAAATACTGCAAGCAACAAGACATCGGCATCACAGTGTCAGATATCGTGTGCCGCAGGAACACGTGTGGCGGCAGCAAATGCGACTTGCACAAGTCCTGCGGGCGCCTGGTTTAGTGGTGCAACAACAACTAATTATGGCCAGGTGTCGTTAGTTAACTATTGTATGGCGGGTTATACGTCAAGTAGCACGTCAGCCAGTGGACACGACGCAAAGTCTGATTGCACGCAGACAATTGCAGGTGGTAAATATGTGCCGGCAACAACAATTAGCGCACGCTATGTCAAGGTGACAACGGCGGGTTCTACGGCGAATGCAGGTTCACACGTGGTTGAAATTCAGGCCTTTGCATCAGCAGATGGCACGGGGACAAACCTGTTGTCTGGTAAGGGCGGTGTGTCAGGTTCGAATATGACAGCGGCAACCGATGGCAGTTGGGCAATAGGTAATTATGCATCAGGCACGATGGTTTGGGATATGGGGGCGTCACAGTCGTTAGGCAGTTTGAAGTTTGCCCTTTATACAGATGGTCGCACATATAGCGATGTGACGATTGCGGTGTCAACCGATAATTCAACGTGGACAACCGTTATGGGGCCGATTGATATCAAGACACAAAGTGTTTCAACAGCGACGGGTGAATTGGTTGTATTGTCTGCAGTCCCGGCAAGTTGTGCGGCGGGAACCGCACGGGCGTCTGCTTCCCTGGCATTGGGCAGCACGAATAGTTGCACAGCCTGTTCTGGACGGACCAAGTATAGTGCGGCGGGGGCAAGTTCTTGTTCTGATGTTGGAACTGGGTATTTTACAACTGGCTGTAATTCCAGTGGAAATAACTGCACAGGTCGGACGCAATGTAGCGGTTCAACATACTGCGAAGGTGGTGTTCAGAAGAATTGCCCATCGGCAGAAACAAATTGGACACAAGGAACCGGCACAGGTTGGAGCGCAGTGACAAGTTGCTTTGAAACACGGGCTGCAACAAATGTAAGCACATATTGTAGTGCAGGACAGTTAAAGAAAAATGCAACCAGCACGACTGCGTGGGGAACGGCAAGTGTTTCAACTGCATTCCAGGCGAAAGCGGGTTCTATTGTAAGTGGTACGGGTGCAAATACGACCTGTACACAGTGTAGTGGTGCGGTCTTCAGTGCTGGTGGAAGTGCAACCAGTTGCACGGCCTGCCCTGCACAGACATCTGGTTGGACACGTGCAACTGGCACAGGTTGGGATAGTTATACCGATTGCTATCAGACCAAGGCGGCGACAGCGGTCAACAGTCTTTGTGAATCAGGTCAATTAAAGCAAATCGGTGCTAGTGCTACAACCTGGGCGACGGCAACTGTGTCAGCGACCTTTAAGGCAGATCCAGGTGCCTATGTGACAGGCAGTGGTGCAAACACGACGTGTTCAACCTGCACAGCGAACTATTACTGTCCGGGTGGAACAACAACACGTCAGGCGTGTAGTGCATTAACAGGCGTGTCTGTCAGTGGCGGTTCATATACATCAGCCGCTGGGTCAGATGCATCGACAGATTGTAAATATACTGCACCAAGTAAGGAAATTGACGGTTGTGCCAGTGTGACAACAAATACCGTCACATATAGTGGTAGTGCGTGGCCTGCGACAACGTATTCTGTCACGGCAGATCCGGGATATTATATTGCTAATAATGGTAAAGCAAATGCGACTTGCACAATCTGTGCCAAGGGTAATTACTGCACGGGTGGAACAGCAGCGTCCCAGGCGTGTCCAAAGGGAACATATGGTTCGACAACTGGATTGTCCACATCGGCGTGTAGTGGTAAGTGTGCAGGTGGTCGTTATGGTAGTGCAACGGGACAAACAGCCAGCACTTGTAGTGGTCAGTGCACGGCGGGATATTATTGCCCAGAAGGTTCAACATCTGCAACGCAAAATGCTTGTGGAGCCGGAAAATATAGTTCTGCGGGGTCTGATGCATCGTCGGATTGTTTAAGCATCACTGCAGGATGTTATGGGACCAGTGCAAGTTCAGCGTGTCCTGCGGTATGTGGAGAGAACCAATACTCGACTTCAGGGTCAAGCAGTTGTTCGAGCTGTCCAACAGACTATAAGAACAGTGGGACATCTGCAACGAGCCATGCGGGATCTGCGTCATGTATAATTACAGTAAGTGCTGGTAAATATATTGGCACAGCTGGAGATAACAGCAGCAACTGGGATACATGTGCGGCCGGAACATATAAGGCATCACATACAGTTGCGTATGGATCTACATCGTCTTGTGCGGCGTGTGGTGCGGTAAATAAATACTCGGCTGCTGGTGCGGCAAGTTGTTCGACAGTATCGACTGGATATTATACAACAGGCGGCACAACAACAACCAGAACAGGTCAGGCACAATGCACAAGTGGAACATACTGCACAGGTGGCGAACAAAAGACCTGTCCATCGGGTTATGGTGCGAGTGCGGCAGGATCTGATGCGGCAGCAGACTGTTATATGAGTGTTGCGGCGGCGAAGTATGTGAAAACAGCGAACGACGCCAGTGCGACGGCATGCGGCACAGGTACATACAGAGCAGCGCATACAGTATACTATGGTGGCACATCAACCTGTAACAGTTGCCCAAGTGGTTATGACGATGGTGCGGCAGCCAGTGCAGAAAGTGGTTGTAAGATTAGTGTTCCAGGTGGTCAGTATGTCGGGACACAAAATAGTGCAACATTAGGCACCTGTACGAATTGGACATACAAGGCAGCACATACCGTTAATTATGGTCAGACATCATCATGTGGTGCGTGTCCAGCCGTTCCAGATGCTGTTGGTGGTGTTGTGTGGAGTAAGGCGACTGGCACGGGTTGGGACGATGTTTCAGACTGTGTGGTTAGTCAGACGCCGGTTAACTGTGCAAGCGGAAGTGTCAAGAAAGTGGCAAGTTCGTCGGGTTGGGGTTCTACAACACTGGTAAGTCAGTTGAAGTCAAAGGCAGGATATTATGCAAGCACCACAGCAACAAGTTGCACAATCTGTCCGGCTGGGTCGTATTGTGCCGCAAGTGCAACAGTGGCGACAGATTGTCCAGGCAGTATGTCATCTGATGCGGGATCTGATGTGATAACAGATTGTAAGATTTCGTGTGATGCAGGTTATATGTTGGCGGCTGGTGCGTCGGCGTGTAGTGCCTGCACGGGGGGATATTACTGTGCATCTAAGGCGACGTATAATTATAACGCTTCTGCGGTTCAGGGACGCACCGGCAAGGTGACAGCAGGGTATTATTCAAGTGGTGGCGGAACCAGTGCAACGGGTGCGTGTTTGTCAGGATATTCTTGTGGTAGTTGTTCAACTGGCACAGGGGCAAATGGACGTCTGTTGTATTCTGATGCGGGGGCAACGTCGTGTTCAGAATGTCCGGCGGTAACAGGCACCTTGGCTAATCGTGTGACATCGTATTATGGATGGTGGTCTAATAATATCCATAATAAAATTAATGGATGTTATGCGATGTTCAGTGATTCTGATGATACGGCGACATTTAGAACATTGTGTTATTATAATGCAACAGATGGCACATATGGTGGAACAAACAGTAGTTGTCAGGCGTATGCACCGACAGAGTGTGCTGGCGGATACTATTCTGTTATTACTGAGGCAACAGAATGGTCGGCAGCAGGAAATTATGCAGGTTGTAAGGGTGTAGATTGTATGAAGGGCAAGGTTTGTGGACTGACAGATGCAGGATATTATAGTCCGGCAGGTGCGACGACACAGACAGCGTGTGCGACGGGGTCATATACCAATGCAACGGGTAAAAGTGCCTGCACGGCGTGTGGTGCAGGTAAGACGACGTCTGGCACAGGTAAGACCAGTTGTGATGCCACTTGCGCAAACGCAACAGGTGCATATTCGTGGGCAACCCCAAGTTGGAGCGCAAATTCTGTGACTAATTTGTGTAAGGTGACGGCGTGTAATGCAAATACATATTATACAGCCAAGACCGCAACAGGATACACAAATACTTGTTCAAGTTGTGGGGCGAATTCTTCAACGTCGGCAGGTAATACGTCAACAACCTGTGCGTGTTCGGCAGGATATACCGTAGATGGCAAGGTTGGTGGCACAGCGACAACGACCAGTGCAGCATGTCAGTTGATTAGCAACATTGCGTGTGCAATTGGTCAGTATGTTCCAGCCAAGGCAACGGCATGTTCAGATTGCACAGCTGGATACTATTGCCCAAGTGCAGCCAAGACATATTCGTATAGCACAAGTGTTCAGGGACGCACAGCATGTAGCCCAGGAACATATCAGCCAAGCACGGGTAAAACATCTTGTGTTGATGCGTCGGCTGGATACTATGTAGGCGGTTCGGCAGCTACAAGTCAAACAGCATGCACGGGGGCAACGTATGCCGCGAATACAAAGCAGTCGTCATGCACGCCATGTCCAGCAGCAACGAATAATACATCAGATGTTGTATCGTATGCTTACTGGAATACAAATGGTAAAGCAGGTGATCAGACAACACGTGCGGGATGTAATGCGACCTTTAAGGCCAAGACGTTGGATGATGGAACAATGTCATCGTATTCGTGCTACGTTGATAGTGGTGCAGATACGTATGGTGTTGATGGAACGTCAAAGACATGTTGGGTAAATAGAACTGCATTGAAATGTAATGGTGGGTATTACAATGCTACATTTAATAACAGTTCGACAGCGACACAGTATACAAGTAATAAGACTTTGACAGACTTGTTCGCTAATGTGTGCACGAATGCAGGAGCTGGTTATTGGTCAGCAGATGACAGTTTGACCAGAACAGCCTGTGCAACCGGGTTGACAACGATTGGTTATGGAACTGCAGCGAATGAAGCGGAAGACTGTGGACGCAAGTTGCATTATGGTGGCAGCACGGTTTATCTGCGTAGTGCCGCACGAACAACACCGTCGTTGCGTGTCAAGATTGGCGATACAACGTTCTTTGGTGCGTTAAGCACAACAAGAACAGGTGCGTTAAAGGTCAATAATGGCGGCACCAAGTATGCGGTTGTTAATGACTGGCAGTAGTAAAAATCCCCCGTTTGGGGGATTTTTTTTGGGGGGATTGTGATTCCCTATTCCTGCCCGTGCAGGAATGACAAGTTTTTTTGTGAAGAATATGGGTTAGGTTTTCCCTGTTCCTGCCCGTGCAGGAATGACAAAATTTATTATGTAAAACAAAGAAGAAAATTTATTTTTCACCCATTGTGCGGGCAGATGACAGAGCATGACGCAGGGCTTGTTCTGCAATTTGGCGGATTTTTGACGCAAATGGACGCATGTTCATTGTGTCGGCAACGGTGTTGCCAAATAGGCGAGAGATATATTCAATCTGGGTCGGGGCAATTACAAATACGTCGCTGGTTATCTCAGATGTGTTTAAATTCTTAATCGGCTGCATGTTTTCCCCCTACTCTGTCCATTTCAAGCCTATTCTACCATATTTTTTTGTGATTTCTACTTGTTTATTTGTTAGTTTGTTATTATATCATAAAGTATCTTGACCGAAAGACGCAAAATTGCTATAAATTTCGTGATAAAATAAGGAAAAAGGGTATGAAAAATATTTTTGGTATGTTATTAGGGTCTGCAAATGACCGATTGGTTAAAAGTTATGATAAGACAGTTTCGATTATCAATGATCTGGAACCAAAGTATCACGCAATGACTGATGATGAATTGCGTCAGCAAACAGTCGAATTACGTGAAAAGTTAAAAGCCGGGGCAAAAGAAAAAGATATTTTGCCAGACGCCTTTGCGTTGGTGCGTGAAGCGTCGGTCAGAACGATTGGGTTACGCCACTTTAATGTTCAGTTGATTGGTGGTATGGTCTTGACCAATGGGCAAATTGCAGAAATGAAAACTGGTGAAGGTAAAACACTGGTCGCAACGTTGGCGATGTTCTTGAAAGCCTTGCACGGTAAAGGGGCCCATCTGATTACAGTCAATGATTATCTGGCATCACGTGATGCCGCCTGGATGGGGGAAATTTATAAGTTCTTGGGAATGAGTGTCGGTATTATTCAGCATGATATGACAGATGAAGAAAGACGTGCAGCATACGCATGTGATATCACATACGTGACAAATTCAGAGTTGGGATTTGATTATCTGCGTGATAATATGAAGTTCACCAAGAAACAACAGGTGTTGCGTCCGTTCTTTTATGCGATTGTTGATGAAGTCGATAGTATCTTAATCGACGAAGCACGAACACCGCTGATTATTTCAGGACCAGCCGAAGATACAAGTGAGTTATATGCGAAGGTTGATTCCGTTGTAGCACAATTTACAGAAAATGATTTCAAGAAAGACGAAAAAGACCGTCATGTGACGTTGACGGAATCAGGTGTGGATACTGCAACACGCTTGTTAAAAGATGCGGGATTGCTGGTTGGCGACAACCTGTATTCTGCGGAAAATGCAGCGTTGGTTATGCATATTCAACAGTCTTTGTTGGCACACCATTTGTATCAGTTGAATGTCAATTATGTCGTTCGTGATGGTGAAATCCTGATTGTTGATGAATTTACAGGGCGTGTGATGAGTGGTCGTCGCTTTGGCAAAGGATTGCATCAGGCAATCGAAGCCAAAGAACATGTAAAAGTTCAGCCAGAAAATCAGACTGTTTCAAGTATTTCTTATCAGAATTTGTTCCGTTTGTATCCATCTTTGTCGGGTATGACGGGGACTGCGATGACGGAAGCGGCTGAATTTGAAGAAATCTATAAGTTGCGTGTGGTTTCAATCCCAACAAATCGTCCGGTCGCACGTGTTGACCATCACGATGAAATTTATAGAAACAAAGATGAAAAATATGACGCAATCTTGAAACAGATTGCAGAGTGTATGGAACGCAAGCAACCTGTGCTGGTTGGGACTGTTTCTATTGAAAAGTCAGAAGAATTGGCGGCGATTGTTCGTAAAAAACTGGGAATCAATCCTGCTGTCTTGAACGCCAAACAGCATGAATCCGAAGCAAAAATTGTTGCACAGGCTGGTGCACCAGGTTCGGTTACAATTGCAACAAATATGGCAGGTCGTGGAACTGATATTAAATTAGGCGGTAATGCAGAAGAATTGATTGCAGCGTTGGACCCAGAGGCACCAGATTTCGCAGAAAAGAAAAAAGAAATCTATGTCAGAATTGAGGCGAACAAAAAGCAAGTTCTGGATGCAGGTGGATTGTATGTAATCGGAACAGAACGTCATGAATCAAGACGTATTGATAACCAATTACGTGGTCGTTCAGGTCGTCAGGGAGACCCAGGTGATTCAAAGTTCTTTTTGGCATTAGATGATGATTTAATGCGTATCTTTGGGGCAGCACGTTTGCAGGGCATGTTGACAACGTTAGGTTTGAAAACAGGTGAAGCAATTACCCATCCATGGATTACCAAAGCGTTAGAAAAGGCACAGAAACGTGTTGAGGCACGCTATTTCGAGGCCCGTAAAGAACTGTTGAAATATGATGATGTTGCAAATGAACAACGAACAGTTATTTACAAACAACGTGATGATTTGATGGTTTCAGAAGACTTGGAACCGCTGGCACGTGAAATGATTGCTGATGTGGTCGAAATTATCTGTGAAACAAATATCCCTGAAAAGGCAATGCCGGCTGATTGGAATGTGAATGGTATTCGCAATGCGATGATACGTGCATTTGCGTTGGATATCACAGATATTGAAAAATGGAAAACAGATGAACAAATCACAGAACGTAAGGCATATGAAACTTTGTTGAATCTGGCGAATACCAGATATAACAAACAGGCGGAAAAGTATGGCCCTGAATTGATGCGGATGGCATCTCGTCAGATGATGTTAGGGGCGTTGGATACTGTGTGGAAAAGACATTTGCAACAGATGGATTATTTGCAAAGTGCTATTGGTCTGCGTGGATATGCACAGAAAAATCCTTTGTATGAATACAAACGTGAAGCATTGGATTTGTTCAAAAATACAGTCAATAATTTCAAGATTTTGTCTGTGTCATATGTTTGTCGTATGGAATTGACCCGTGAAGATGTTGCAGCAACAGAAGCACAGCGGGCAAAGCATGACGAAGAATTAAATCCACAGATGAGTGCGGAAAATCGTCGTAATGCACCCTGCCCGTGTGGCTCTGGGTTAAAGTTCAAGCATTGTTGTGGTAAATTGCACTAAATTTTTAGTGCAATTTATTGATGTTTGTGGTTGAGAAAATTTATTTTTGTTCGAATTGATTTTTTTTTGTTAAAGGAAAGGGGTTATGGGGCAATTTATTCATTTGCGAACGCATTCACGGTTTTCTGTGGGGGCAAGCACGCTGACAATTAAACAAATTCCAAAATTGTGCCAGGCGGCAGATATGTTTGCCTGTGCGTTGACGGATACTAATTTAATGTCCGGATGTGCAGAGTTTTCTGATGTTATGCCCAAGAATAAATTGCAACCAATTATCGGTGTTGAATTGACGCTAAATCACCATAATGCAGACCCAAAAATTTTGCGTTCGAGTTCTTTGTCCAAGGTTGTTTTGTTGGCACAAAATCATACGGGCTATTTGAATCTGTGTGAATTAAATCGTGTGATGTATATGCGTGGCGAAAATCATCACTTGGGGGCATATGTGTCATTTGATGAACTGAAATCGCATAGTGATGGTGTTGTTTGTTTGTCGGGTGCTCATTTGGGGCCTGTTGGTATGGCAATCTTGAATGGGCAAGATGATTTGGCCAAGCAGTATGCACAGCAGTTGCTGGATTTGTTCGGGGACAGATTCTATATTGAAATTCAGCGACATGGTCTGGAAGAAGAAATTAAAACAGAACCTGGCTTTTTGAAGATTGCACAGGAATTAAATATCCCAATCGTTGCGACCAATGATGTTTGCTTTGCGGCAGATTCTGATTATGAGGCGGCAGATGCATTGGGGTGTGTGTTGGGACAGACCAAGGTTATTGACCCAGAACGACCAAGAAAATCATCAGAACAGTTTTTTAAGTCGTATGAACAGATGGCAGAAATATTTTCAGACCTGCCCGAGGCTATAGAAAATACTGTTGTTATCGCACAGCGTTGTGGGTTTATGGTGAATGTCCATGAAAAGCCATTGTTGCCACGATTTGGTGATGATTTAGAGACAGAATGTCAGATGCTGCGTGATAATACAATGAACGGCTTGAAACGCAGATTGGAACAGCACGGTATTACAGATACGCAACCATACTATGACCAGGCGGAATTTGAACTGGGGGTTATTATTGGTATGGGATTCCCTGGATATTTCTTAATTGTTGCGGACTATATCGATTGGTGCAGAAATAATGATGTTTTGACAGGACCTGGTCGTGGGTCTGGGGCTGGGTCTATTGTGGCGTGGGCGTTGGGTATTACGAATGTTGACCCGTTAAAGTATGGGTTGCTGTTTGAACGTTTCTTGAATCCTGACCGTATTTCTATGCCCGACTTTGACGTTGACTTTGAACCAACAGGGATTGAGCGTGTGCTGGCATACGTTTGTGATAAATATGGACATGATTCAGTGTGTCGTATTATCACATTTGGTTCATTGCAGGCACGTGGTGCAATTCGTGATATTGGTCGTGTGTATGGTATGCCCTATTCCAAGTCGGACAGATTGTCAAAACTGATTCCGCAAGATGCCAAGACCTTGAAAGAAGCGGTTGGGATGTCGCCAGAAATTCAAGATATTTTGAATAATGATGAAGACTTGAACAAAGTGGTGACAGTCGCAGAAGAATTGGAAGGAAGTTTGCGAAATCTGGGACAGCACGCATGTGGTGTAGTTATTGGGGACAGACCAACAACCAAGATTGCACCAGTTTATCGTGACCCTGCTAACCCGTTGCCGTCGTGTCAGTTTGACGGAAAGTATTTGGAAAAATCGGGTTTGATTAAATTTGACTTTTTAGGTTTGGAAACGCTGGTGGTGTTAAAGTATGCTGTGCGTTTGATTCAACAAACACGTGGAATCAATATTGACCTGGACCAGATTCCAACTGATGACGAAAAAACAATGAAATTGTGGCAACAAGGATTGACGGAAGGTATATTCCAATTCGATGCCCCGTTTGTTCAGCAGACCTTGCGTAAAATGCATCCGACCAGTTTCTTGGAAATTTCGGCATTGAATGCATTGAATCGTCCGGGGCCGATTGCGTTTATTCCACAGTTTATCGCACGTATGCATGGCGAAGAAAATATTGAATACGTTCACCCAAAGGCAGAACCTATCTTGAAAGAAACATACGGAATTATCGTTTATCAGGAACAGGTGATGCAGTTGACCCGTGCGTTGGCAGGCTTTACCCGTGGTCAATCAGACAACGTGCGTAAGGCAATGGGTAAAAAGCTGATTGAAATGTTGAACGAATTAGAAGGTAAATTCTATGAGGGGTGCGAAAAAGAAGAAACCTTGGACCGGGCAACAGCAAAAGATTTGTGGGAAAAGTTTAAGGAATTTGCAAAGTATGCATTTAATAAGTCGCATGCGATTGCGTATTCCATTGTTGCAAATCAGTGTGCGTATCTGAAAGCGAACTATACGCCAGAATTTTTGGCGGCATCGATGTCTAGTAATTTGAATGATACCGATCAGTTGGCGATATTTGTTGATGACGCCAAGACTAATTTTGGTATTCAAATCATATCGCCAGATATCAATCAAAGTGAATCATTGTTTACGGTTGTTGACGGCAAGATTGTTTATGGGTTGGCAGCCTTGAAAGGGGTTGGAACAGTTGCCACAGATGCAATCGTTGCAGAACGTAATAAAAATGGAAAGTTCAAGAATCTGACCGATTTTGCCAAGCGGTGTGCACCATTTATGAACAAACGTATTTTGGAAGCCTTTGCCAAAACTGGTGTGCTGGATTCATTAGAATCAAATCGAGCGGCGATTTATATGAATGCTGATGCGATTTTGTCGTATGCGGCAAAGTCAAAAGATGGTGCGAATATGTTGTCGCTGTTTGCAAATACCGTTGAAGACGATGTGGCCGAAGACAGATTACATAAAAATTTGCCCAAGACAGAACCGTGGACGTTTGGACAAAAGTTGGAAAATGAATTGTCTGCGTTGGGTTTTTATATTTCTGCACATCCGTTGGACCAGTATAAGCATTTGATTCAACGTGCAAATCTGGCAACTAGTGCGACATTGGCGGCGATGGGCGACAGAAAGTCTGTGCAGATTGCTGTAAATGTCAATTCTTTTGGACGGCGACGGACCAAGACGGGTAAGGAAATGATAACAATCAATGCGTCTGATAGTTCGGGGAATATTGATGCGGTGGCGTTTGGGGATTCTGCGATTGAATTTGCCCAGGTTTTGACAAATGAAAATGTGGTTTTGATTTCAGGAAAAACATCTTGTCGTGATGACAGGGTTTCAGTATTTGTTGATTCTATTGTGCCGTTGACACAGTGGGTTGCAAAAATTGCCAAGAAAATTACGTTGGATATTCGTGACCAGGCGGTTTTGCAGGATGTAAAAAAGGCTATTATTGCGTTGCCACGTGGTTATACCCGTGTGGAATTGGTGTTGCATGGTGCAGAAAAGACGGCGACAGTTGCCTTGCCTGGTGGAGTCGAACTTGGGAATACGACTGTGGCGGATTTGGTGGCGTTGGGATTAAAGGTAGAGGTAGAATAATATGGCGGTTGAGCATATTCCTGTTTTGTTGGGGGCGGTTTTAGATGCGTTGGGTGATATTCAGGGCAAAACAATCGTTGATTGCACGTTCGGTGCTGGTGGATATTCGCGGGCATTCCTGGAACGTGGGGCAAATGTCATTGCGTTTGACCGTGACCCAAATGCGTTGCGATATCTTGATGATTTTAGAAAAGATTTTCCAGGACAGTTTGAGTTTATGCCAGTTGCGTTTTCTAATATTGCAAATCTGGACAGAACTGTTGATGCAATTGTGTTTGATTTGGGGATTTCTTCAATGCAAATCGATGTAAGGGAACGAGGGTTTTCTTTTCGGGCAGATGGACCGTTGGATATGCGTATGGCACAAGTCGGAATGACGGCTGCAGAACTGATTGAACAGTCAAGTGTTGCAGAATTGACCCAAATATTGAAAAAATATGGCGATGTAAAGAAAGCCGCCGTGTTGGCCAATGCAATGAAACAAGCGTTGCCCCAGACAACATTTGAATTGCGTGATTTGATTTTTAATCCAAAGGATATAGCCCCTGTTTTTCAGGCTTTGCGGATTGCGGTAAATGATGA
Source organism: Candidatus Enterousia sp. (assembly GCA_045637165.1). GTDB lineage: Bacteria > Pseudomonadota > Alphaproteobacteria > Rs-D84 > Rs-D84 > Enterousia. The sequence goes on along the minus strand of JAZTYU010000011.1, from coordinate 19,281 downwards.
AATGGAGGAATTAGAGACGGCGTTGGCAGCGGTGCCAGATTTGTTGGTTGTGGGGGGCAAATGTATTTGTGTCAGTTTCCATTCGCTGGAAGATAGAATTGTAAAATCGATATTTCGTGATTGGACGATAGTACCTGGCGACCCACGGTTGCCAGTCGTGGAATCAGCACCGTTTGAATTGATAAAAACTGCCTTGCCTGATGTGGCAGAGATTGAAAATAATCCACGGGCCAGGTCAGCACACCTGCGTGGGGTCAAAAAGATTGCATAAACAAAAGGCGTGATAATGCACAGATTAAATTCACAAAATCAGGATATCGTTTCGGCTTTGCTGAATCTGTCGGCGATTGAGCGGCGGTCAAATTGTTCTGAATTGATTGAAACAGTGCAAAATACCAGACGGATTTTGGTTGAAAAGTTAGGAGTCGGAACGGATGAATACAAGGCGGTGATGGATTTGTGTAAAAAATTCGAAGATTCTGTATTTAAGTGTAATTAGGTGTTGATTTAGATTGTGGAAAAATGGTAAAATCAAGCAAAGAGAGAAATTAAATTGAAACGTTCTTGGACAAATTTTGTTAGTTTTTATGCTTTGTTGACGGCTGTTTTGGGCGTGTCAACAGCGGTGGCGGCTCAGGCCCCAAATCCACGCAGTGCAATGGGTGTTGATGTTGTGCCCCAACGAAATGATGGGCGGACAGTTGTTCGTGGTGATGGGGATAATGCTAATATTGTTGGACGCAGTGCTGTGCGTCAGAATTCTGGTTTGGTGGGACGAAGTGCCACAAATGCCAAGACTGCATCAACTGCACGCAGTGCGGCACGTCAAAACACCGTTGTTCGGTCAGGAACTGTGCAAGGTGCCAGTCCGGTTCGTTCTGCAACGGTTGCACGTGTTGCAGGCAATGCAGGTATGTTAAGCAGTCCACGTAGTTCATCAAATGTTTCAAAATATGGTTTGTCCCGTGCGGCAACACAATCACGTGCGACAGCGGTCTTTTCGGATGTTTCAAAAATTGGTAGTGGGTATTCAGCGTGTCGTGATGCGTATGCGACCTGTATGGACCAGTTTTGTGCAGCGGCCAGTGATACATATCGTCGTTGTTATTGTAGTGAACGCTTTATTGATTTTCGTGATACCGAAGAAGCATTGGACGAGGCCAAGGTTTTGTTGCAGAAATTCGAAGATAATAATTTGAATGCTGTTGATAAAACAGCAGCCGAAGTTAGTGCGATGTATTCGGCAACGATTGGTGAAGCGGCAATTAAAAATGACACCAGTGGTGCACAAAGTATTTTGAATGAAATTGGTGATTTGTTATCGGGAAAAAGAAAACCGAATCGCCAGGATTCGACATTGTCAATGGGGGTAATGTCGCTGGATTTTTCAACAGATATTGGTGATGTTTGGGGCGATGGTGATGGAACGTCGATATTCGATTCGGGAACGGGGGTTGATTTGACAACACTGGAAGGGGCGGATTTGTATAATGCGTCAAACAAACAATGCTTGCAGATGATTTCGGACAGTTGCGATAACAAGTCGACATTAAATATGGCCAGCAGTGCATATGGTATTATGATAACCCAGGATTGTAATGCGTATGAAAAAAGCCTGAATTCAAAGCGCGAGTCGGTTTTGAATACTGTTCGTCAGGCCGAAAAAATCTTGCGTCAGGCACGTCTGGAAGAATATCGTGCACATAATTCACAGGATGTTAATGACTGTTTGGCCAAGGTCAGAACTGCAATGACGAATGATGTTGCCTGTGGTGCAAATTATAACCGGTGTTTGGATTATTCGGGTAAGTATGTTCGTCCAGATACGGGTGAGGTAATTTATTCGCCAACCTTGTTCCAATTAGCGGAACAGATAAATTTGACAGGAGGAGCTGAAGTTACTGATTTGTTGGATGCAAATTCAAATTATGATACGTTCTTGGATTCAAAAAAAATGTTTGCAAATACGGCATTGGATTCATGCCGTGATATAGCAGAGGATGTTTGGACTGAATTTAAACGCAGTGCATTGATTGAAATTTCCCAGGCACAGGATGATTTAATCGAAGAAGTTAAAATGAGCTGTGTTAACACAATGGCGGAATGTTATGATACGCAATCAGGTGCATTAAAGGATTTTGATACAACAACAGCCAAGGCAGCTGGGGCGTTGTCAGTTTACGCCGCTAAATCAATGTGTCAGGAAAAAGTGACGGCCTGTGCGGCGTTGTATAGTGGTGGACAGGGATGCAATGTAGACAATGGAAAAATTACAAATCCTGAAAATTGTGGATTGGCTGCGTTGTTAGCATTTGTTGATACTGTTGATAATGTGCGTGTTGCAGAAAGTTGTGAAACAGCATTGGATGCCTATGTCAAGGATTTGTGCACACCAACAACTGGTGAAATGGGATATCCATGGCGTTGTCGCACCTTGACAATGGGTAATGTTAACGAATTGGGTAATATAAGTCAGACGTCGGGAACAAATGATATTGGTAATAATTTTGCAAAAATGGTTGCAAAGTTTGCGGTGGATAACTGCAGCGACCCAACGATAGATGCAGCAGCCAGAACGTTTGATGCGTTGCCTGTGCAGACCAAGACCCAGGTTCAAAAGTTTATTGATGAAGTCCAGGAAGAATTGTCATATCAGTTGCGTGAAGAATGTTTGAATTTGGATGGATATTGGTTGAATCAGGGGATGGATGGGTATGGAAATTCTAAACCGTTGAGTGTATTTTATTCGACATTTTATGCGGGAAAGTCGGAATCAGAAAGCATGACATTTGGAAAGTGTGCAGAAAATTCAACCCGTGTTTCATGTTTGGCGTATAATTCAAATGCCGCCAAGGATGGCGAAGATGAAGAACCTTTGACAGTTGCATCGTATAACCTGGACCGAGATGAGTGCACGTTCAGTGATTCCTGGTTTGAGGCACAGTGTAAATTGATGGGCAATGGTTATTATGAAAATGGAATTTGCTATGTTGTAGCGGAAAAAGCAAACTAAACGGGGTAATTAAAATGAAAAAAAATTATATGGTTTTTGGTGTGTTATCTTGTTTGCTGATGGAATTGAATTCGGCAATTGCAAAGGTTGATACCATCCATGCAAAAGCGTGGATGGGGGGGGAATATACTGTTGAACCTGGAATTGGTGCAGGAAAGGTTAAGGATGATAGTATTGAATCTAGCGAGCGTTGGAATATGGGATATTTGAAACTGGGTAGTTCCAAGGTAAATTTTAGCTCTGCAATTGGTGATTTTATTATTGATGGTGCACTGAAGAAAGGTGGAAAACACGGGACGTATGCTGATGAATGGGCTGTTGTTGCATTGGTCGCTGAACAGGTGGTAGAGCATGGTGGTTATTTTTGTCCGTATCAATTGCAGTGTGCAAATAAGCATGGTAATGGTGGTGCATGGTTGCGTGGGTTTGAACCAACAGGATATAGCAAATCAAAATGTGCTTGGTTTTGCGAAAAGGGTTATACGGGAACAAATTGTGGACCACAGAAGTCGGTTTTGTCGGGTATGAATACGCCGACCAATACAAGGGCGGATGGTTTGTTTTCAGGGGTGACGATGAAACAGTCAGGCAAGGATAAAAATGATAAAATAAGTTCGGTTGTTTTTTTTCGTGACAGTTTTTCATGGTCGTGTAAAAACAAAGAGAAAGGAAGTGCTGAATGTTCCAATAATGTAAGAAAGGCATATGTTATGCTGGGGGGCGTTGCTTTTAAAGAGCATGGCATTGTTGCAACACCTGTTTATTTGGAGTGTTATGCACAAACCAATAGCGGCAATCATTCATGGGTTAGAACATTGGGGATATTTCCAGATGGAAAGCAAAAGTTGTTGTGTGCAGAGGGATACACCCCAAATACAACTGATACGGACTGTGTTTTGGCGACAGCGGATATGTTAGAGGTTCAAGGCACCTTGGAAGAAGCACAAATGGAATTTTGTGATGGTTGGGATGGGGCATTGTTTGATAGTGCAATTCATACAATGGATACCTCTGGTGAGGATTGTGCCCGGTTTTATTGTCGTGAATCGGGTAAGGCGTTTAAGGCTGCTGGGGATGTGACCTGTATTGATTGTGCAACTGGCATCAAGGGTGGTCAAAGTAAAAGTAATGGAACGTGTGTAAAGTGCGAAACGGGTCAGTTTTTTAATCAGAATTCTGGTGAATGTGAATCTGCAGCAGCATATTCCAAGACGGATTTGCAATACGGTAAGGGTAAAACAAAGAATTCAGGTCAGAATTTGGAAAATCAATGCTGGACAGTTTTAACACCAGAAGAGTACCGTAAGTGTGTTGAAAATGGTGGTAAAGTATCAGAATAGATTTGATTTATTAGAAAGGTCCCCCGTTTGGGGGATTTTTTGTTTTTGTGGGGTTTGGTTTGTTGTTGATTTTGCTTGTGGAAAGGTTGGTTGTTTTTGCCCTATTCCTGCCTTCGCAGGAATGACAAAAAAGGGGGTGCGGGGATGCCGTGTAATGACAAGATGATGGTGTTCATGTCTTTGCAGGAATGACAAAGGGTAAAAAAAGAACAGAAATAAAAAACGATAGCAGAACAGGACTATTCCTGGCCGGCAAGGGTCTTTAACAGACGCATCACAATTTCACGCTGTTCGTCAGATTGTAATTTCCAATACAGATTTATCAACTGTAATGATTCGTTTTTGGATAATGGGTCCGATGTGCCATGGTCGCAAACACGATTCTTGGGCAGGTGGCCGTTGCGTGGTTCACGTTCAATATGGCCAGGCAGACCGGAAAAGAAAAATGATATCGGGGTTTCTAATGCGGCACTGATTTCAAACAGACGTGATGCAGATATGCGATTTGATGCACATTCGTATTTCTGAATCTGTTGAAATGATACACCACAGATGTTTGATAAGTCTTTTTGTGAAAGCCCCATCATAACACGGCGTAGTTGTAAACGCTGGCCAATGTGTTCGTCAACTGCGGTTGGTGCGAAAGGTTTTCCACTCATTTTCTTTGTCCCCCGGTAAGATGTGTTTCCTAATGCTGTATTTTATACAATTTTTCTTTTGATTTTGCAATTAAAAAACGGCTATGATAGCCACGATTAAGGTAATAAAGGGGAAGAAAAAATGAAGAAACCGTTGGTTTTGTGTATAATGGATGGGGTCGGTATAAACCCTGATATAAATCATAATGCGGTGGCGTTGGCTAAGATGCCTTTTTGGAACAGTTTATTGCAAAAATATCCGCACGCCGAATTAAATGCCAGTGGTGTGGCGGTCGGATTGCCTGATGGAACAATGGGAAATTCCGAGGTTGGACATATAACAATCGGTGCAGGACGGGTTGTAAATCAGTTCTTGCGACGGTTTCAAATTGAAAACTGGGACGAAAATCAGCCTTTGCAGGATTTTATTGCGTCTGTGAAAAGTAAAAATGGTATTGTCCATATCGCAGGATTGATGTCAGATGGACGTGTTCATGCAGATGTAAACGATATATTGGTAATTGTTAAATATGTTTTAAGTGCGGGGTTGCGGGTGTGTATTCACTTTATTGCCGATGGGCGTGATACCCTGCCCCAGTCTGCGGAAAAATATATTGGGATGATTAAGTCAGAATTGGCAGATGAATTGAAATCAGGTCAGGCCTTTTTTGGCACGTTGTCGGGACGTTATTATGCAATGGACCGTAATCAGAATATGGATAGAACACAAATCGCAATTGATGCAATCGCAAATGCAAAATCTAAATATGTGGCAAAAACAATTGATGAGGCATTACAAGATGCATATGCACGTGGTGAAACAGATGAATTTATTTATCCAACTGTTATTGATGGTGATGTGGCAATTCGTCCAAATGATGGGTTCTTGTTCGGAAATTATCGTAGCGACCGTGCACGTCAGATTATGCGTGAAATATTAAAGACAAATGCCAAGATTTTGTGCTTTTCACAATATGGCGAAGGATTAAACGAATTGTGCCCTGCACTGTTGCCTGATGTTGCTGTCGTAAATACACTGGGGGATGTGTTGGCGGAAAACGGTTTGTCCCAGTTGCGTATCGCAGAAACAGAAAAGTATAATCACGTGACTTATTTCTTTGATGCGGAAAGAAATATAGACTTTGAAAATGGTAAAAAGGTTTTAATTTCATCGCCGGATGTCGCAACGTTTGATTTGAAACCAGAAATGTCCGCCGTGGAAATTACAGATGCTTTGTTGCCATTGCTGGGGCAATATGATGTTGTAATTTTGAACTATGCAAATGGCGATATGGTTGGTCATACAGGAAATGAAAGTGCGGCAATTCGTGCAATGGAAGTCTTGGATTCTCAATTAGCACGTTTGGCTCCAGCGGTATTGGAATTGGGTGGAACGTTGTTGATTACAGCAGACCACGGGAATGCTGAAAAACTGTGGGATGAAAAGAATAATGTGCCGTGGACTGCACATACTGTAAATCCTGTGAATGTTGTTTTGGTTGCCGAAAATGCCCCAGAAATACGAGATGGTGGCTTGGCAGATGTTGCACCAACTGTGTTAAAGTTGCTGGGGATAAAACAACCGTCAGAGATGACAGGAAAGTCCTTGGTATAAATAGTGCGCCAGATGGCGCATTATTTTTTGCGACGAATTGCAAAGAAGTCTTTTAACAAACGGGCGGATTCGTCGGCGTATTCTGATAATTGTTCGACGTTTGGTTTCCACAGGTGGTGGTCGGTGTCATAAATACGGGCATTTGATGTTATGCCGCCGCCCTTTTCGTCCCGGGCCGCAAAGTATATGTTTTTCATACGGGCAAATGAAATTGCCGTCGCACACATAGCACACGGTTCAAGTGTGACATAAATGTCGCAGTTGTCTAGGAATTTTTGCCCCAGTTTTTTGCAGGCACGGTTAATTGCAACGATTTCTGCGTGTAGTGTTGGGTTGTGCTTTTTTTGCACCTGGTTTTCGCCACGGGCAATTATTTTGCCGTCATGGACAATTACCGCCCCAATCGGAACGTCGTCGTGGTCAAATGCGTGTTTTGCACAAACAAAGGCTTGATTCATAAATTTCATAATTTATACTTTAACGTATGGATTCAAAATTGCAAATTATTTCAGGTCAATTTCGGGGGCGTAAATTGCGCCTGCCGCCGGATGCACGTCCGACACAAAATCGGGCCAGAATTGCGTTGTTTAATATGCTGGACGCCGGAATCGTCGAAGATGGTAATTCGTTGGTGGTGTGGGATGCGTTTGCCGGCAGTGGTGCGTTTGGGGTTGAGTGTCTGTCACGGTGGCCGGGGGCAAAGGTTGTTTTGACAGATGTTGCACCGTCGTCAATTAAAACCGTGCGAGATAATTTGGCAGTGCTTGCTGTCGGTAGTCGGGTAACTGTTGTTCAGATGGATGCCGTTGCCGGTGCGGAAAAGTATGGGGCTGATGCAGATTTAATATTTTTGGACTCGCCATACGACCAGGCAAATCTGGGACGCAGTTTGGTGACACGTTTGGGACGGGTGGCAAGGTCTGGAACAATTTTAATCTGGGAACAGGAAGTTGGAAACGCCGTTGCACCAGATGAGGAAAAATGGGAGGTCTTGCGTGATAAGACATATGGACGTGCCAATTTCCTAATCTTACGTAAGATTTAACTTGCAGTGATTTTGTTGTTTTTTTCATTTTGTTGTTGTGCTGTTTTTATGTTTTTTTCTATAATCGTAGAGAGAACTTCAAGGAAAGGAAGTTAATGTGTTGAATGGACTAGGTTTTTGCCACCGTTGCTTTGGTGGCTGGGTTTGGTATTTTTATACTAGACCTGTTTTTGCTGTGTGTTCAACGCTGTTTGAGGGATAAAACGAGGGTCGATGAGGCGTTTGGTGCTGATTGTTTGTGCGATTATGACAGGGACTGCGTATGCAGACCTGGCTTCTACGTCGTATGTCAGCACGGCCGTTGAAACACGTGTTGATATATCACCCGATGCCAAACAGGTTATGGCTGGGGAATATACTGTGTCGGGGACATTTAATGTGCCAACCCCACCACTGCCCCCAGCGGATTAGATGATGAAACGATTGCTTGTTGCTATCTTTGGGATTTTGTTTGCAACTGTGGGGAATACTGCACAGATTGTCAATGTTGATTATGTTCATAATTTAATCCAACAAAAGTGGAATATAATTGTGCCGTTTAATGAAAACTTGACCGACAAATCAGTGGCGGCAAATATGAAATATCTGTTGACTGCAATTGACGTTGCGAATAAAAAATTAAATGGTTGGCCGTCGTCAAATTACGGGGAAACAGAATATGCAACATTGGCTGCGGTGGATACGGTCGCTGCGCAACAGGCCGTCAATTCGTTGATTAAATTTATTGGATTCCCATTTATGTTGACAACAACAGAGTCAACATCTGAATTTCAGTTTATGATTTCTGCAAAAGGGAGGTTTTATGTAAATTGGGGGGATGGAAAAGAAGAAGTTATCGAAAAAAATGACACAAATGAAACCTTGTATTCCCATACCTATGATATTCCTGGCGAATATACAATCGAGATGGACGGCAAGGCGACAGCCTATAATAACGGTGGAAATGTTGCCGCAATTAGTTTTAATAATAATCAAAATATCGCTGGAATTTCAGGCAGTCTGGGTCAGGTCTTTTCAACGTTGGCAAATGGAACACAGCCAAAGTTTTATTATACATTTGGAAATACCCCTAATTTAACAGGCACTATTCCACCAGGGTTGTTTTCAGGAATAAATGGTGCCCCGTCAAAAAATATGTTCTATGGATTGTTTTATGGTGCAACGCAGTTGAGCGGACATATACCAAAAGATTTATTTTCAGGAATTGTTGGTAATCCAACAGAGGGGCTGTTCTATAGAACTTTTGAAAATTGTTCAGGGCTAAGTGGGGATATTCCGGTGGGGTTGTTTGCAGGAATTTATGGACCACCAGCACGTGATATGTTTCATTCGACATTTTCAGGTTGCACTGGGTTGACAGGAATAGCAGGGGCATTGTTTTCACGGATTTCAGGTGCACCTGCACAACGTATGTATAATGCAACATTTTCTGGGTGTAAAGGTTTAGTGGGAAGTATCCCAAACGCATTGTTTGGTGTGTTTGATGGTGAACCGCAGGAACTAATGTTCGGAAATACTTTTTATGGTTGTAATGGGTTGCAAGGGCAAATCCCTGATGATTTATTTGTGGGTATTCGTGGGCAACCTGTAAAACGTATGTTCGAAGGAACGTTTAATATGTGCTATGGGTTGACGGGAAGTATAGGGGCAATGTTGTTTGCAGAAATTAGTGGCAGGCCTGAGGAAAAAATGTTTTATAATACATTTGCTGGGTGCACAGGGTTGACTGGACAGTTGCCAGCTGGGTTGTTTGCAGGAATTTCTGGTGATGTTGCACCACAAATGTTTTTTAGAACTTTTTATAATTGCTCGAATTTAACAGGAATAGAGGATGGGGTTTTTGGCGTGCTGACGGGTAATCCACAAACGCAGATGTTTACAGAAATGTTCTATCGAAACTATTCAATGACTGGTGAATCTGCCAAGACCGGTGGGCAATATTTCTATGAAGTTTGGCCAAGTGCAACATCAGTGCAAGTCGGTAAAATGTATTCTGATGATACAGGACTGGCTGACTGGGGGATGATCCCAAGCGATTGGAAATAAAAAACCTTGATTTTTCATTTGTTTTGAGTAATAATTGCACCTGCACAGCACCCTTGGAGGCTGTGAAAATATGAACTAATGCTATAAAAGGATAAAAAATGGCAATTAACTTAAATGCAGAAATTCGCAACGTTGCTGGCAAGGGGGCCGCACGTAGCATCCGCAATAACAAAAATATCCCTGCTGTTATTTACGGGGAAAAGAAGGCCCCAATCGCAATCGAATTGAACGGTCGTGAATTCGAAATGTTGCTGAAAACACCAGGTTTGCGGACTAAATTGTTCCAAATTAAGACAAATGAAGGCACAGAAGACGCTATGTTGATGGATGTGCAATATCATCCAGTGTCAGATGCAGCAATTCACGCGGACTTTAAGCGTATCGATGTTAAAAAGCCTGTAAACGTTGTTGTGCCAGTCGAAGTTATCAACGCTGAAATTTCAAAGGGATTGAAGTTGGGTGGAACTTTGAACTTTGCTGTTCGTAAGGTTGCTTTGCGTGGTTTGGTTGATGTTATCCCAGAAAAAATCATTATCGATTTGGCAAACTTGACAATCGGTGACGTGGTTCACGGAACTGATTTGGTATTGCCAGAGGGTGTTGAATTGGGCTTGCATCAGGCTGAATTGGCGTTCGCTATTATCGGTGGTAAAATGCCAATGGAAGAAGACGAAAAAGCCAAGGCCGCAGCAATGGCAGCGTCTAAGAAATAATCTTGGTATGGTTAGGTTATCAACCGCCCAATCGGGCGGTTTTTTGTTGTGTTTTTATCAAGGAAAATATGACTGTTGCCACTTGAAATCGTTTTCTGTTTAACTATATGGTGTGTAAGCGAAAAATTTAAGGAGTGAAAAATATGGGAAAAGTATTAGGTATCGATTTGGGAACAACTAATTCTGCTATGGCCTTTATGGACGGCAGCGACCCAAAAATTATCGAAAATTCAGAAGGCCAACGAACAACTCCATCAGTGGTTGCGTTGACAACAGGTGGCGAACAGTTGGTCGGTATCACCGCAAAAAACCAGGCTGTGACAAATCCTGAAAATACAATCTATGAAATTAAACGTTTAATGGGATTGCGTTTCGACAGCCCAGCAGTAAAAGAAATTGCAGCACGTGTGCCATATAAAATTGTCGCAGGTGAAAATGGTGATGCATGGGTTGAAATGGAAGGTAAGAAATATGCACCTTCACAGATTTCTGCGATGATTCTGGCAAAGTTAAAGAAAGATGCAGAAAGCTATTTAGGTGAAACTGTTACAGATGCGGTTATCACTGTGCCGGCATATTTTAATGATTCACAACGTCAGGCAACCAAAGATGCAGGTCGTATCGCAGGGTTGAACGTGTTGCGTATCGTTAATGAACCAACAGCTGCTGCGTTGGCCTATGGTTTGGATAAGGGTAAAGACGGTGTTATCGCTGTTTATGACTTGGGCGGTGGAACGTTTGACGTTTCTATCTTGGAAATTGTTGATGGGGTATTCGAAGTAAAATCAACAAATGGAGATACTGCGTTGGGTGGTTCTGACTTTGACGCACGTATTTTGGAACACTTAATCGCAGAATTCAAAGCACAGTCTGGGATTGATTTGTCAGGTGATAAATTGGCGTTGCAACGTTTGAAAGAAGCAGCGGAAAAGGCAAAAATTGAATTGTCGTCTAAGACATCAACAGATATCAATTTGCCTTATTTGACAGCTGATGCAACAGGACCAAAGCACTTTAACACAACGTTGACACGTGCAAAGTTGGAATCTTTGGTTGCAGATTTGATTGAACGCACAATCGAACCTTGTAAAAAGGCGTTGAAAGATGCGGGGCTGGATAAATCACAGATTAACGAAGTTATCTTGGTTGGTGGTCAGACACGTATGCCAAAGGTTGCAGAAACAGTAAAAGAATTCTTTGGTCGTGAACCACATAAAGGTGTAAACCCAGACGAAGTCGTTGGTATGGGGGCTGCAATCCAAGGAGGTGTGTTAAAGGGCGATGTCAAGGATGTTTTGTTGCTGGACGTAACCCCATTGTCATTGGGAATTGAAACGTTGGGCGGCGTGTTCACACGATTGATTGACCGCAACACAACAATTCCAACGAAAAAATCGCAGGTATTTAGCACTGCCGAAGATAACCAGTCGGCTGTGACAATTCGTGTGTTCCAGGGTGAACGTGATATGGCAGCGGACAACAAGTTGTTGGGTCAGTTTAATCTGGAAGGAATTGCCCCTGCCCCACGTGGCATGCCACAGATTGAAGTTTCTTTTGATATTGACGCAAATGGTATTGTTCATGTGTCTGCCAAGGATAAAGGAACAGGTAAAGAACAGGCGATTTCAATTAAATCTGATGGCGGTCTGTCAGAAGATGAAATCAAACGTATGGTTGATGAAGCCGCGGTTAATGCCGAAGCGGATAAGTTAAAGCGTGAATTGGCAGAAGCAAAGAATACCGCAGAAACAGCAATCTTTAGCATCGAAAAATCACTGAAAGAACACGGTGATAAGATTAGTGAAGATGAAAAGAAATCAATCGAAGATGCGAAGAAAGAATTGGCTGATGAATTGGCCAAGGCCGATGCGACTGCGGAATCTTTGAAACAGAAAACAGATGCGTTGTCAGAAAAAGCAATGAAGTTGGGCGAGGCAGTCTATAAGGCGGCACAGGCCGAACAACAGGCAAATGCTGATGCTGGCGAAAAGAAAAATGATGACGGCACAGTCGATGCAGATTTTTCTGAGAAAAAATAAGAAAAAGTGAATTTTTCTGGGAATCCCCCATCTGGGGGATTTTTTTGATTTAGATTTTTGTTGACTTATTCGGTATTTGTGCAAGAATAAGTAGGCTAACAAAAAGGAAATTATAAATGATATATAATAAAGTGCGTAGTGTTTTGGAAAAATATTCAAAAGGTATGACAATTACGCCAGAATTAAATTTGATAAATGATTTGGCCCTGGATTCAATTGATCGTGCAGAGATTGGGGTTGAATTGGAAGATTCATTGGGACTGCAAGAGGGTATTATCTTGCACGAAGATATAATGAATTGTAAAACTGTGCGTGATTTGGTTGTGCTGGTTGAAAAAATGCAACAGTTAAGCAAGATGACAGCAAAAAAGCCAAATGCACCAAAGTATAATATTTCTCGGTTGCAACCAAATGGAACAAGGGTTTGTGCACATACAGGAAACATCTGTAATAAAGTGGTTCATTTAAGAGCAGTAGATACAAATCCGGATTTTTGCAATATCGTAAAGTGCAAGGTATTGCAGTCGTATTTACAAACAACAAAATAATAAAAATTAAACGGGCATTTGCCCGTTTTTTGTTTGCTTTTTATTTAGTTTCGCCAATGTATATCCCAAGGTTGTTTGCAATTTCTAACAACGGGTCGTCAGATGAAACATAGGCGTTAGATGTTTTTAATTCTGGAATTTTAGGGTCCGAAACACATTCGCCATTGTCAATTACAGATGATAATGCAACTGTGTGAACGTCGCCACATTCCAGGGCGGTCATAACATAGGTTTCGCCGTTTTCGATCGCATTTAATGCACAGTCTGCAAAGCGTGTTGCAAGGATGCGGTCCGTGGCGGTGGTGTCCCCTGCCCGTTGGGTGTGTTCTGGGAATGCTGTGCGATTTACGATGCCGGCAGCGGTTAGTTTGCGTGATATCATATCCGCTGGTCGCCCAGAATGGCCACGTAATGAAATGCCTTCGGAAACGATGATAATACCATAATCTGTGCTAGAACTGTTGATGTGTGATATCAGTTTGTTGACATCAAATTTAATTTCAGGTATTAAAATCGCAGATGCACCGACTGCAACGCCTGCATTTAATGCCAGTTGCCCACAATCACGGCCCATTGCCTGGACAACAAACCAACGATGATGACTGCGTGCTGTAAGCATTAGTTGGTCGCAAAAAGAAGTTAGTTGTTGGACGGCGGTATCGAATCCGATTGTGCGTTCGGTCAGTGGAATGTCCAAGTCGATTGTTTTTGGTATGCATACTAGTTGTAAATCACGATATAAAGAACGATTTGTCCAGGCCAATGATAAACTGCCATTGCCACCAATTAAAATCAATGCGTCTAGGTCCAGTGCTTGTAATGATTTACGGATTTTTTTATTAAAAGTATCCAATCGGCCTGTTTCTGCAGCGGTTTCAAAGTTTAGTGCATGTGTGCGGCCGTTGTGCAGAAAACTGCCTGCTAGGCGGGCGTTTTCAATTGGCAACATCATATCGGTTAGTTTGATTGCCGCTGGTGGGGAAACAGACAAACCGTCTGTGCCGTCAAGTATTCCGTAAACCTCCCAGCCACGTAGTGTGGCACCGTGCATTATTCGCTGAATTGCGGTGTTTAGACCACTGCAATCGCCGCCTGTTGTGATGATTCCTATCTTTTTCATTGTAATCCTTGTGTTTTTCTGGGTAATTATATCATAATTAAATTGACAAAGAAATATTATTTGGAATAATTTGTCTAGTCTTAAATAAAAAATCAGTGTTCAGGAGTTTCTGGTATGTCAAAAAACAATATGGGTAAAACAAAACGTTCAACAGACGATATGATAAATGATGCGATTGCACAGCAAAATGACTGGTTGGAAAATCGTCGTGAATATACACGTGGGTTCTTGAAAAAGTTAAATTTGTTTGCACGTCCATCGGATAAAAACAAGGAAAATCAATCTGTGGAAAAGGCAGATGTAGAAGATGCCAGAAATCGTAAGACCGGGTTGCGTGCGTATTGGTTTCCTGTGTTATGTGCGTTGATTGTAATCTTTATTGCAATTTGGGTTATGTTTATTCGTGGCACTGTGCAACCACGTGTTGTCGTTGTGCCAGCGGTGCCAGAACCAGTAGTGCAAAAAGTTAAAGATATCACAGTGCCAGAATTTGATATTGTTCGTATTGAAAAAAACGGCAGTATTGTTATAGCAGGACGTTGGCTGCCACATCAGAATATTTCAATTATGGTGAATAATAAAATTGTTGCAACGGAACGCACAGATTATGCAGGCGAATTTGTCTATGCACCGGTCAATGTATGGAACCCGGGCAATTACACAATCGCATTGTTGGGGGCAGAACCAGAAGTAAAATCATCTGACAAGGTGTTTGTTTATGTGTCCGAGGCCGGTGCACAAAATTCTGTGTCGTTGCTGATGACCAAGACAGGCAGCACATTATTACAAGCACCTGCAATGTTGCGGGATGGTGATTTATCTGTTTCAAAAATTGACTATCTGGATACTGGTCGTATCGTTATTACCGGGGACGGGTTGCCACGTTTGCGTGTGTCGTTGGCAATGGATGGAGAATACTTTGGATTCGCACGTGTTTCGGACCATAAGCATTTTGGATTGGGTGCAGATGTCGGTGATTTGGTTCCAGGAAAACAATATCAATTAGCTGTTCGTATGCACGATGGTGATGGTCGCACCGTTGCAACAGTGATGCATGAATTTGTTATGCCAGAAATGACAGGTGATGACGATACGTATTATACAGTTCGCCGTGGTGATTGTTTGTGGATTATTGCACGCAACTTTATGCGTCGTGGCGTTCTGTTTAGTATCATCGCAGAACGTAATTCAATCACAAACCCTGATTTGATTTATCCTAAACAATTATTACAGATTCCAGTGAATGGAAAATAATATGTTTGCCCCACCTTATCCGGTGGGGATTTTTTTTAATATTGTGCTGGACATAGTTGGCAAATTGTTGTATCATTCGGTTCGTCGTTTGCGGGCGTGGTATAATGGTAGCACGTCAGCTTCCCAAGCTGAAGACGAGGGTTCGATTCCCTTCGCCCGCACCAAGATATTTTTTTTATTAAACAGTTGACTTTTTTCAATTTATTGTGTAATATTTGCCCTGCAAATCCCAAAAGATTGCCATTATAGTCTATCCAGTTCGCAGTATGCGTGTGGAACATCATCCGACGAGTTTCGTCCTTGATGGCGGTTTTCTTTGTGGGAAAAACAGTTTAATAAAACACTAAGGAGCAAAATTATGGCAACTGTTATTCGTTTGGCACGTTTCGGTGCAAAAAAACGTCCATATTATCACATCGTTGTGACAGATTCACGCAACGCACGTAATTCGGGTAATGTCTTGGAAGTTGTTGGTAAATACGACCCAATGCAGGCAAAAGACAGTGAAAAACGTGTTGTTTTGAAGTTGGATGAGGTTAAGGCTTGGTTGGCAAAAGGTGCACAGCCATCTGACCGTGTTTACAAGTTCTTGGCCAAGGCAGGGTTGGTAAAACCAAAGGCTATCCCTGTTCAGACAAAGAAACATTTGCAGTCTGAAAAAACACAAATGAAAATCAAGGACAAGGCAGATAAGTTAGCGAAAATTGCAGCAGAAAAAGCCGCTGCAGAAGAAGCAGCCAAGGCAGCAGCAGAAGCACCAGCCGAAGCAGTCGCTGAATAATTATTCTAAAAGTGTTACAGCCCGGGGCAACCCGGGCAGTTTTCTGGTGCATAAAAATTAAAAAAGGTTGATAAATGTCAGTCAAATTACATAGTTGTCCCCATAGCGATAAGATTGTTTGCGATACAGGTTATTCTTCTAAGGAACTACGTCGTCAGATATTAGATGGTAAAGGATCTTTTGTTCGTTATATTTATCGTATCACTACGGAATGCAGATGTAAGCCAGAATTGTGTGCCAGATTTGCAGCTTATGCAAATAGAGAGACACAGAAATCACGATAAAGGTATAAAAATGTGTGATTATTTAAATTCTTGTCCGTGCGAAAGAAAGTTAGAGTGCAAAGAAACAGAACGTGTTGATGAATTTTATCGTCAGATGTCAGAGGCATTGTTGGCAAATGCACCTGTTTATTTTTTGACGGGCGGTCGGTGTCCTGCAAATCCTGTTGATTGTATAAAGTTACGTGAATATAAAATTCGGCAATTACAAAAACAAAGATAAAATAATGAACGAACAAAATTTGATTTTAGTTGGCAAGATTGTCGCCCCCCAAGGTATCCGTGGAGAGGTGCGCGTGCAATCATTTGCAGAAAAACCAAGTGATTTCAAAAACTTGACAATTTATAGCAACCGTTTTAATGCTGGGGATTTTGAATTTGTTCGTGTTGTCCCAAATTCTAATGTTATAATTGCAAAAATTCGTAATATTCTTGACAGAAATGCGGCGGAAACACTGCGTGGGACAGAATTGTTTGTTGTGCGTGATGCCCTGCCCCCTGTTGCAGATGGCGAATATTATCAAGCCGATTTGATTGGCTTTTCTGTTGTTCGTAATTCTGATGTTATTGGCACTGTTTCGTGTTTTCAGAATTTTGGTGCAGGTGATATTATTGAACTGGACAATGGGGATATGGTGTCTTTTGTCGGGGCAACGGTTGATATGGATAAAAAAATTATACAGGTAAAATAAAATGAAAGAACAAAAAAATGGTGATTTTAGCATTGCAAGTTCTTGGGGAATGGTTGTTGTTGCGTGCCCTGCCCCACGTCCACAGTGCAAACTTCGTCGCTATGTCGCAGAAAATCCAGATGTTGCAAAAATAATTGAAACACCTGGTGATGATGTTGTTAGTTTGCGTTCGTTGGGCGACCCCCGTGAAATCGCAAATAAAACACCTGTTTTATATGATACAGCAAAGAAAATATGCGAGTTTTGTTTGCAACAACAAAAGCAAAAGTAATAAAGATGCATTTTAATATTCTGACAATCTTTCCAGAAATGTTTCCCGGCACTTTGTCGGGTGGTGTTGTTGGTCGGGCGTTGGAAAAAGGTATCTGGACCATGAATGTTGTAAATATTCGTGATTTTGCAATAAATAACTATGGCAGTGTTGATGATACTCAGTTCGGTGGCGGGGCTGGTATGGTTATGCGTCCTGATGTGCTGGGGGCGGCGTTAGATTCTATTGAAAATCCAGGAAAAATTATTTATTTTTCACCACGTGGCCCAACATTGAATCAAAAAATGGTTCATCAGTTCGTTGCAGACCAAGATGCAACATACACCCTGTTGTGTGGTCGATATGAGGGAATAGATGAACGTGTAATTGAACACTATGGTATAATGGAGTTGTCTATTGGCGATTATATCTTGTCTGGGGGCGAGATTGCAGCACAAGTTTTTGTTGACAGTTGCGTTCGTCTGATGGATAATGTGGTCCACGGTGGTGCGGACACCACCCAAAATGAAAGTTTCGAAATCGGCGGGCTTGAATGGCCGTTATATACCCGTCCGTCAGTATGGCGTGGACAAAGTGTCCCAGAAGTCCTGCTGTCCGGTCACCACGGCAATATCGAACGGTGGCGGAAACAACAATCGGTTGACATAACAAAGGAACGTCGGCCGGATTTAATAAAGGAAAATGAAAAATGAGCATTATTAAAAAAATCGAAGCTGCCCAGGTTGCTAAACTGACGGGCGACAAAAAAATCCCAAACTTCAAGGCTGGGGATACATTGAAAGTTCACGTTAAAATCAAAGACGGCGACAAATTCCGTATCCAGGTTTTCGAAGGTGTTGTTATCGCACGTGATGGCGGCATGGGAAATAATGCATCCTTTACAGTGCGTCGTGAATCATACGGTGTCGGTGTAGAACGTAAGTTCCCACTGTATAGCCCTGCAATCGAAAAGATTGAAAAGGTTCGTATTGGTAAAGTGCGTCGTGCAAAACTGTTCTTTCTGCGTGGTTTGTCAGGCAAGAAGGCACGTATTGTCGAAGACTTGGCGGCTGCATCTGCAGAAAAGGCAGCAAACAAATAATATTTATTTGTTAAATCGTGAAATCCCGTCATCTGACGGGATTTTTTTTGTTGCTGAATATAAAATATATTTTTTATTAAAAAAATGTATTTTTCAAAAAAGCAAGAGATAAAAAATCCTGTCTAATTATTTTTTTCTTGATTTTATAAAAAAACGTAATTTTTTCACTTGTGCTGTATGGGGCATATTTTCTAAGATAAACATAAAAGAGAGGAAGAAAATGGGAAGAAAACGCAGTTTCCTGGGGTTTTTGGCTACTTTTGCTATGTTGTTTTGGACCGCAAATTTGATGGCGGCCGCTTATACATGTCCAACGAGCAAGAAATATACGTCTTGTAGTGCTGGTTATTATTTGACCAGTGCCAGTGTAGGCAATTCGTGTGCAAAGTGCCCAGACAATTATACATCTGCGGGTAGTTCGACCGTTGGTCAAAGTGCATGTTATCGCACGGTGACGTTGAACAAGAATGACGGTTCTGGCACAATAAACAGCACGACCGGGACAACCAGTGCAACCCAGAAATGTTTTTATGGGACGACTTGCACATTCCCAAGTGCATCGGGATTGACACAAACGGGATATACGTTTACAGGCGGTTGGGGAACATCCAGTCCGTGTGCAGCAACGACGACGTCATTTACGATTACCAGCACGGCACAGAATGTGAATTACTATGCGTGTAAATCATTGGTGAAACCAACAATTACGTTGAGTGGTAATGGGGCGACCAGTAATGGCACGACGTCGATATATTCGACATATAATACAAATGTGTATTTGGACAGTTCACGGTCCAAGGCGAT